>JBHLRQ010000095.1:0-11462 GCA_048882385.1 Candidatus Thorarchaeota archaeon | reverse complement strand
AACCATGCACTCATTGTGAACTGAGTCCATTCATCAGTGTCGATTTGTCCAATAGATAGTATATCATCAGTCCCATCGAAGTCAAGTGCATTCCCAATTTGTCCTATAACAAGGTCACTTGGACCAAGTCCACCATAAGACGTTCCATCATGGTTGTTGCTTGTGCTGTCATAATTGGTCCCAGTTGGATCTTGATTGAGATGATGAACAGTTTCGTAATCGCTCCAGACACTCGAAGATAATGCTGGAGGAGCATTCTCGCAACCATAGTGCATTGTTATGACTGTATCTACTGAACTTGAGAGGAACGGGACTTTCACCCATGCTATTAAATGACCTGTTGATTCCTCGTAAAGCTCAACCTCATGGGCAACAGGACTACCATCAATGGTGAATGCAATGTCATTTCCATTGGAGAGAACATGATCTCTCAGGTCAGTATCAGTGATATCGATCAGTACAGGAAAATCAGTAAAATCTGCTGCAACATCGAGATGATCAACAGTGATATCCTTTTGATAATCAAAAAAGATGATAGCGTCTTCAGGTTCTGGAACTATGTATTCAACATACAAACGAGCCCTATTATTGCCATCAAAATTGGAAGTTCCTTTGATATCGTTCCAACGTTGGTAATTATCTGCATACATTAAATCGACCATTATTGCGATGTAGTTTCCCGAAGACCATCCTGATCTACTAACAACGCTTTGAATGACGGGACCCATTTCGGGAGATCTGTATCTTGTATCAGGACTTGTTATCCAAGATTCGAGAGTCCAATCAACACTTGTATTCACCCAATTGTATCGGTCTGCCAATCTAGGCAGTCCAGATGTGAAAGATGTGACATTATCTTCATCTGCCACATGAATACGCATTCCTGGCAAGGGAATAGCTGAACCTAGCATTGTTTCGACTTCAAGATATGCAGAAGTAACAATAGCTCCGTCTGGAATGTCAAGAGGGAATTGGAGACCTGTCTTAAAGACGGAATCGATAATGTATAAACCACCACCATCCCAAATTCCAACTCCAAGACCGCCATCGTCGCCATATCCATTTAAATCAAGACCGATTGTTGAAGCGTCATAGCAATCTCTGTTGTCGTTGTCAGGAACATAGGGATATACACTGCCTGATGTGAAACCTCGAACAAGAGTACTGTTGGCTTTGAGATCAATCTGTTCAGGGAACGGCCTTACAGTGAAGGCTACCTTAATGTCATCAACATGTACCCTGGCAAAGTAAGAATAAGGATTCGTTGTTCCCTCAAGACCAGCTGTAAGACCAATATCAAACTCAGCTACTTTACTGGCAAGGCCAGACATCGAAGCAGCCTGAATGGTTGTTGTGGCTGTCAGCCATGTGTCAGTTGTGTCACCAGGCCTAAAAACGTTAAACGGGATGGTTTCTCCTGCTAGCCTCACGAAGAGATGCACCTGGTCTGCCAAGTTAGATGTGGAATATACATAGTATTTGAAGCTGATTTCCGCGGAATACACCTCTCTCCATGGGAGTGTAATCATTTGACCAAAGTAAATCTCATCATCGACTGTATGCTGGAAACTAGTACCCCAATCAGCATCAAATCGGACACCCCATGTTGAACTATATCCAGCAGAATGGCTATACAATTCGTATGCCCCATGATTAGGATGTGCATTGATACCATCATCATCGAATACATTCTTGAACAGTGTCCATCCATCAGGAACACGGTGAGCTTCCGAATTGTAAGCTGAGCTGGTGGTGATGATGAACTGTTCATTGTGGTAACTATTCAAATCTCCATTCTGTAAAACATCTTCAACCTTCCACTGTAAGGAATCGATCTGAGCTTGAAGATCAGTTCCAGTCCAACCATCTGTCAGAGTAACTGAACCAACACCAGAGGAGGAAGAGTCGAACAACAATGTTCCCTGACCTAAATTGGAAATCTGACCGCTGATACTTACAGGCAGCGCGGGTGCAACCCCAGTACTGGGATCATTATTTGCCAACAATCCAGACCCTCCTTCAAGAGATTGGTATGTGCTAGCAGAAGCCACCACAGGGCTATAGTCAGATGATAAATTCAACATGGGAAATAGAAAAAGTACTGCAACTAGTATACCGATGAAACTGCTTCTCCTCACTGAGCGCATTCCTCCTCTTTTCTGTCGACCAGCAACCGCTTCCGATTTAGATGCTGCTTTTCATCTATAATGCTGGAACCAGTGATTGTTGAGTTGAGCTCTTATCTATAAGAAGTTGTTCGGGAGGTTCACTGTTCGGTTTGAAGAAAGAATCGACGTTTTTTCGAAGGTTTTTACATCGATTTGAGATAGTCTTTGTAGCCCAAGAATCTATATCCAAGTCGGTCTTTAAGGTCTTCAAGTAGGTCTAGCAATTTGTTCATTCTATAGTCACGAGGATGTATAGCTATCTGAAGCGCACCTCCAAGTTCAATCTCGAATAAAGATGCTTCAATTGATAGAGATCGTTGCCCTTGACTCACGATACGTTCTGCAGTCTGGAAAACCTTGTCCCTAGAGAGATCGTGAATATTGTTTCCACTCACACAGAATTGAAGACCCACCTCTTTAACTAATTTTACAATCTTGGGTTTTGACTCCCAAAGTGGTGGAATGAATCCTATTGGTTTTGAACCAAACCCACTTCTTATGATTGCAATCCCATCTTTCAAACGAGATAATGCTTTCTCCTGAGTCATCTTATCGAATTCATTTGGGGATCCTGATTTGGCAAAATGAGAGTAACCATGCATCGAGATTTCCAAGTTCAATGACTTCAGGAAATTTGTGAAGAAACTATTTTTTACAAACTTGTTTATCTTCTTCAGTCCGTAAAAGGGGGTTACTAAAAGGGAGAAACTGGAAATGCCGAGATCAGACAAGTGATCATATGTTTGCACTATCTCGTCTTCAAAGATTGGGGACACATCATGTATTGAAAGGATGATTGTATTGTCTTCTACAGTTTCTACTGCTTTTCCCAAATATGATCACCAAACATCTCAATGGTCAAAATAGTATGTACCATATCGCTTGAAAACCTATATGTTAGACTCATGGTTTCCATTGATCGAATGCAAGTTTGATGTCTTTGTCAGTGATTGTTTTCCGTCCAGCATGATCTGTCAGAGCGAATGCTCTCTTTGAGATAATTTTTCCAATTTCCTCAAGAATCCTTGCTAGCTCTTCTGCACCTTTGTCACTTACTCGCCCAGCACCAGATTCTCGAATTAGCCGATCAATAGGGGCTACGGGTATTATGCGGTCCTTTCTTGCTCGCGGCAAACGTTTAACACTCCTCTATCTGCTAATTGCAGCATTGATACTCCTGTTTCTCGGTCGAATTTCTTTAAGAACTTTGTATTACCGGAAAGAATGGTGTTCCTGTAAACTAGGGAAGAATAACAGGCTGATAGCATTTTTGTACCGATTTGACTGGTTTTGAATCCTTATTGGCTGTAAGATGGTTATTTTCCTTCTCGAAGAACAATGACCCTTGCACTCTTGAGCTCTTCAGAAAGGATACTGAGATCCATAGGCTCCTCGCACGATGCAACCTCCTTGGGATCAGCTCTGACTGAGGGATATTTTGGATTCAGAGTGCAACACGATGCACCTTCCTTAGCAAATTCATAAGTGCCAATCTCTTGGGCAAGATGTTCTATATCGACTTTGTCATTACCTGCATTAGGTCTTAGAATTGGAAAATCAGTTACAGCATTCTCGATTACACGTAGATTCGCAGTAGTCTGAGACGCTTGCTCTCCAATTATTTCGCCTGTGACTATTGCATCAGCTCCCTCTTGTATTGCTATCTCACGAGCAATTCTCAACATGTTTCTCTTGCAAAATAGGCAGGTCATCTTCTCGGGTGCGTGCTGCTTCGCCTCTTCAATATCATGAGCATGAGGAACGATGTAGAGCTTGACTTCAAAACCATGAATGTAGTTGGCAAGAAGTTGTGCCTGCTTGACAGCAATCTCTGAGCAGTTTTCATCAGCATAAGGAGTGTTGTCAAGATGAACAAAAACTGGAATGCAACCCCGTTTCATCACTTTGAAGGAAGCGATAGGTGAATCGAGTCCTGTGGAGATTGTACAGACAACCTTTCCCTGAGAACCTGTTGGCATTCCTCCTACACCCTTTATTGTACGAGTAAAGAGATGGGCCTTTCCGTGACGGACCTCTACGTAGATTGTCTGCTCAGGATTTGATAAATCAACTCTTGGCTCAAGCTCCGGCATTCCTTCAAAGATTCTCTCGCCAAGTTGTTCTCTAATATCTTGACTAGAGAATGGATGCTCACCTATCCGTCGTGCTCCCACAGCAAATGTGAGACCTTTCTTGAACTCTGCTCTGACAAGCTTTTCACCAGCACTGAGGATTTCCTCTATGTCAGCAATGGTTTCAACAACGGGAGATGTAGAAACGATTCCAAAGACCTTGGCTGCAACCTCAGCTGCTTCTATCGCCTTTTGAGTTTCAATGTATATTCTGCCATAGACAGAATGAACCTTTTCAAATGGAATCTTACTCTCTCTCAAAGCGGATTCAACTTGGGCAATCAAGAGGTTTTTCATTCGGCGGCGTGTCTGGTCTGATTTAATTCCAATCTCTCCAAATCTGAGAATCACAGCAGTATATTCAGCAGTAACCATGACATCCACCTTTCAGATACGCGCAGTTAACAATACTTATGAAGTTAGTCAAGTGTGACCTTTCTATAGCTCATAAGGAGGTAGACTGATACCAATGAAATTCTTTTTTGATTATGAATTCCGTTCCAATTGTCTGAGTCTATCACCAGAGCGTGCTTTCTAAAGCAAGACTTCTTCTGGATGTTTCTTTACGACTCATAATCAAAGAACATGAAGATGGCTCATCAAGGATTTTCATCTCAGTCAACCAACAAAAAGGAGAGTGGTAATTATGGTTAAAATTATACAAAAGAAATGGGATGACTTGGATATCAAAGCCTTAGCTGAGATTACTGCAGATATACGCAGAATTGAGGGTCTTGGAGATTACAATGTAAACCAAGTTGAAGAATATCTGAGAAGCATGAACGAAAGATTTCCGATTGAAGTTGGGTTTCTCGCGCTTGATGGAGAAAAGATTGTAGGATGGATGGGAATTGAACGATCCACTGATAACATAGGCGAAGTCGGGCGATGGCAACCTTTCGTAGTATCAGATAACCACGAGAGGGAAATTGCTCAACACCTTATTTCGAGAGTCAATGAATATGCAAAATCATCTGACATAACAAGAATGGAGGTTGCATTTGGAGGTGTGTCAGAAGAAAACATGAAAGCTTTCGAAGCTCGATGCAGGTGGTATGAGTCTCAGGGATGGCACAATCAGGAAGATACCAATTTCATGGTGCGAAGTCTAGATGACTGGGAAGTGGAGGATTTCAGAACTCCAAGCGAATTTGAACTTCGACCTCTACTGGATTTTGATAACGACGCTATCTTCGAATGCTACTATAATGCATTCACAACAGGAGAAGCGAGATGGATTCACGACATGTCTAGGAAGGAAATAAAGCAAGAATTTGAGAAGAAATTCAATCGTTCTCGTAATATCAATGGAGCTGCATCTTTTGCTATACTCTCAGATGACATAATCATAGGATTCAGTCTAGTATTGTCGAGATCGAAAGAGGAGGAACATCTGGAAGCAATTGGTATTCATCTAGATTTTCGTGGAACAGGATTGGGAAAGGTCTTGTTGAAAAAAACAATGAATATACTTCAAAGTCAAGAGGTACAGAACTTCTCTCTTGGTGTTGATACTGTCAATGTTCCTGCTGTCAATCTGTATGAACGATTTGGATTCAAGACTGTTTCAAGAACTGTGAGGTATGCATGGAAGTTACTTCAGGATAATTGAGTATTACGGCGTATCATAAATAATGCAACAACGATAATCACTGCAGCTCCTACACCTGCTGCAAGAATCAACGATGAATATAGCAAATCTCCAGGTGTACTTGTTGGCTCATCTGTCGAGGTAGAAGTTGCAGTGGTTGTCGTAGTGTCTGTAATAACAGGCATCCCAGTTGTTGTTGTAGTGTCTGTAGGTTCTGTAGGTTCGGTTGGTTCAGTAGTTGGTGGAGGTTCTTCTGTTGAATTGAGTGGGACACCCATATAGAAATTCTTCATCAGGGTGAAAATATCTGTATTGTCAATTGTAGAATTATTCGTCAAATCTGAGAATACTGTTCCATAACCAAACAAAGGTACTGACCAATTGGTGTGATACGTAGCAGTCCAATTAATTGTAACGTTATTTGCCCGTTCAATTCTGAGAGATCTCTTATCTTCCTCTGAGATGAAATCTGAAGGTAATTCCGAGTTGAGATTGTGACTCAATACAACAAGTCCTTCTGTTTCATGATCTGCTGTAACAAAGAGGATTGTGTTATTGCGTTTCTTAACAAAGTCAATGGCAACGCCTACAGCTTTATCATAAGCTATTGTATCAAGAGCATCTCTTTGATGATCCTCAGCATGAGCAGCATGGTCAATTCTACTTCCCTCAACCATCAAGAAGAAACCATCTGGGTCTTGCGAGAGAATCTGGAGCGACTTGTTGGTCATCTCCGCAATCGAGGGTTGGACTGCATAATCTCTATCATATTCATAGGCCATATCTGAGCTGGAAAACAGTCCAAACACCTTCCCTGTTGTTATTGCATTCAATTCAGTCCGATTGTAAACAACAGAATATCCGTTTGAACTCATCATAGAGATTTGTGAACCTGAAAATTGAGCAGAGCCACCACCCAGCAAGACATCAACAGATGCCTCTTCGACAATTTGACGCGCAATTTCAGGGTAGTTATTCCTGCTATCACAATGGGTCATGAAACTCGCTGGAGTTGCATGATTCAGAATAGTTGTAGCTACAATTCCAGTAGATTTGTTAAGAGTTTGGGCATATTCCAAAATCGTTTCAAGTGGAACTAAGGTTGGACTCATTGCAACAAATCCATTGTTTGTTTTATTCCCTGTAGCGATTGCTGTAGCGGCAGCTGAAGAATCAGTGACTTCTGCGTTTGCAGAGTATGTTGTGACAGTTGCATTCCAATCCGAGTCCTGCATAATGAGAGAACCGCTCTCTCCAAACTCCACAAGCCGTGCTAGTTCTACATGTTCATATCCCATTCCATCACCAATCATGAGAATAATACTCAGAGGTTCATCAGATGCCAGATAACTGGATTCTAATGGTTGAATGTATACAATAGGTACAGATGGAATCGAGAGAAAAGCAATGACAATCAATACCATTAGTAATTTCGACTTTGCATGCATAACAATACATTATGTTGAGTAAATAAAGAAGAATCTTTAGTTGATATATTTTGATGATTGGGAATTATCGCCTCCGGATCACAATAACAACCACAAAAACCACAGCAAGGGCACCAACAGATACTATAATGATAAGGGTAGTATCAGGAAAAGAGGTTGGTGAAGTTGGCGAGGTAGTTGTTGTTTGAGATGCTGTAGGAGTTGAAACAGGAATAACCGAAAGAGTATTTCCCAAATAGAAGTCCTTCATCAGTGAATAGATGTTCGTATTGTCAATCGCTATATCAACAGGTAGTTCGGAAAATGCAGAACCATAGCAATAGATCGGGACAGGTGTATCTGTATGATAATCTGCTGTCCAATCAACTGTTACATTATTAGCTCTTTCAGCACGAAGTAATCTCTTCTCACTCTCAATTGATAGAGCACTTGGAAGTTCTGAATTCAGATTACTACTCATGACAACAAGTCCCTTTGTTTCATGATCAGCAGTCACAATCAGAATTGTATTAGTATGAACCTCCACATAGTCGAGTGCTATTTGTACTGCTTTATCAAAAGCAATTGCGTCTAGAGCTGTTCTTACTTTATCGTTACCATGCGCAGCTAAATCAATTCGGCCTGCTTCTACCATCAGAAAGAAACCATCAGTATCTTGAGATAAGAGTTCGATTGATTTGTTTGTCATTTCAGCAATCGAAGGCGTTGTATTATAGTTTCTATCAAACTCGTAATCCATATGGATATCTGCAAAAAGACCAAAGATGCGACCAGATGTCACATTAAGCATTGAAGTTCGATTATAGACAATTGTGAATCCCTTTGACTCCATAGTAGAGAGTTGGCCTGAAGAAAAATAATCAAGACCTCCGCCTAGAAGCACATCAACTTCGGCTACCTCTATAATTTGCCTTGCTATCTCATCCTGATCATTTCTATCATCAACATGAGTCATGAAACTAGCAGGAGTCGCATCGACAATACGACATGTGGATACAACGCCTGTGGATTTATTGAGGGTTTGGGCAAACTCGAGAATTGTTTCTAGTGGTTGAAGTGTTGGATTTAGTGCCACATACCCATTGATTGTTTTAGTTCCTGTAGCAATAGCAGTACCTGCGGCAGCTGAATCAGTCACAGCGACATTTGCAGGATGAGTCGTTACAGATGCATTCCAGTTCAACTGTTGCATGACAAGTGAACCAGCTTGACCCTCCTCAACCAATCGAGCTAGCTCTACATGTTCAAAGCCCATCCCATCACCAATCATTAGAATGACATTCAGTGGTTCTTCAGCAGAAATTGTCACTGAATCAATTGACACCGGAGTTGCAATTGATGACATTGGTAAAAGGAAGAATGTAAGTATCAAAAACACTGAAAGATTTCTAAATGGCGATTTTAGGACAATCATAAGATGAATCTCATAATCTCGAATTACCGGGAGATATAAGGATTCAGGATTATACCCCATCTGTTCGTCCCAAGTGTTCATATTCCAGTTCGTAATGCTAACCAATGTTTGAGATGAAACTAATTGGAGTCGATGTAGGTGGTACATTCACCGATGTAATCCTAGTCGACACAGAATCCAGTGAACAGTACGTACACAAGGTCCAATCGACTCCTTGGGCACAGGATGTCGCTGTTTCAGTTGGAGTGAACGACATTCTTGTCGCACATCACATAGACCCTAAGGAAATCGATCTGGTGGTTCATGGTACGACTGTGGCAACCAATGCTATGTTAGAGAGAAAGGGTGCCAAGGTTGTACTACTTACAACTGATGGACTTGAGGATGTGCTCGAAATTGGTAGACAGAATCGAGATGATATATACAATCTTCATGCAAAAAGAGCAGAACCTCTGGTGATGAGTGAAAACAGACTTGGAGTTCAGGAACGGCTTAACTCAAACGGGAATGCAGTCATTGAACTCAGTGATAACGAAATCGAACGTGTCACTTCAGAAGCAATCCAACGAGATCCAAAATCAGTGGCTATATCACTTCTCTTCTCCTATCGTAATCACGAGCACGAAAAACGGATCCTTCAAGCTTTGAAGCGTTATCCAGATATTTACAGTGTAGCATCATCAGATGTTCTACCAGAGTTCAGAGAGTTCGAACGTGCTTCAACGACTGTCCTTGAAGCCTACCTTGGACCTTTAGTAAATGGATATCTTAAACGACTTGATTCATCATTATCTATCATTTGTCCAAACAGCAAGCTCACAGTGATGCAATCAAACGGGGGAACGATGCTTTCATCAAGAGCTCAAGGAAGAGCCATAGGCTTGGCGATATCAGGTCTTGCTGGTGGTGCCATAGGAGGTTGGGAGATAGCCAAACACTGGAATGTCAAAAAAGCAATCACATTGGATATGGGTGGTACTAGCTGCGACATCAGCGCAATAACTGGAGAGGTTGTTGTACGATCAGATAATGAAGTTGGCGGGTTACCTCTCCGAATTCCATCAGTAGATGTCAAGACAATAGGAGCAGGCGGGGGTAGCATCGCTTGGATAGACAAGGCAAGAATCCTCCATGTTGGTCCTAAAAGTGCAGGTGCTCAGCCAGGGCCTGCAGCTTACCCAAAGGGAGGGAGTAATGCAACTGTTACAGATGCAAATCTTGTTCTAGGACGTTTGAATCCAGACTATTTCTTAGGTGGGAAAGTACAACTTAGTTTGAAGAGGGCGAAGGATGCAATAAAAGACCTATCTTCGCAACTTAATCTCACTGTAGAAGAAACTGCTCTTGGTATTATCAAGATTTCAACTGCAAATATGGTTCAAGCAATTCGAGAGGTCACGGTTGAGAGAGGATTTGATCCGAGGGGGTTCATTCTTGTCCCATTTGGAGGAGCTGGACCTACACAAGCTACTGACATCGCGGAGGCTCTTGATATAAACGAGATATTAGTTCCTCCACATCCAGGAATTACATCCGCCCTTGGATTAGTATGTTCAGACCTTCGTGTTGATGTAATGAAGACAATTCTGATTTCTGCAAACAATGATAACAAAGAGATATTGCTAGCCACATTTTCAGAACTGGCTGATGAGGCGACAGATAGACTTGTCAGTCAGGGGGCAAACAAGAGTGAAGTTCGACTAAAGTGGAAGGTCGACATGAGATATTTTGGACAATCATATGAATTGACCATAGAAGTACCTAATGAACAGGTGAAGATAGCTGAGAAATCAATTCAGGATTTCGAGAGAACTCATCAAGAAGCGTTCGGATACATGATGAAAGGCAGACGAGTAGAATGGGTTACTGCAAGGGTGGTGGCAGAATCAAGCTCTGGAAAATTCAGACCGCTCGATCATTCACTTGATGAACACGCACAACCAATCAGTGATAGACAAGTCCTGTTGGAAGAAGGAACTAAGGTTTCTGCAGAAGTGTATCGCCGTTTGGAGCTTGCAACAGAACAAACAGTCAAAGGTCCTGCAATTATTGAACAACTGGACTCGACTACCTATGTTGGCCCAAAATGGCAAGCAGTTCAGAAAAATGATGGCGTGCTTTGGATGCGGAGGGAGAAGAAATGATTGAAGATCCAATCAAGTTTGAAGTCATAAAGAACGCCCTCATATCCAGTGCTAGAGAGATGAGTCAAGCCCTACGACGGACTGCATTCAGTCCGAATATCAAAGAACGTCAAGACTGTAGCTGTGCATTGTTTGATGGGGAGGGAAGACTAGTTGCTCAGTCAAAAGACATACCAGTACATCTTGGTGCCATGCCGTTGTCAGTAAAATCCTGTATCAATGTTCTTGGTGACAAACTTGTTAAAGATTCAATGGCACTCGTAAATGACCCATACTCAGGCGGCTCACACCTTCCTGATTTGACACTGGTGGCTCCTGTTTATTTCGATGATGAGAGGGTAGCTTTCACAGCCAATCGAGCTCATCATGCAGATATTGGAGGCGTGAGTCCTGGATCAATGCCAGGATTGTCAACCACAATCCATGAGGAGGGTATAATAATCAAGCCAAGATTAATTGTTGAAAATAAAGTCTTGCAGAAAGATACCATCACAGACATCCTTTCCAGTACTAGAACACCAGATGAAAGATTAGGAGACCTCTCAGCACAAGTTGCCGCAAATCT
>JBHLRQ010000094.1:0-11474 GCA_048882385.1 Candidatus Thorarchaeota archaeon | reverse complement strand
AAGCAGTTCTGTCTGAGCAAAGGACGGGGAATTCTGTAGCCATAAAAGGGTTGCGATAAAACACAGAAATGGAGTAAGGTCTAGGGGCAGCTTGGCTCTGTGAGCCACTCTTCTATAGGGCTCGGATGGTAATAAATCTACTCTGTAATCTTTTCACAACTACTCAGGCTGTTGGTTAGTGAGCTATATCTCCGTAACACTAGGTGGGATTTAGAACAAGTCCTTAGATGTTACTCCATGACCTATCAGAATGATTCACTCATTCATCTAATACTATGCTATACCAAGTGAAGTCCGATCTAGCATAACCTATTCCACAAAGTGAGTGAACATCATGACCTGCTTTTGATATTGTGTGTGTTCCGCAACTGCAAATAACCTCTATGCTCAATCATAGTACCCGAGCCCCTGTAGTGTATGACCTGCTTCTGAGATTGTGAGTGAACCACAACTGAAAGAAACCTCTGTGTTCCGCCCCTCTCTTGCCAGTGTCACCACCTCCTAGCAAAATCCAAAAGAATTTGCCAAAATTAGCAAGAGCGTTGTCAACATTCATCGGGATGGAATCCCTCCTGAAGACCTGGCTTTTTTCTCCTGTACTGATGTCGGATCATCACTTCCAACGACAGCAAGAGTTTCCACAGTACTTACCACGGCGGGGTCATCATCACCCTTCCCAGATTCATCGCTGAAGCTGAGAAGACTCATCTGAGTATGGTGAACAGCCGCGGACTCTCCAAGATCTGATGTTTGATCCTTAAAAGAGAGTAAGGACTTCCCTTGAGAAAGTTGTTTCTCTTGAGCTTTTGGTCGTGCACGTCGAACTCCATCTAGAGCTCTAGTCCACATACCTAGTCCTCTCACAGAGTGCAGTGACTTTGTGAGCTTAAGCATGCGTGCAGCAATATTGATACTACCATTCCTATCAGCGTTGGTCTTGTGACCACAGGATGGACAGTGGAAATAGTTCTGTTTGGGTCTCTTACCCCTGCTTCCACACTTCCAGCACATGATGGAAGTCCAAGCCTCAGGAACTGCACGGAACCTCGAGTCCTTTCCCTCAACCTTCCAACCGAGCTGAGCAAGTCCATGTTTCAGACTATCGGTTATCCGGGCAAAAGCCCATGAATGTATCATGGCCCGGTACCTAGAACCTTGATAGTTTCCTCTTCTGGCACGCATTCGTATATTCTTCAGGCGACCAATGGCAACATAGAGTGTGTATTTCTTGGACAGTGTGGAGATGTAATCAAGGAGTTGTCGAACTAGAACTCTATCATACTCCTTGGCTACATTCTCCCTCTTACTCTTCATCTGTCGGAGCCTTACTGCCATCTTATCATGAGGTTTTCCGTTGTCTCTGCGGAGGTGCATTTTCCTCTGCAGGTCGGCGACAAGTCCATCGTACTTCTTGATGACCTTGACCTTCTCTTTTTGGATGAAGTATCTTGTTTCCCTCGTCTTCTCTGGAGTCAGAAGAGTTGAACATGCGGCCTTTTCAATGCCGAGGTCTATTCCAAGTATCGCTGCAGGAAGCTCACTCTTGTGGAAGTCATCAACCGCTACCCTGACAGCCATTGTCACCCACCACTTTCTGAATCGATCAGTGAAGATCTGTACAGCCTTTACATCTCCACGGTGGAGTTGATTCAGGTGAAAGGGTGAAACCTTCAATGGAATGACTAATCTATCGTGAAATGTACGTCCAGCCTGTACGGAGTCAAGAGAATCCCTGATGTCTAGCCACCAGCGGGCTGAAGATGTACGTTTTTCAACAAGTCTGAATCGTTGAGCAAAGACCCATCTGGGAATACGTCGACTTCTATTGATTGATGCAGGGCGAGAAGCTCTCAATCCATTCTTTATTCTGAGCTTAAGATAACTCTCATACAAAGAAACTGCAGTCTGTCTGCACTCGGTCATCTCGTTCTGAGATATTCGAGGGAACCTCGCCTTGAAGTCATGAGGTACGGTCAGTCTCTGACTATAGCCCGCCTTGACTTGGAGTGCAGTCATAGTGAGCTTATCCAGCTCACCTTCATCAATCCGATTTTTCTTACGACCTGTCAACAACTTGTCTTCATGTTGTTCAATAATTCCAAGGAATGCACGTATCACTCTGGTGTCTCGCCCAATGGTCTGCCTAAGTCTCTGCTTAGTCCTCTCGGTCATGGCTTCCCAGTTGATTGGGACCTTAACCGAGATTGTCACACCCTTGGACCGAGCCATCGCTTTGTCTTTCCTTATTAAGTTCTGACCTGTTTCAGGTCAGTTGAGTTCACTCCAATCTTTGTCTAGAATTGGAGTAATTAACTCATAGATTTATCATACAAGTTTCCTTATTAAGTTATTATGAAAATATATTATAAATCCTTTAATTAAGAAAATAAAAACTGATAAGGCTATTTTTATAAATTATAGACTTCTGAATAAGTATGAAATACTTATAAATAAAATTGAAAAGGAATAGCTGGAGTGTCCTATTTGGGGAGAAGAACTCAGGAATTCAGACCGAATGTAGTTCTAGCTACTGCACTTTATTCAGGATTATCAGCTCTAGTCTGGTTAGCAAATAGACGAAAGAATAGACAGACAGAAGAAATCTTTGAAAAAATTAGAAACAAATGGAAATCTATCCAAGTGAATAAGAAAATGGACGGATCAAGCCGCCCGCATGATTTCTCTAAAGTTCAGAAGATAGAATCCCACCTCAGAAAGCTGAATCTACGTATGCTCTGGCTTAGCACGAAACGATACGGCAACAAAGAGAGGAGGCGAGTATACAGCTGGAAAGAGGGCACCATTGGAGAACTCAATAGTCTACTGAATTATGCTGGAGCAACACTACGAGATATCGTTGTTCCACGTTATACATTCCCAACCCCACAGCTCTACGAGATCCGAGAATATCCAGATGGAACAGAGCAAGTCATTCCAAAAGATGTAGCGGCCAAGGTCCCAGCAGCACTTGGGGTGAAGACTCACTTGAAAGCGGGATATCGAGGCAACTCTAAGAATCCTCGAGTGTTACTTACACATCCTACACTACCAGCCATGGACTTTGGAGATATGCTACGAGCTCATCTCATTGAGCTCTGTCGACAATGCTTCATCCATTGTGTACCTCGAACTGAGTCACATCGATACATTAGACTGTTGATTCATAGACTGACCCCATTTCTCGATTGGGTGTACACACGAGGAAAGACAGGTCGCAAGGATTTCTCCCCCGGCGCAGACAGGGAATTGAGAAAGATTGTACTTGAAATCAGGAACAACTACAGCAGACACATTGGGACTAGAGAGAGAATGAGTAAACCGGTCGAAGATGTTCCTCAAGGTTTTGGAATAGATGCTCTCAAAGAACAGGTTGAAGCAATACAAGAAAACTCAGAAGACAGAAAAACCAAGAAGAAATGTAGGATAATTCTTCAGCACATTGAGAGAAGAATCGTCACACACAGAGAAGTGGAAACGTTCCTTGAAAACATCATGAGGAGCGTACAACTAGAAGGGAACAACTGGCACAGAGTGTTGCTTTCTGGATATCCTCAACCTCACTCACTCAAAGAGGCTATCTTTGCTGGAGACCATCTCCTTCAGACTCCTTCTGGGTTTCAGTATTTTGCTGAAGTTCCAGTCACTGGAACTCAAGAATCAGGAAAGATAGACCTTGTCCTTTTTGTTCGTATTCGTTGGCGTGGTAGCCATATCTGGGCGCCCATCATGATTCTTGAGGTGAAGACCAAGACTGGATTCGACTTCAACCTATTTGGAAAACGTCCTCGTACGAAAAAATCCAATGTCTTCACACCAGTCTTGAACGCTTGGAAAGAACCTCTCAAGACATCAGAATGGGGTGAAACACTTGGTTCAAAGCCCCCTAAAATCCATCTTGACCAGATAGATGCATATGAGAATGCCCTGTTATCAGAGTACCATTCAATCATCGGTGAAACTATTGCTTTCAAAGAACTCTGGAAGGGAGTGGTCACACTTGATGTTTCTCAAGACTACGAAGACACAAAGCGAGCGTTCGATTACATCATCTCCGACCTGGCTAATCGAATAATGAAAGGAGAATTCAAGGGACAGTGGAAGTCACTCAAATTCAAAGACAAGTCTACAGAACAGATAGCTCCTCGAGTAGCCGTTACAATGACTCCAGCACAAGGTCCTGTGGATGTACTAAAACGTATCAATCCCCTCAAAGATGTTCTATTCGAAGACCCCTTTGTAGATAGAGTGGAGGATGACACCTTCTTCACTCAGTACATTTCACTATCATCTCCAACATCATTTGGCAAGAGTGCAACATGGTTTGCCAAGAACTGGCATCTCTTGAACCACCTTGCAGAGCTTGAACAGGTTGCAAACACAGAAACTTCTTTGACTTGGATTGATCTAATCGGTGATTTTCCAACAAAGAAACTGATAGAGAAACGATTTGGACTTGAGGATCTAAAGAAGAACAAGCTGATTACGAATCCAGAATATGCAAGACTGAGAAGACTGTTAGAAAGAGTCACCTTTGTCAGTCTTAGAAATGATATTGATGGATTTCTCATCAACGGGAAACAATCAGGAATCGAGAAAGCGAAGTCTGCAATCACTGCAGCTCTTCAATCTGAGTCAGAGAATCGAATTGCAGTTGTGGATGGCTGGTCGGACTTGGAGAATATGACTCCTATGACTCATAGGAACAATCTACAGGTGCTTGAACTTTCACTGCTTCAGATTGTAAAGAATCTCATGAACGAGGTGATCTGGACTGATACAGGAGTTGACCTTCCACAGGTTTCCGAGCTCTATCAACGGAACAGTCCAAGTCCATTCTACTACAAATCTCCCAGGAAACAAGTCATTGACGAGGTTCTATGGAATGTGCCCACAGCTCCTCGAAAGATGGGGTGGCAGATCCCGGAGTATGAGGACAGTCGAGTGATCATTCAGGACCTACCAACAAAACAAGATCCATGGTCCACGGTCATCCATGTACCGCATCTCAAGGGTCTGAGCCGCAAGTTCAGCAAGGCTTCCGTTAGAAGTCCTATTGTCAAAATCGAGAGGCAAACTGGTGATCTGAATCAACATAAAAACATGCATGGACGGTCTTTTCGAAGTTCATCCATCCAGGTGCGTTCTGACACTATTGACATGATCTCCTTGGAAGAAATTACAAAGCATGCATTCATCCTGATTCCAAGTCTTCTCAGACCTAGAGATGGACAACCACTGAGTCTGGTCAATAAACATAATGTTGATTGGTCAACGACCTTTCACAGTGTCAATGCAAACAGTGTTCAACCAAGTCTATCAAGCAGACTGCATCTTGATGTGAATAGAGAGCCACCGCATCCAAACCGAATAGGAACTGGTCATGAGGGGATCTATGTTGAGGCAAAGTCCATCACACGAGGGTGGATTCATAAAGAAACTGACGAAGAGGAAGAAGAATCAGTAACAATCACCCGAAGACCAGCTTTTACTTATTCATCTGAATCATCTCATATCGATACGATTGATACCAGACGAAGAGAAGTCCTACGGTTGTCATACGCTGCTGAGTTCCTCAGTAAGAGACCAACTTCCTATCGCTCTCTCTACAGAAAGATCGTTTCACTCTGTACTTATGACAACAACGAAACTATTACTGAGGAGAATCTACTGGAAATTCTCACTCAAGTCAGGGAGGCCATTCTTCGCAGAACTGAAACTCAGCGTCTCTGGACACTTCTCCTCAATGACAGGTTGAATCTTGGAAACCTATTGAACTCTGATGACCTGAGGACATTGAAACAAGCATTGGGTCATAATCCTGAACTCATGGATCTCTATGGAATGAATCTCTTTCTTGGAGTACTTGATGTAGCAACTAGAGTCCTAAGAGATGCAGAGTCCCCTCATTGTAACAATCTATGGTCATCAGTTGCACGATGGCAGCTCTATCAGATTGGTTTCAGGCAACAGGATGACGGAGAATTCGAACACAGGTATGACTTTCAAGCAATCCACTCAAATCTCACATGGAGGGCAAAACAGATGAAGAAGACAACTTCGCAAACAACCACAAGATTTCCTGAACAACACGGACTATTGCTCTTTCAAGAGAAGAGTGATGGTGGCAGTATCTGGCTATTGTTTTCTTCAATCAAGAAGACTATATTTGGTGCGTTGTTGGAGGAGCAGATGAGTGCCATTCTTCGCTATGGGTGGTATAGAGGTGAGATAGATCCTCAAAAACTCTCGAAGAGTGCAAAAAGTGCCTTGTCAAGAGAGGGGTGGGTGGAATATCCGATTGTTCTTGTTTTTATGAACAAACAACACGTGCTCTACACAAAGGGCGAGGAAGAATGGGTTCAGAATGGTCTGTTGGAGTACGGAAATCCTCCAAAGGGGCAGAATCAACCTGTACGTTGGATCAGACTGTCACAACCGTCACCCGGAACTCTTGTAGCCTTGAACATGTACAAGCCAAGTTCCTTTTACTCTGATATCGAAACAGAGTGTGACGAAGTGCTAAAAGAGGCTGCTGAGTGGAGCGGTGTGGTAAGAGAGGTTTCATGTTTCCTTACCCTTGACCCTGAAAAAAAGGTCTACAGGATTGACCTGAATGAAGGCTCAAAGACCATAGCAAAGAAGGAAACTCAGTATACTGATGAGGTGATCAGATTCCTCAGATACCCCCAGAGAATTGGAGAGTACTTTTCGACTGCAGACGGCACATACCTCAAGTGGGATGCTCAGAAAGACATCGAGTATGATGAAGTGAAACTCAAGAACAGAGATGGGAAGTATGACTTCTATCACTTGTCAGTGTTCAAGCCACTCATCCACAGATACTCGTTCTATTCAGACAGCTACAAATTACCTCTGACCTGTGAGGACTTCTTGATGACCAAAGCTGGTGAAGACATAACTCTGAGAATAATAGTCGATGAACAACGAAAGGACCGAGGTTACAAGAAGTGTCTCAAGATCCAGCTGGATGGACTACAGGGAAGAGGACATCTGATTGGTCTTGAGATGGAGGACATGGGGATATTCGATATAGCTCTATTGGCAGAGTCTAGACAACTTGTGGACTCGGATTCCGGGAAAAGGTGTGATGTCACGATTGATTCAAAGGCTCTTGTCAGTCTTAGAGTGGTTCATCTCCTCTCTGATTATCCACGAATTCAAAACTCGATAATTGGGGAAATAGACGAACTTGAATCAGCTGAATTGGAAGAGTCAAAACTGATTGATGACGAAGTGTTCGAAATTGATGATTCAGCACCAGAACTTAGGTTTGTCAGAGTACATGTGGAGGAATCTTCACGTCAGAGATCTTTGGATGCGATTGCACATCTGTGCAATGTAGATGACGAAACTGACTTTGAGGAGGTGATAGTAGTATCAGTATCATCTGAAATTGCAAAGAACCAATCGATATCTTTTGACTTCATCAAGCAAGAAGTCAAGCTCAATCTAAGAGATCGTAAGGTAAGCAAGGATACAATAGAATCTATCTTGAGAGAGGTAGAAGATGCGTTTGAAAACAAGGGAGTGGTAATTGATTATTACTAGTACATGAGTCAAAAAGTGGCGCCCCCGCCGGGATTCGAACCCGGGTCTCAAGAGTGACAGTCTTGAATGCTAATCCGGATACTGTAGAACATTTACAGCATTGACCGTACTACACTACAGGGGCTGCGGTTCGGTTGGAGCAAAGTCGATTTTCTATTAAACTCATCGGTCGAGAACATCATAATCTAGAGAATTCCTTCATTCTTCAACTGTTCTCCAATCATCATTACATCATCCAGATTCTGAGAGCGAAGGAAATTCTCACTTCGGCTTGATTTCTGTGGATGGTTGGGTGGAAATGCTAATGCACATCTAATCTTCGAGTACTGTCCATGAATATCTGCAGCCCTATTACTAAGTATAGTTTCACTAGGGGACTAATCAATAGGCATAATCAGACCCGGGTTCAAGTCCCGGCGGGGGCGCCACTTTCTCTCAGTGCAATCATCATTCTCACACTATTCATTTTCCACTTGATTGCTTTTCGAATGTAACATCTTGTTCAAAACACCACACATTGACTATCAGATGATATTATAGGGATTATGACTAGACCTACTTATGGTCGGTAGGAGAAAGGATCCCTCTCCTGAACATATACAGAGGGGTAAAACTGTTGAAATCAAATTCATATACACGATGGCTCAACTGGAGTCCGAATTATCACTATTAGATGAGAAAGAATTTGAAAACCTGATTATTCATCTAAATACTAATTTCAAAGAACATCTTTCTCTGGATTTTTTGTTTCGTCTTTCAAACTTGAAAAGAATCATGATACGAGGCGGTTCCTATAAAGAAATAGACATGACTTCTGTCAATGAGTGTGCATCTCTTGAATACATGAGGATTGCACAAAATCCAGAGATTGAAGAGATTGATATGCGAATTTTGCTAGAAGCTCCAAGAATTAGGGGCATACATATAGTTGACAATAAGAGTCTCAGAAATATCAGAATGGATAATATTGGCGACTGTAAATCGTTGCGGTTTCTTAGGATTGTGAGTGGTAGATTTAATCCAGATTTATTTCATCCCGATATATTGATCATTAGTAAGTGCAAGGGATTACGAGGCCTAGCAATTTCTACAAATGATGATTCTATTGACCTTACACCGCTTGTGCATCTACAGGAATTGGTGCATCTCTCAATAGAACATCATGCAGACGTGTTTCGCTGGATTCATGAACCTCCAGACTTTAGTGTTGTACCTCCAATGGACTGTACTCCATTACTAAGCTTGCCAAATCTCTTGGTCTTCAAAAATACGATTAAGATGTTTGACAGTGGAGGATTTCGTCGGATTAGTCTGCCTATTTTGGTTTCACAAGAATGTGGGAAAACATGGCTTCGTGTTAATGAAACACAGAGTGATATTGTATATGCCAAGTTGCCAAAAGAGGATTGGAAGACTACCTATGTTATACTACAAGAGTATGCGTCATTCTTCGCACCAATCTACTGGCTTGGTCTTAATAGGTACATCTTGAAGGCATGCGGTATTGAGAGAGACAGGTATCAAATTGATATCTCTCGTTGTGTTATTCCCACGGACCTATTACGATTAGTTGAACCCACCAACAGGAGAAGACCAAATACAAAGATTGTCAAGGAACGTCTAGATGAAAACATTGTAGATATGGTAGCTCGGTATCTTGATGGTGAACACAGTACAAAAGGGTTTGATATTGAGAAGATTATATCAGATAAATCAATGTTTGATCAGTTCATTCCAAGGATACAAGAGATACGTGTCAAAGAGATACGAGATGTCGTGTTCATCCAGTATTCAAAAGACAACAGACTTGGTGATAACTACTACATTCATTCATTGTTGGATACTGTTTATGGTCAACAAGCGTTTGAAGAAAGAGGATTTGTACTCCCTAGGAATCAAACGAGAAAAAGATACACTTTGACAAAGAATGAAATCGATCAAATACGGCAGCATTTGAATGATATTGAAACTGATTGGAAGTACATAACAATGCTTGAGTACATATACGAATGACCTGGGTTCAAGTTCCGGCGGGGGCGCCACTTCTCTTCATGACTTTTTTCACTAAACACTTGAATTCCAAAATGGTCATTAGTCAGCGAACAGTTTGTTTCAACCGAGTGCTAAATAATTGTGGAGAGATTGGAGATGAACGAAAGAACAGGTTATGTGCATGAAGGTACGGAAGAGGAAGTAACTCGTCTTGAATTTCAAGCAGATGAGGATGAAGAACACCTAAGCAATGAGTTTGATATATTGCAGATTGCTTCAGGATTAAAAATCCTTGATGCTGGTTGCGGAACAGGTGCAGTTACAAGAAGAATTGCCAAAAGAGTTGCACCTTCGAACGTGGTTGGAGTTGATCTTGATGAATTCTTTATAACAAAGGCTAAGGAATTTGCAGCCAAAGAAGAGATTGAGAATATTCAGTTTGAGGTGGGGGATGTCACAGACCTCCGATTCTCCGATTCCATGTTCGATTTATCATATTGTAGACTTGTCTTAATGCATGTTCAAAATCCTGTTAAGGTAGTATCTGAGCTACGACGTGTGACAAAAAGCGGGGGAATTGTTGCGGTGTCAGATACTGATGATGATGTAATGCTAATCTATCCACCAACTCCGAAGTCAACAGAACTTAGAATGAAATCTATTGAATGGATGAAAACAAAAAATGTCAATCGACACATTGGAAAACAGCTATATGACATATTCCAACAAGCAGAACTGAAGTCGATTAGAATCATTCCACTTCCGGCCGTTATGACGAGAGATAATGCAGAAGCTCTAGAAGCGTATATTTCTAATTTAAAACAGAGTTACGAACAAATAAAGGATCTTTTGATTGAACAAGGCATCATCACTTCTGAAGAAAGTGATAAGGTTTACAAAGAGTTGGATGAGTTTCTTAATCATCCTGGTAGATTCTTGATGGTTAGCATGTTCTTAGGAATTGGAGAAGTGCCATAGACCCGGATTCAAGTCCCGGCGGGGGCGCCACTTTCTCGTTCTAAATAGAATCAATCTCTCTGATCTTGTTTCTGACGGATTCAGGAAGGTTTGTTCTCTTTGAAGACTTGTAATCATATACCACCATTCTAGATTCACCGATGGCAGCGATTCCCTTGGACTTACTCTCGATAATATATTCCATCATGAATTGGGTTGGTTCAATAGAAGTTACTCGAGCACCTACAGTTACTGTATCAGGATAAAACAGGGGTTTGATAAATTTGGCTGAGATGCTACCCAAGATTGGACCAATAGAGTTCTTCTCCATGGTTTCAAGGAACCCGGCTTCCTCAAAGTATCTTATACGGGCAGTTTCAAAGTATCTGAAAAATAGTGTATTGTTTACATGTTTGAAAGCGTCCATGTCGCCCCAAGCAATGGGAATATCGACTTTAATGTGAAAATCATCTAATGATGTCATGTGCCACACTTCTAATACAATTTAACGATAGACAACTTTGGGCTCGATAGCAATTTGAAAATTATGTTATGTATAAAGGAACAAAGATGTTTTAATGTTCATTATCAGGTTCCATGCTGTCCCAGAAGCTCTTCGGAGGGTGTTGTAGATTCCAGTCAACCCGAGTGTCATGAAGTACACGAGAACAGTATGGATCCCCTTGGGCAATTGTGTGTTCCATTGTTAGGATTACACTATCATGGTAATTCCTGAACTTCTCATAATCACCATAGCAACAGACGTAGTATTTTAGCTCAGAATCAGGCAGGTCTTCTCCTATGGCATTAAGAAAAACGCAGTTATCGTTTCGAAAAGCATACTTTCCATCTGCAAGCATTGTGTGGACAATTTCCCAGTCGGATGGAACTTCTTTGGGTTCAGTTCTCTTAGCAAAGAGGGTTTCTAAATCGTCTATGGTTTCTCTATTCGGATC
>JBHLRQ010000093.1:0-11526 GCA_048882385.1 Candidatus Thorarchaeota archaeon | reverse complement strand
CCCGTTGCAGACCTCTACTATGTACTTAATACCCAAATTCCTGTCTAAGTAAATACCAAGCTGGCTTTTTTCCAGTAATATATCGGGGAAGGATCGATGAACAGAGTATCTGCGTGGGCACATTTTGTGAGTGTGATTCTGATTGTGATGAGCTGTAAACTTGTGGAATGATTGCATTTGTACTTCTGGAAATGCTCCACTTCACGCCTTTCAAATGCTCTCCCTTCTGAAGAAGATAGATCCAAAGCAGCAAGCGAAGCTTGATCGAATGTTGAAGGTTACCAAAACAAAATAGGCCACCCTAAACGAGCTCTAGCTATTTATATAGTAAAAGAGTTACTATTCAATCGCCATATCTTTCAATTTGTAACTTTAAAGCTAATGTGATGCCAATGAACAAGTCTATGAAAATCGGATTAGTTGTTAGCATTATTGCAATTATATCGGTATCAGTTATCCTAATCCCAAGTTTATTACTCGCAGAATCTCGAATAGGTAGCGTTGATTATGTCAAAATAACAATCCTGTTGGATAACAGCCCCAATGGAACGTTGCTTTCTCCTTGGGGACTCAGTATCCTTGTTGAAACAGATGACTGGACTATACTTTTTGATTCTGGAATAGACCCGGATGCCTTGGAAAACAATTCTGAGCAACTAGGCATAGATCTCGTATCAGATTGCGATTTCATAGTAGTATCCCATGAGCATCCAGATCATGTAAACGGACTCACCTTTGTTTCAGATTCCCGAGAAAATGTCACACTTTACACACCATATTACGGATACACAAGGTCCTGGACGAGGGATTTCTTCCAAATTGAAATCGAGGATTACATTGTAGTTGAACCTGGAATATCCATAGTTGGACGAGGTTTGGACGGTGTATTTGATTACTCCGAACAAGCACTAGTTGTAAACGTGGAGAATCTTGGATTGGTAATCTTGGTAGGATGCAGTCATCCTGGCGTTGATAACATTGTTTCCAAGGTGATGGATGACCTAAATGTGAACGACATTTACATGGTGTTGGGAGGGTTCCACCTGCTAAATGAAAACCAAGAAACTATTGAAGGGACAATTGACGAACTCATAAATATGGGCGTGCAACATGTCTACCCTGTACACTGCAGCGGTAACGAAACAATAAATTATCTTGAATCAACCTATCCTGCAAATTATGGGGAGGCAGCTGTTGGTTTTCAAATTGTTCTGAATGGAATAAATCCTAGTCCCTGAATTTTGATGCCTTTGGCTGTACGATCCCGATTTTTAGGACTGTGATAACCCTGATAGACCAATATGAGGAAAGACCCTTTGAGCGAGAAATTGTAGTTGAGTTAATGGAACAAGGACTTCGTTCCCACTACATTTCAGGTCTAATAGAGGTTGATGTTACAAAAGGCCGTCAACTAATCAAAGAGTACGAAAAGAGATCGGGAAAAGAGTTCTCCTTTACAGCTTGGATTACAAAGTGCATCGCGCAGGCTGTCAGCGAACACAGGAATGTCCATGCAATTAGGAAGGGGAAGCGATTGATCATTTTCAAAGATGTAGATGTTTCTGTTATGGTTGAAAGGCAGATTAATGGAGAGATAGGAGCTCAGACTTATATTGTAAGAAAAGCTAATGAAAAAACTGTGCATGAGATTCAGGATGAAATATGGACTGTCCAATCTCGAAAAGATGGTGACATTTCTGATACTGTTAATCAAAAGATGATGCGAAGACTCTTTTCACTACCCAAATTTCTTCGTGACTTTCTATTTTGGCGAAAGTTTAGAACTGACCCCTTTTTTGTCAAGAAACACCTTGGAACTGTCACAGTAACTGCAGTAGGAATGTATGGCAAAGGAAAAAGTGGCTGGGCTGTCCCCATTAGTATCTCTCCCGTGCTTTTTGCACTTGGAGGTATTGCAAAAAAGCCAGCAGTCGTTGATGAAAAAATAGAGATACGAGAATACCTTTGTGTCACTGCCTTCTTGAACCATGATGTAGTTGATGGTGGTCCTGCTGCTCGTTTTGTTGCTCGTTTTGCTGAATTAGTTGAGTCTGTTTTCGGAATTGATATCGAGTGAAGAATATCTCTTCGCCATCTCGAAAGCCTAATAGAACACTAAAGCATATTCCATTTGTTAAAGTAGCACCCTAAATTAAACTGCTAAGCAACTGTCAATTGTCAAAGACCTAATAAGAACTTGAACCAGAATCAACCGTGGATGATTGTATTGGTCATTTTCTCACAAGCTATCACTCTGATTCTTCTTCAGCAGAGTGTATTACCATTTTTCCTTAACAACTTGATAATCAACCTATGGCTTCATTTCATTCTTATCCTTGCTTTCCTCGGAGTTACTTGGAATCGAAATATGTCTGATGTGGGTGCTCTTAAAGCAGGAAAGGTTGTGCTTGGTCTTTACACGTTTCTTCTGGTCATTGATGCCTTGATCTGCATTGTTGGGATTCCTCTAGGAAGCGTACTTTACAGTTCGCTTTGGTACTTTTTCTTCTTTGGTCCTCCTGCCTTATTGATGTATCTTGATCTTCAATCACCAGAATCCTCGGAACTCCTCAAGTCACTGACTAACCCAGGTTTGGTTTTGTTGATATGGCTAGTAGTAGTAATTATCGGATGGGGATTGACAGGGGTGACAATAGTTTACTATTGAATAGTAGCATCCTAATTATGTGATTAGTATAACGCAAGCTACTCCTGTGTAACGTGCAAACAACTGCCATCTCGAAAGCCTAATAAGCGGACCAAAGGCACGAACCTGAGTCAGGTGTATAAAAGATGAGTTTCGACATTATTGCAGAGCCTATGGTAAAATCCCCAAGGGACGGTCGCCCGAAAAGAGGGCGTGGTTTTAGTATCGAAGAAACCAAACAGATTGGTCTTACTGTAGAAGACGCTCGGCGTATGGGTCTGTTAGTTGATTTACGACGGAAAACAACACATCCTGAAAATGTTGAGGCATTGAAGCAATACATGAGTGACCTTGAGAAACTAGTAGCAAAACTAGCAGAAGACGCAGAGCCTGTCAAAAGTACTGACGATGCGATCAAAGAACTATCTTCTTTAAAGTCTGTAAAGGTCACAGAAGCCAAACTCCTTGTAAAATCTGGGATTCATTCGATTTCTGATCTCGCTTATTGCGATATTGCAAAGGTTGCGAAGAAAACTGGAATCGATGAAAATCGCATCACAACTATGGCAAAGGCAGCTCTAAAGAAAGTATAGAGTTGCAACGGTTATTTGTGAGGTTGAGCGAGTTGGATTACACTCGACTCATCTCAATTCTTAATGATTCAAAGGAATTAGGATATCCTGTTATTTTACCAGATTTCTTTGTGGACCATTTCGTGATGATAGAGTCACTTGACAAGCTGATTGATGGTTTAGAGATGCTAGCAGAACAAGGCGGAGGCAACCTTCTTGATAATGAGCAGTTCATTCGTCGAGGTGGAAACGCGGTTAACACTGCTTCCGCACTTCTTTCGCTTGGACTTGAACCAAGATTGATTGTTACTACTGATGAACACGGTGCCTCTCTATTGAAATCACTTGTTCATCCAAAGCTTGACCTGAGCCACGTACACATTGATGGTCGTATGTCTTCCACAGTTTCAGTGGAAACCGAATACAAAGGACGGAAGGTCAATCTCATGATAAGTGATAGTGGGTCTGCGAGGGAATTTTCATTTTCAGATCTCAATGATAATGACATAAAAACAATACAAGGGAGTAGTCTGATAGCACTAGTGAACTTGAATCACAATCTCAAAGGTTCCGAACTAGCACATGATTTGTTCCGAATGGTAAAGGAAACCTCCAAAGCTGTAACTTTCATGGATATGGGAGACCCTTCAGGAAATCCTGATCTTGTTGGTAAACTCATCGACGGAGTAGTTGCTGAGGGTTTAGTAGATGTGTTTGGATTGAACGAGAATGAAGTTCACTGGGTCGCAATGAAACTTTCAAGTAACTCGAAACGCTGGGAAAACATTCATTCGAAGCCACCAGATTGGCTTCAGGCTGCTCAATATGTTTCGCGTGAAACTGGAATCCAAGTTGACCTTCACACACCCTATTTCACAGCGACCATCTTTGATGATAAAACAACAGCAATTCCAACTTTTGATGCTGAAAGTCGAGTAGTTTGTGGAGCTGGAGATGCTTGGAATGCCGGTGATATTTATGGAACGCTTCTTGAGTTATTTCCAGAAGATAGACTCATACTTGCAAATGCAGTAGCTGCTCTCTATATTTCATCCTCTTCAGCAAGTCATCCTTCATTAGCAGAAATAGTGAAGTATTTAGAGGGCAACCCTTCTTTTTCAGGAGATGGCACAAAGTTACTTAAACTGTAATCGTTTTTGCTTCATCCGTGCAAATATCGCTTTGTTAGGTGATTGACTATTGGAACTAGAGCGCGTTCTGACAAAATTGAAGTTCGATGAGTCAGTTAATGGATACGCTCTAATTACAAGTGATGGCCATCCTTTCCTTTCTTTTTCTTTGCCGGATGATGTACTTCCAAATATCCAAGGCACACTCAAAATTCATGGATCTGATTTGAGACTAGTTAATGTAATGACTGATAAGGGAATAGTCATTCTTGCTAGAGTCAATCCTCAATGGGTCTTAGCTGTGCTGTTTGACCCAGACTTCCAACTTGGCGGTGCATTATCAAGAACTAAAGCAGTTATTGATTTACTTATGCAAGTAGACCTACCGCCTCCTCCGACATCTATTGTTATCGAACCAGAACCTGAACCAGAACCTATGGTGTCTATGGAACCAATAGTTCCTGCTGTTCCAGATGAACCAACTACTCCTATCGAGCCCAAAGTCATTCCAGAAGTAGTTTCTCCTGAACCAGACATTCCAGAACCATCTACTCCTATTGAGGAACCTCTACAAGAAGTGAATGTTCAACATGGATGTGTTGTGCATCGTAGTGTCAGGTATAATGAAACTATGACTCTAGAGTCTGATTTGAATTCTCAAATCAAAAAGGCGTTCTCCAATGTTGGAATTGATGTTCTTCTCGTCGTTGATGAAAAAATGACTGTTTACAAAATCTCTGAACATCTATCAAGGCCTATTGAGAAAACTATTGAGATTGTCACTTGGTGTGTTTCAAGGAATATTCTTAGAGTAGAGTGTCCCGAAGAACAGGAACCAGCTCAAAAAGAAATCATTGAACTTCCTCTTTTTGAAGGTGATATTGAGAAGGTAAAGAAAAAACATCGAGCCATACTAGAATTATGTGATGGAAAGATGACTTTGCAAGAGATTGCCACCGAAGTTGGAATACCCTATTTTGAAGCTTTGCAGAGCATCATTCCCTATCGAGGAAAAACCCTCCGAATTATTCGTACCGATAAATCGTCAAGGGGATGAGATTGCATGAACATTGAGACCAATACACATGCTATCTTTTAGAACCAAGAACATTGAGATAGCTGTTTGAATAAGAATTATATCATTGAAATTGCAATCAGTTTCATTCCGCAACAATTTACGGAGTTTGAATTAATCATGGGAATTAAAGGCAAAATAGCTTGGTCGTTTATGACTCCGAAAGTTAGCAGAGTCCTTTTCCAAGCCAACTATCGTGAGCTGATGAACCTTCTGATGAGCACAAGTGAATCTGTTGAGATGATCAACTTCAAGATGAAAGATATTGGTTTTCGAGTTGGCGAAACACTTCTCATGGATTATGCTGATCGGATACGTGAGCATGCAGGAGCATTCCATGAATTCGCGAATACGCTTCAACTTGCATACAAGGTCAACTCAGGTCAGGAATTTACCGACGTTTGGGTGAGTGATGATAGGCAAACAATCAAGTTCACAGATGCAGATTGCCCAATCTGCGCAGGAGTTCATATTACTGATATGCCTGGCTTGCAATACTGTGCTATCGTTAGTGGAGTATTTGATGCAGTCATGAAACTGAGAGGTTTCCAAGCTGAAAGTTTCCAAGAGTCTTGTAGAGCATTGGGCGATGATGTCTGTACATGGACCCTTGCTCTGAGATAGAATTGACAACTCATCTGGCATAGGTATAAAACCTAATAACCGAAGATAGTGTTGTAAAACCAACATACATGGAGGACCTGAATTGGGTCAAGGTCTAGGCACGCTTATAGGGCTAATAACCGCATTCGCAATTGTATTCATTGTACTGACTTTTGGGATTTACATGCCAAACGATCTTATCTCTGGAATTGTTGTAGATGATTTCTTGAGCCACAATGATCTTGAGTTAAGGCTCGCTGTGGTGGGCACTGTTCTATTTCCTTCTCCAGGATTTCTAGGCTCTCCTAGCTTAGGTACACTCGTTGGCTATGGAGCTGAAGGTTCAAGTGTTCTTATGTTCCTCGCCTGGGGGACTGGAGGTCTTCTTGCTGGATTAGCTTCAAAGGATTTCTTACCTGGAGTCATGGCTGCAATTATCGGTGCAGTTATTGGTGCATTTCTGACATGGCTTCTCTTCTTTATGATATCTCCAGCTTTCAATATAATGGCAATTTTTGAGCCCGGGTCAATGTACATCATGCAAGCAGCATTGGAGGGGACAATCTATCCTGCGATAGCAGCTACGGTTGGTGGATTGCTGGGTGGAGGGATATCACGCGACCGTTAGTTCTCAATCAGCTGTCTGCCGCATTCTGAACAAATCATAGGTTTAGATTTATAGACAGCCCCACAATCACATATAGTTTCAATTTTACTTGGAATTGGAGATTCAGTTTGCTGGCTGAGTCTATTGACAACAAGTGCTGTTAGTAGTGCTGACGGCATAGTGAAAAGCGCTACAATCATTGATGTAGTAAATTGGTAGAACAATTCTATATTTCTGGCTGGATTGACAGTAATATTCCAAAAAGAGGGATCTAAAAGTAACAATGAAGCAAGTGCTAGTACAGCAGTGATGAGTCCAACCCACAGTGCAGATCTTACGGTATTCCATCCTACTTTTGAAAATGGACCGATAATAAGACCCATGACAATCCAGCTGATGATATATGATAGAATACTAGGTTCCAGAATGAACATAAGTGTGGATTGAAGTGCACTGCTACCAGCCAAGAGAAACCAAATTATTTTGAAAGGTTCTGGGTATGGTGGTTCTGATAGTCCCAAAAGTATGATAATCAAATAAGAACCTGCAATAACAGCCAAAAAGCCACTGATTATGTTTCTCATGCTATATTGTCGACGTACACTTACTCCTCTTAACCGTTTTTGACAGAACTATTTGATGATATTATTATTGCATCACCACAATCCTTTTACGACAGCTTTCGGAAGAATGCCATGTACAGACTTGTAATGGTCCGACCATCTTCCCCGAGGTGTTATACATGTCCAAAGATTTGGAGAGAGCTCTTTCAAAATTAAGATTTGATGATCAAGTGTTGGGTTATTCACTTATGACAAAGATCGGAAGGCCATTTGTGAGTTTTGCTTTTCCAGACGAGTTGTTTCCTCGAGTGAAAGATAGTATAACACTCTACAAGTCTGATCTACGCCTTATGACAATCGATACTGATAGAGGCTTGGTGGTTCTTTCTCCGGTAGATGACAATTGGATTCTTACAGTTCTCTATGTACCCGAACTTCAACTAGGTCTAGCTATTGCTAAGACTAAGAATGTACTAAGACTATTGGAAGGCATCGAGCTCCCGCCACCGCCAGAAGACTTTGAGGAATCAAGCGAATCCAACTTGCAGGTTCTTGAGAGTATAGCAATTCAGGCTGCTTCAGTGGAAACCTCATCTCCCATAAAAGAAACTGTCCCGTCTCCAACAGTTGAAACACCGCAACCTACGATTGAAACTCCCTCTGTGGAAATAGCTCCTATTGTAACCAAACCTGAGAAATCTCCAGAAGATTTCAATGTTCACCCAAGTACAATACCTACAAGGGGGACTGAATATCCAAAAGCGCTTTCACTGGATTCCCCTCTCTATACCGAAATGAAGGAATTATATCGAAATTTCGGATTTGATGTTCTAATGCTCGTTGATGGGAACAATAGTGTTGAGAGGATTGCTGACTCGATGTTTCAACCGAATAATCGTGTCATTGAACTACTAAAATGGAGTGCATCTAAGGGAATTATTGAAGTTCCTAAAATTCAAGAAGGCCAAGACACTGTAACTATCGAACCGGGTACTATGGGTCGATATGTCAAATGTCCTCATTATGAAGGAGATATGTCGAAAGTCGCAGATTCTGATAAGAGTATAATACGCATGTGTGATGGTACCAGAACAACAGAGCAGATAGCTGAAGCACTGAAGTTTCCATTGCCCAAAGTTGTGCAGACTGTGGCAAAGTATCGAAAACATGGTCTCAAGGTGATTGGTAAAACGATCTAAACCATCCAAGGGGATTGAGTGCTATGCCTAAAATAGAGAATCCATTGTTAATTAGCCTGTATTCTTATTTTGTAGAAAAAGTTCTCTCTGAAACTGACAATATAGAAGCTGCTAATCAAAGACTCCGTGATCTTGGAAAGGAAATTGGACAGCAAGTCTACCTCAATACTGAAATCGTAGAGAAGACCAAGGATAATGTTACAACTCGTGAAGATGTTGCCAAATTAGTTGAGGTGATTTACCGAGTTCTTTACGACAAAAAACCTCGGGATGTAGACATGAAGAGTGCTCGTGGGTCTATTAGAATAACAGATGATGGATGTGTTTGGTGTCAAGAGGTCAATCTTGAAGGTATGCGTGGATTTGGATACTGTGAGGTCTTTAGTGGGATTCTCGAATCAATCTTGGAATTTAAGGGCGTTGATGCAAAGGTCTTCCAGGAAATGAGTCAAGCTACAGGTGCTGATGCCTGTGTCTGGAATGTTCGTTTGGTTTGAAGACATCACACACACATAAAGCACTTAACATTCAATTAATCAACAAGTGATGACGAGGCTTAGGATATGTCAAAGCCAGAAAATGTGATTCCATGGTGGCAGGGTCGATTGAAAGAACGTGACCTGATGGTGGCATTCTTTGCAAAAACTTGGAACAAGCTTGGAAGCAGAATTGCAGTCATGTTTCCCGATCGGGTTCGCGACCTATATTATTCAGCTGGCCGACTTGCAGGACTAGAAGCTCAAAGAGAATATTTCAAAGTCGGAAAGCAAAAACCACCAGGCGATTTCAAAGGAATTGTAGAATTCATCAAGATGGCATTAGAAACTCTGATAGTCCCATTTGGTGACATCAGAATTGCCAAGCTCTACAAACTCTGGTTGGATGAAGAGGCTATTATCGAAATTGGTGATAATCCATATGCTTCTGGATATGAAGCGGATGAACCATCATGTTTCTTCTTGCTGGGATTTACCGAAGCTGTTCTCGAATATCTTACTGATTTCAACAGAATCGAATACGAAAAATTGGTTGTGAATGAAGAAACTTGCATTTCAGCAGGTGAAAAGACTTGCTCGTTCAAGATCACATTGACTTATCCTGCACGTGGTGCAACCTAGTACAAGTATTCAACATTCCCATTCCTTAACTGCAAAGAATAATATGGTTTGATGGTGGTAGTTGATCTATGAACAGACGATTCACCAAACGAATCCTCATAGGAATCTCGTTTATGCTCCTTACATGGAGTATCATTGGTGTAGCTTTATCTAGTGCTGGTATTGGTGAAACCAAGTCTGTTGCTTTTGACATTTCTCCGTCTTTGAACATCAATGACGAGATGAAAAGTCTGGATCTTTATTCTTTTATGATTTCAAGTGCAACAAGTGTGGTGAATGTTTCCTTAGACTTTCTCTTCACTTCTTGGAATTCTGGTGGAACCAATATAGCTTGGTCTAATGCATTATATTCCACTATACAAACTGGTTTCATTGCGCTTGCGATTGGTACAGTTTCAATTGATCGACGAGATGATCGTAGGGTACAGAAACTCCGTGATAGAGTGGCTTTCGAGGTGGCTTCGAATCCAGGCATACATCTACGTGAACTTCACAGAATTATCGGATGTGCCATGGGAGCTCTGCAGTATCACCTGAAGTTCCTAGAGCAGGAAGGACAAGTCGTTTCACTTAGAGTTGGTAATGTCAGACACATCTTTTCACCGGATTATTCATCTGATGAAAATGTGATGAGACTAACTGCAATCGCAAGAAATCCCACTATAGGGTCAATCCTTACCGAATGCGCCAAAAATGGGCAAACAACTCAAGCAGAAATAAGTCGAACACTTGAAGTTGATAAGAGCTTAGTTTCATACTACGTTAGCGGTCTGTTGAAAGCTGATATCCTGAGATCTGTGAAAGTCTTTGGTCGAGAAAAACCAGTGATTTTGACTGATTGGGCACGTAGTGCTATAGATGTTGAAGGCATATTGGTACAATGATTGCCCAACCCCTATGCTTATCTTGCAAATAGATTCATTCGCCATTCACTAAAGGTGGTCAAAATGGCGGATGATGATTATTTAGACGCAATTGATTATACAAAAGATACTCTTGATGTAGAAGATTTAGACGATATCCAGCATGCAGTCAAGCTTCAAGATGTCTTTAGAACATACAAAATAGGGAGAGAAAAAATTGAAGCATTGAAGGGAGTATCTCTCATTATAGATCACAGCGACTATGTTGTAGTTTCTGGGAAGAGTGGATCTGGCAAAACGACTCTCTTGAATATCATCGGGGCTATTGATTTAGCGACTTCTGGTCGAGTATATGTCATGGATGTACCAATCAATGATTATGATGAATCATTTCGTTCCACCTTCAGACTTGACAATACTGGATTCATCTTTCAAAGCTACAATCTTGTTTCAACTCTTACTGCAGTTGAAAATGTCATGTTTCCCATGCAACTCACATCAAAAAGCCAGTCTGAATTGAGAGAGGATGCTATCAAACTACTTGAGGATGTTGAGATGGGCCATCGAATAGACCACCTTCCTTGGCAGCTCAGTTCAGGTGAACAACAAAGAGTTGCTATTGCTCGTGCCATGGCAAACGACCCTCCAATCATATTGGCGGATGAACCAACAGCTAATCTCGATGGTGATAGTGGACAGATGATACGTGATTTGCTCGCTAAATTGAATGAACAGGGCAAAACTGTGATTGTGATGACCCATGATGAGGGTATTATCAACCGTCAAGGAGTCCGTCAGTTCACTATGGAAAATGGAGAGTTAAAAGAGCATGTCTGATCATCAGGTCTACGCATCAAAGGACCTTAAGCGTCGTCCATTTCGGACAACCCTTACTCTTTTCTCATTGACAAGCGTTGTGACTGCAACTACTTTCGTCTTCTTGTTTGGTAATGTGCTTCTAGATGTGACCTCTTTCGCAGTAACGAGTGCATTATCGACCTCGTTAGGTACATTCTTTTCAACCTTTGTCTGGGCAATTCTTCTACTCGTATTTCTGCTTGGCGCTGTTGTTGTTTCGACAACTGTATCACTTGAAATGGTCACTCGTAGACGTGATATAGGACTAATGAAAGCCATAGGTACTCTCCT
>JBHLRQ010000092.1:0-11532 GCA_048882385.1 Candidatus Thorarchaeota archaeon | reverse complement strand
TTCATCACCAGACATTCCATTGAGAAACTCATCGATACCATATTCTTCCTTTAGAAGTTCCTCATTGAGGTCAACTTTTCTAATCGCTTCAATCTCTGCCTTTGTAAATGGTTTGATACCTTCGTAGAACCCGTCTATCAAGATACGACTTTTCTCGTCCTTCAAAGAGCTTAATGCCCATGTCAGGCGGCTTGCAGCTGAAGGAAGAACGCATGCATTTGCAGAGTGCATGTTTCGAACTAGTCTTTCAACCTCCAGTTCAACATAGAAAATGCCTTTGAGACCGAGCCAAGCCTCTTGAATTCCATCAATACCCGCACCTCCAAATTCCCAGATTCCACCGTCTGCTGTAATGAAATCTGTGTTTTTCTCAGTATATTCGGGCAAGTTGACACTCCCAATCTCCTCTTCTCCTTCAATTACGAATCTAATGTTTACAGGAAGATCAGTTTTTGTTTCTTTGAATGCTTTCAAGGTCCATATTCGTGATGTTGTATCACCTTTGTTATCTGCAACCCCTCGTCCATATAATCGTCCATTCCGAACTTCTGGTTCAAAAGGTGGTGAATCCCACAAGTCAAGGGGTTCAGCTGGTTGCACATCATAATGATCATAAAATAGCAAAGTCCTCTTTGCGCCAACATCAATCCAACTAGTCACAACGGGAGCCCCAGATGTTTCATGGATTTCAGTTTCCATTCCAACCTCACTCAACATCTTCTCAACAAGCTCAGAAGTTTCCTTAAGACCCTCGTTTTTTGCAGCCACAGAGGGAATCTTGCAGAGTTTCTTGAGAGTTTCTACGGAATCATCAATTTTCTTGTCAATGAAACTAATCACAGATTCGTACATATCAAACACAACTTACCAACCGAAAATCAGAGAAATATATCCTCGGTTTTTAATGTCTAGCGAACGTCTTATCTGATTTAGCACAACGAATTCAATGAAAGGACGCAATCATTGTGAAAAAGCTGAAAGGTCCTAGTTACACTGACAAACAAATAAACGACTTTCTTATTTCGGAAACCTGTTCTGAGGGTTTGATAAAGAAGACAGCTCTAGAAAAACTGGAGAGAGTTATGATATTATATCGTCCTTTCAGAATTGTTTCATTGGTTGTGAGTGGATTAGAGTCAAACGCGGACCATAGAAAAACAACTCATTCGTTAATCGACGAGGATTTTGCAGGGAACTTCACGGACGAAAACCATATGTTTCTGCTTTGGAGACCACGGCTAGCAAATCTAATTGAAGAAACCGTGGAAGATGATGGTGATCTTGATCAGTATCCTGGAAATGAAGTTGCAGTAAAGGATGTTCTTGACGAGCTCTTACTTCTTCGTTGGAAAGGTCAGGAAGAAAACGAAGAACTTAGATCAAAGCTTCGAAGTCTTCAAGTCGACCCGATTTCATCAATTGCATTTGTAGTTCCACGTTCTCCTGGGGGTATCCGGAGAGAGGAGGAAATACTAGAGAAGCGGAAAGCCACCTACGCGTATGTCGTTGCATCATCACTTGTCGTTAATTGTACTCCCAAAGAAATTGTTGTTTCTGCAGAAGTTGGAGAGAGAGTATACATAGAGACAATAGTTGCAGAATTTAGAAACTTGGAGAATGATTCAGCCAGACTATTACTATTGGAAACTCCAGGAACTACTTCGCTAAGTGAAGCAAAAAAAGCTGCTGGAGCACTCAATCGCTTGTGCCAACTATACGAAAAATGTTTCAAAAGGGTTCAAGAAAGTTTCCCATTATAACTAAAGCCAAAAAGTCAGTTAAAGACGTAAATATACCCTAAGCGTAGTTCGAAATGCTTAAAGCACCGGTTATGAATGCTGTTTTCTGGAAAGTACGAAAAACATCTTTCCGAATCCGGAGGATAGAGAAATTGAAAACAAGACGTAAGATATGTTACGTCGTACTAGCGATGTTCTTATTCTTCCCAGCAATATACGTACCTTCTGCGTCTGCTCAAGACGACGAGATGCTATTTGTTATGGCATACGGTTCAGACATTGGAGAACTAAATCCATTGCTCTGGCGAAGTGAGCGTTCGCACTGGTATGATATGCTGGTATACGACACGCTTTTGTCATATGACGACGACTTAAACCTAATCCCGTGGTTGGCTGAGAGCTACTCAGTTTCGACTGATGGTCTCACAGTCACGTTCACAGTACGAGATGGTGCTACATGGCACGATGGCGAACCTGTCACTGGTGACGACGTTGCATTCACATTCGAGTATATCAGGGATGCTCCATCAGATGTCAATTGGTGGTCAATCATGCAGAACCTTACCTCTGCTACTGCAGTTGGTCAAGTTGTTACCTGCACATTCAACCAGTTGTATTCATTTGCTCTGGACAACCTTGGAGAGATCTACATTCTACCAGAGCACATTTGGGAAGGTATAGATGCTCTCGATGCTCGTTGGAATGATCACACCAACGTCACTGCTCACATTGGTTCTGGTCCATACACGTATGTCAACCGTGTTCCAGACGAATACACCACACTCGACAAATACGATGATTGGTGGGGAGCAGACAATCCAAATGTGGGACAACTTCCAAACATCGATCGAATCCGAATTGATGTTGTACTGGGACAGGATGCAAGAATTCTTGCTATGAGATCAGGAGAGGCAGATACCGAGCGCTACGAAGTGTTTGGTGCGTATGTAAATGAGATTCTGAACGCTCCTGAGCTACAACTTGTTACAGGTGTAGCATCACAGTGGGATTATGTTTGGGGCTTCAACCTAACCATCCCAGGTCTTGATGACATTGATGTCAGAACAGCAATGGCTTATGCAATTGATCGTACCGAGCTCATCAACATTGGCAGGCTTGGTTTTGGAACTGCAACAACCAGTGCAATTCCAGACGTATTCTTCTCAGGCTTATTTGATGAAGACGGTGTCTTCCCAGAGAATGACACAATAGCCAATCAGATTTTGGATGATGCTGGTTACGTTGATAACGATGGTGATGGCATTAGGAACTTCCCAGGTCCAGCTCCAACTGCTGAACTCGAGTTCGATTGTATGAGCTTGTCATGGGATGATATCTCTGTAGCTACAGTCACAGGTATCAAACTCCAGATGGAAGACATTGGCATCAAGATCAACAACATCGTTACTGACGATGGTCCGATGTACGATGCAATCTACACTGGTGAGTATGAGATGTACAGTATGGCTCACGGATACACTCCAATACCAGACTATGTCTGGTGGCGATGCCATTCTACCAACATCTACGAGTGGGGTGACAACGTTCACCATCTTGATAACTCAACTGTTGATACAATTATGGATGACTTTGTTTCATCTACTCCTGCAAACCTTGCAGCAAATGCTAGGGATGCAGCTGTAGCTGTATTGCACAACATTCCATATGTGCCTCTATACTTGTCAGATGACACTCATGCACTTAGAGCGGAGTGGGTCAACTTTACAACCCCAGCAGGTGGTCCATTCACATCCTATAACCCAAGATCGATGATCTTTATGTACGATAGTACACATGGAGCAACCACACCTACTCCTCCACCCGGTGGAGTTGATATTGTTCTGATTCTTGGAATTGGAGCAGGAGCACTACTCGTTGGAGTTGTAGTTACATACTTTGCTCTGAGAAGAAAATAATAGTTTAGCAAAAGGGACCATTAGGTCCCTTCTCCCCTTTTCTTTTTACAAGTTCAATATTCATTTTACTCTGTCCGATATTCTTTAAGGGGGTTTCACTACCTATGAAGAAGCAATTGAAGACTGGAGAGAGCAGAATTGTCAACTCGTAAATCCATTGGGACATGGAGATATATTGGTCAGAGAGTGGCTCAGACTATTCTTATTTGGTTTCTCATTATTACTCTCAATTTCGTTATATTCAGAATAATGCCAGGTGACCCTCGTCAGGCTTTGCTTGGTGAAGGACTATCTCCAGAAGTTCGAGCATCACTTGAAGCAAGATTTGGTCTGAACAGACCACTGATTGAACAATACTGGCTGTATATTGTCAATCTGTTTAATGGCGATTTAGGTGTGTCCTTCTCTCATTTTAACCAACCAGTAATGAACGTTATTTTCGATTTCAGATTTGCTAACACCTTCATCCTCATGGGAGCTTCAATGTTTGTAGCTATCCTTATTGGAATGGTGATGGGAGTACTTGCTGCTGCCCGTCGTGACACACTAGTTGATTCGGGGTCAACTGTAATCTTTCTTGTAGCTTATGCACTCCCCGTTTTCTGGATTGGAGTACTCATCCTATACTATTTTGGATTTTTAGCAAATTTGATTCCTCTTGCAGGAACTATAACTCGGGGTCTAGAGCACACAGATTTCATTTCATACATGTTTGACTATTTGCACCATATGACAGGACCATTTATTGTACTTACATTATCCTTCATCGGAGGATTCTATCTCATTATGAGGGATTCTGTATTAGATGTTTTCACTCAGGATTACATACTAGCCGCAAAAGCAAAAGGTCTCAAGGAGCGAACCATTCTCTATGGTCATGCAATGCGAAATGCTATGCTCCCCATGGTGAGTGTCATTGCTGTCAACATGCCATACCTCATTAGCGGAGCCATGATGACAGAGTATGTGTTTAGTTGGAGTGGATTGGGGCTTTTGACATATAATTCAGTACTAACCGTAGACTATCCAGTACTCCAAGGGATATTCCTGTTCTTAGCAACAGTGACAGTATTGTCAAATTTCTTGGCTGATATTCTATACCTGTACTTGGATCCGAGGATCCGATATTGATGGAGGCAATTTGATGGCGATACCCATAGAACCTAAGATAAAAAGCAGTGAAACTAAAGTTGTAATGGATATACCACAGAAAAAACTACATACGCGAATCGTTTCTCTAGGTTCATTCATACTCATTTCAATCACTCTTTTCATTTTTGTTGATCTCTTTGCGGCTGCAATTGCAGGATCTTTAGGATTTACCTTTGCAGGACTCACAGAATCTCAAACCAATTCGTTCATCCTATTGATTCGCGTATTCGGTATTCTTGCGTTCGTAATCTCAGTTTGGTTTGCAGCTCTAGGTGAGAAGGTGTACTTGTATAAAGCAGGAAGGTATACACAGAAGGTTTTGTTGGCATTCGTCTGTATCCTTGTGTTCATGATCCTTGGTATGGGATATGGAATACTGTTGTTCTTTGGGATCTTTCTATTTACACCTAAACTAGTTGCAAGATACAAAGAGAGGGTACTGAAACTCTATCGAGCTATCGTTGCTGGTGGAATTCTTGCAATCTTGCTAATTGAACTCATGTTTACTCCTGATGTTCTGTTGAGACCATTTGCAGCTTATCTCACTCCAGCAGGACTTGGTGCTTTAGTTCTAATTCCCGCAGGATTAGTAATTCCCCTTTTCCTATTGATGCCAAGGTTCATCCTTGCTATCTGGAATCTAAGACCAAATATTGAGTCATTCTGGAACGAGTTTCTTCATCATAAAATGGGGATGGCTGGACTTTTCATCATCTCAGCAATTGTAATTGTAGCAATCTGTGCACCATTAATTGCTCCTTACCATTGGGGTGATGGGTCTCTTGCCCTTGAGGATTTGCTTGCACCTCCCAGCGCAGAACATATTTTGGGAACAAATCATAGAGGTGAAGATATCTATAGCAGATTGATTTACGGTTCGCAGATTTCACTCCTTGTTGGATTTACTGCGAGTGTTGTTGCAGTGTTTATTGGTACTCTCATTGGACTCATCTCAGGCTACTTTGGAGGAATTATTGATACAATCTTGATGAGAATTACAGATGTGTTTCTGTGCTTGCCTACTCTACCTCTAATGCTAATCTTTTTAGTAATATTTGGGCAAGGGCTTCAGAATGTCATCGTTGTCATTGCGATGCTCGCATGGACAGGTACTGCTAGAATGGTAAGAAGTGAGGCGCTGTCTTTGAGAGAACGGCCTTTGACAGAAGCAGCTCATGCACTAGGAGGAAGCGATACTTACATTCTTTTCAGACATATAATGCCAAATACATTCCCACTTATCTTAGCAAACATGATTCTCGGAGTGGTTAATGCAATCCTTAGTGAAGCTGGAATAGCATTCCTTGGATTCGTCGACATACACGGACAACCAAGCTGGGGGATTCTTCTTCATTGGGCTTGGAAGAATGCAGCACTGCTATCGAATCGTTGGTGGTGGTTCATCCCTCCAGGAATTCTGATCTTATTGACAACTTTGGGTTTCGTGTTCATCAGCCATACTGCTGACAAAGTAGTGAATCCAAGATTACGAGGGAGGCAAGGATAGATGGCTATCTTGGAAGTAAGAGATCTAGCAACATACTATTACCTTGGTGGTAAGGAACTCAAGGCTGTTGATGGTGTATCTTTTGATATTGAAATCAAAAGAACGCTAGGTCTCGCTGGAGAATCAGGCTGCGGAAAAACAACTACAGCATATAGTATCATGCGAATCCTAGCAGAAAATGGAAAGATTGCGCGTGGCAGTGTACGTCTTGGAGGCTTAGAACTTACCGATCTCAGTGATGATGAGATGAGAAAGATTCGTTGGAAAAAGGCTTCAATTGTATTTCAATATGCTATGAATGCATTCAACCCAGTTCTTCGAATTGGTCGACAGATTGTTGAGGTAATCCGTGAGAAGGATGATGTTTCTGAAGAAGAGGCTGTGCTTACAGTTTCGACGCTATTTGATGAGGTGGGTCTTAAGCCTGAAAGACAGAATGATTATCCTCATGAATTCAGCGGGGGAATGTTACAAAGAGCCATCATAGCTCAGGCTCTTGCCTGTGATCCTCAACTAATAATCGCAGATGAACCTGTTACAGCTTTGGATGTCATTGTTCAGAATAAGATACTAGACCTTCTCAGAAAGCTTCAGGACAAATACAGTCTTGCAGTTCTTTTCATAACTCATGATCTATCTGTCGTTGCGGAAAATTGCCATGATGTTGGAATCATGTATGCGGGAAATCTTGTTGAAGTGGGCGATGCAGAAGATGTGTTCAAGAACAGTCTTCATCCATATTCTTACAAGCTAATAGGTGCATTTCCGAGTGTTGTGGGTCCCAAGAAAAGACTTGAGTTCATTCCAGGAACACCTCCTAATTTACTCAATCTACCATCGGGTTGCAGATTCCATCCAAGATGCCCCTTCGCACAGAAAATCTGTAGTGAAGAGATACCCGAGTTCAGAGAGATCAGTTCGGGTCACTATGCAAAATGTCATTTTGCTGGAGAACTTGAACTTGGAGGTGAACAGTAAATGGCATCCAACGATATTATACTGAGTGTTCAAGATCTCAGAAAGTGGTTCACACTTAGATCTGGACTATTCTCATTCAGAAGAGAACCAATCTATGTCAAGGCAGTTGATGGTGTTAGTTTTGATGTTCCCAGAGGAGGATCCATTGCCATCGCAGGAGAGAGTGGTTGTGGAAAGACAACTCTTGCTAGAACTATACTCCGGCTCACTGAACCTACATCAGGTTCTGTGTTCTACAATAACGAGAACATCTTTGAGATGAATCGTATTCAGCTGAGTGAACTCAGACTCAAGATGCAGTTGATTTTCCAGAATCCATTTGAGGTTCTTGACCCTAGACACACAGTTATGGATCTTGTGGGTGAAGGACTGATCATCCATGGAATCGAAGAGAGTGACGAGATTCTCTATGACAAAGTCATCAAGTCACTAGAAGACGTACGACTTATTCCAGCAGAAAATTTTGCCACAAGGTACACTCATGAACTATCGGGTGGTCAACTACAGAGAATAGCCATTGCTAGATCATTAATACTAAAACCAGACCTGATTATCGCGGATGAACCAGTTTCAATGCTGGATGCCAGTATTCGAACAGAGGTCATGAACCTTATGACTGACCTCCAAAGAGAAAAGGAATTGACTTACATCTTCATCACTCACGACCTTGCCCAAGCCAGGTATATAGGGGACTATCTCATCATAATGTACCTTGGAAGAATAGCTGAGATGGGACCAATGGAAGATGTCATTCAAGACCCACAGCATCCCTATACCAAAGCCTTGGTTTCAAACATCCCAATACCTGATCCAACTGTTGAACGAAAGAGGATCATGCTCGAGGGTGAAACACCGACACCAGTGAATTTGCCACCCGGTTGCCGATTCAAGCCCCGATGTCAAGAGGAAGGTGTTTACTGTAAACCGGAAGAACCAATGTTACACGAAGTGGCACCTGGTCACTATGTTGCGTGTTATATTCAATAAAATGAAATCATCTTCTGGAGATCGGATTTGATTCTCCAGAAGATTGATGATTTAGTAAAATCTACAATTTAACAGGTCTGCAAAGATAGTCCTTACTGTTTGCAGCACGACCACATACTTCACAGATGAACTTAGCATCTTTTACGCGCTCTCGCATTTCTGCGACGTTATGATGCTTCGCAAACTCACACATATGTTGAGTATGATCACCCATATCTTTCACTCCACAATCAATTAGTATTGCTTTCGTAATAAGGATTAAGAAAGGGGAGTTATGTATTCCATATCTCCTCTTACTATTTTCAGGAGGATAGAGAGATGATCGAGGACACGTCAAATTCTAGTGATTGGGGATCCCTAAAATCCGTTTATCAGTCCGCTTTTTTCTGTAGTCTCGGCTTCTTTGTTGTTCGTTTTTTGATTCCAATCATAGCATATGGATCGATGGGAGCCAGTGCGACAGAGGTTGCTCTTGTGTTCTCATTGCTCACTCTTGGTGCAGCAATTTTCTCTCCTGTGGCGGGGAGATTTGCGAAGCGGGGAAGGCGACGTGAATCAATCTTCTTTGGTGCATTGGTTCGATCAGTTGCATATTTGGGAATGGCAGCATCGATCCTGTTAGTCAATATTCTTCTATTAATTCTCAACAGCCTAGTGTGGGGACTGGGAGCCGCTTTCTATCAGGTCGGTAGTGACGCTGAGATATCCGAACGTGTCATGAGAGAGAACAGAGCAGAAGCCTTTGGTAGAAGATCAGCATCCAATGGCCGAGGAAGTGTGATAGGTGCAATTGTTGGATTCAATGTCTTATTTGGTTTTGATGGAAATGCAATTCCGGTGTTTATCCTTTACGCAATTACCAATTTGATAGGTGGCATTATTGTCATCAGAAAGAAACCTCCTATGGAAAAACAAACTGAATCGATAACAGAATCTTTGGTGAAGAGTGCAATAGGAATTGGAATAGCAGCACTTGTTCTTGCAGCTGCCATTGATACATTCATCACAGCTTTATTGTCACCGTTTGTGGAGCTATACATTCTTGAAGTCTTTACAACTGATATTCTATTAGTTGCCCTAGTGTATCTACCAGGTGGAATACTTGCAGGAGTATTGGGCGGATACATGGGCAGGTTTGCTGACCATGCAAGCAAAGTAGGAATAGTTTCTGCTGCAGTAATTGTTGGTGCGATGAGTACGTTAGGTTTAATTGTCATACCAACACTTATTCAACCGCCTTACGATCTCATAATTGTCGGAATCCTATTTGCAATAGGAAGTATAACCTCCATTACAGCATACACTGTGATGTCATCTGTATTTGGTACTGCTTATGAAGGAAGAGCAAGCGAAGGATTTGGTTTCTTTGAAGCAGTAATGGGATTCTCACGATTCTTAGCCCCGCTAGTTGGAGGGGTCCTTTGGGATTATCTTGATCCAACTGCACCATTCATACTTGTGGGCCTTTCAGGTTTCATCCTAGTCCCAATTTACGCATATGGAATGCGCAAATATGAACGCATCATAAGTGAGCAAAAAGAAGTTCTATGAGTAAAGATATATCAAAGCAAGAACCTCTCAGAACATACAATCACACACAGGTGATAGACAAATGACTATTCGTGTTGGTATCAACGGTTTTGGAAGAATAGGCCGAGGTTTTCTACGAGCGGTCTTGGAATCAAAAAAGGGATTCGACGTTATTGCTGCAAATGACCTAACGAACGAAACAACACTTGCTCATTTAATGAAGTACGACACAGTTATGGGCCGTTTTGAAGGTACTGTTGAAGCAGGAAAAGGAACAATAACAGTAAACGGTGATGAAATCAAGGTTCTCTCAGAAAGAGACCCAGCAAATCTGCCTTGGGGAGATTTAGGAGTTGACATTGTAATTGAATCAACTGGTTTGTTTAGAACGAGAGAAGCTGCTGACAAACATATAGCCGCTGGAGCAAAGAAAGTCATACTCAGTGCTCCAGGAAAAGGTGGCGATATGCTTACTGTTGTTCCAGGTGTAAATGATGACGACTATGATCCTGGAAAGCATAATGTAATATCAAATGCATCTTGTACTACAAACTGCTTGGCGCCCATGGTGAAGGTTTTGGATGAAGCGTTTGAGATTGTGAGGGGACAGATGACTACAATCCATGCTGTAACAAATGACCAAGTTATGTTGGATGGACCTCACAAAGACTTGAGAAGAGCACGAGCTGCATGCTGGAACATTGTCCCAACCTCGACTGGTGCTGCAACAGCAATTGGATTGGTATATCCAAAAGCAGCAGGAAAACTAGACGGAATGGCATTCAGAGTTCCAGTGATGGATGCTTCAGTCGTAGACATGAATGTAATTGTTGACAAAGATGCATCAGCAGACAGCGTTAATGAAGCGTTCAAGAAGGCTTCTGAAAAGGGAAGTCTTGTTCCATATTTAGCCTATCTTGATGAACCACTCGTTTCCTCTGATTTCATTGGCGATCCACATTCCTGTAGTTTTGACTCACAATTAACCAAGGTCATTGGTAATTTAATCAAAGTCGTCGGTTGGTATGACAATGAAGCTGGCTATAGTCATCGTCTTGCTGACCTAGCAGAAGTGATTGGGAAAAAGATGTGAGTGAGATAGAGTTCCTCGAAAAGAGGGACTCACTACTATATTTTTGGGGAAACCTCTGATGGAGCCAATAAGTGAGATTGACCCTTCGACGAATCAGCTCTATTTTAGAGGATTTAATGCAGTAGAACTCGCTAGAACAACAGACTTCGAATCGGTCTTATTCTTACTCGTCAATGGAAATTTACCTACTTCTCGTCAGAGAATGGACCTCATCCAGAGAATGAAATCGTTCAGAGGGTTCTATACTCACGATATAAAGTCAATAGGCAACTTGATTGATCGATTGGGAAACTTCAGGACACATTCCAATCTTGACTTGCATGATACCTTACTTGCTTTTGTCACGCTATGTCCAATAATAATCGCAAACCAATTAGTGCATCCAAAAATCAATCAGCAAAATCGAGAATTGAATCATGCCGCTAATTTCCTAAGATTGGCTAAAGGTACTGCACTGAGTAAACAGGATGTCATTGATTTTCAGACCGCGTTAATTCTACCAATGGATGATCCTGACAATCCATCACTCTCAGCGCTCATTCAATCGTTAGATGATGGTGATTTTACGAATGCGCTGCATGCCGCCCTCAGGGAACATGTGGGACCACTTCATCATGGAGCGGGAACACT
>JBHLRQ010000091.1:0-11660 GCA_048882385.1 Candidatus Thorarchaeota archaeon | reverse complement strand
ATGAGGTCAGCGGATGTTTCTAGAGCTGGTCTGTTCGCTGCAACATGCTCATCATTCAATGCAGAAACTGTAGGACCGTATGGAATGCCTGATCGAGTGATGGTAGAATCTCGAATGAAAGCATATCTTCCAACATGAGCAGAAGGCTTATTCATCGGCATATCTTGGTGCCTGAATAGGGAAATTCTATGCTCAAGGATATTGACTCTCTCATGGAAAAGTATGAGATTGATGGGATCTTTACATATGACAGTCCATTTAATTCTCCAAATCTTCTGTGGCTCACAGGTTTCCGAACTAGTGACCATATTCTCTTTCTCAAGAATAAAGGTGAGGAAGGCGTCATTGGAGCTTCTTTCAATCAATTGGATCGTGTGAAGAATGAGAGTTTTATCAAAAGAGTCTATGATGTGACTGAATACAAGGTTCAACTTCTCAAAGAGAACAGAGTGGTTTCGGATAATGAAGATGCATTCATTGCTCCCATGCTACGTGATGAGTTCGCGGGCAAGACGCTCGGTGTTCCCGATGAGATTCCTGCCAGCATACTTGTCATTCTTCAAAAACTGGGCTATGATATCAAAGTTGTACGTGATCTACTGCCAGATGCAAGAGCAACAAAATCTGCTAGTGAAATCAAGATGATTAGGAAAGCTGGAGATGCTACTGTTGGAGCAATCAAAGAAATCATTGATTTGGTCAAAGACACTGATATAGGTCCAAATAAGACACTGACTCACAATGGGAAACCACTTACCGTGGGTCAGATAAAAATTGCACTCGAACATTTTCTTGTTGATCGATATGCAGAAACTTCAGAGGACACAATACTTGCTGTCGGGAAGAAGGCGTTTGACTGGCATTATCTTGGAAATTCAGGCGATAAGCTCAAGGCTGAAGTGCCAATCATCCTTGATGTTTTTCCTAGACTCAAGATTGAACGCTATGTTGCAGATGTAACTAGGACTATCGTCAAGGGAACTCCATCCAAGAGAGTGAAAGAGATGTTTGAAGCCACGCAAGCAGCTGCTGATGCTGCAGTGGATGCATTGACTGATGGTTCCAAAATAGATGATGTGAACCTCGCATGTTTCAACAAACTACAACAGTTGGGTTTTGACTCACGAAGACTCAATCCCGATGCAAAGGATGGAATGACCCATGGTCTGGGACATGGCATTGGACTGGAGGTTCATGAACAACCAAGTATGTACAACCGTGAAGCCAACTTTGCTGAAGGTCATGTTGTGGCTATTGAACCTGGGGTCTACTTTGAGAGAATCGGCGGTGTCAGAATAGAGGATGACTATGCCGTAACCAAAGGCAAAGCTAAGCTACTCACGAGGAACCTTGACACAATGTTGTGGGTCTAATCAGGGGTCAACGCATGATACGGACATACCGAGATACACATTCCGCATGCTTCACAGCGTTTCTTGTCTATTTCGAAGAGATTCTGCTTCTTGTCTACAGTGATTGCACCATACACACATGATTTTGGACAGAGGCCACACAGTGTACATTTCTCCATGTCCACCTTCGGAGGTGGCGTGAGTGTTGCACTACCGTCTAGATACGGAAGAGCTTTCCCCCTGATATCCTCCAGAGAGTCATAGCCATGTGTTTCTAGCCAGTCCTTGGTTTCTTTTGCTATCTTGCCATAAACCATGTCCCCTTCGAGAATGGCTGCTGTACAGACTTCAACTGCAGAAGCTCCTACCATTGTGAACTCAATTACATCTTCTCCTGAGGTTACTCCTCCCACACCAATCACTGGAATGTCGACTGCTCGAGCGATATCTGCAATGCACCTTATCGCAATCGGTTTTAATGCAGATCCACTCATCCACCCAAATCCGTCGCTGCTCCCAAGGGATGGCTTTCCCGTTTCGATGTTGATTCTAAGACATGGTCCATAAGTGTTGATGCCCACAATTCCATCCACATGTGGTTCAAGTGATTTAGCAACCTCAGCAACATCGACTTTCGGACTTATTTTTGCAAAGATGGGGATGTCAACGACCTCCTTCAGTGCTTTTGCTATTTCTGAGTGTCCTCCAACATAATGAGTGCTGAACTCAATCGCATGCACTCCCGCTTTCTCTAGTTTCGGTCCAAGTAGAGACACCTCTTCCGGGGTATATCCAACACTGGCAATCAATGGTAAACCTGAACTGAGGGCAATTGCATACTCCTTCTCGAGCCACTGCTCAACTGGCATCTCGCTCCAGAGCTCCGCATTCAGAATACCTCGTCGTGAACCCACTCTTCCCTCTTCGAGTGCTGCCATATTTGGGCGAGGGACATCTGCTGGTTTGATACTGACAGTCTTCGCCACAAGACCACCTACACCACCAGCAGCGGCATTGAGCAGAGTCATACCATCTCTGGAAGTTGGACCTGCTGCAGTCATGACCGGATTTTTGAGTTCAAGTCCTGCAAACTCAGTCTTAATGTCAGTCATACTATGCCTTTTGATATCACTAACATAAACTGTTCGACTATTCGTGCGTTGTCATCAGTCTGCAACATCAATGATATCTGCAGGGTCTATATCCTCTACATCTGTGCCCATTTTTTGCAGATTGATGATTGCAATTTCATAGGCTTTGAGAACATCTGCTTTCGTTATGTATCCAATCATCTTGTTGGGTTGAGAGGGACTTACAATCACTGCATGCCCTTCGTCGCGTTTGATCATAGCTTGGAGTGCGCTATCCATAGTACACTCTGGCGAAAGATGTAGAAAATCAGGATTCATGAGTTCTATAACTTGAAATTCTCTATCACTTTCCTTTGGAGTTTGGAATAGATCCTCAGCGATCATTATACCTATGACATTCCCAAAATCATCAACGACTGGGAATTTTGTGTGATGTGTCCTGTCAATGATTTCAAGCACTTGGGTTGTAGTCATTGTAGGATACAATACTGTTGGGTCCTTTGTCATTACGTCGCCAGCTCTAATTGTCTTCAGTACTTCAACATGGGTACCTCTTTGGAGCCTCACACCTCGTCTGGATAGTTTCAGTGTGTAGATGCTTTCAGGTTCTATGAGCGATGACACCAGATATGATGCTGAAACTGCAATCATTAATGGGAGTATCAAGGAATAATCGGCAGTCATTTCCATGAGCATGACAATGCATGTGATTGGAGCTCGTCCAGCTCCTGCAAACAATGCAGCCATACCAACTAGTGCAAATGCCATGGGTTGTGGAACCGCCCATGGAGCAATTGCTGAAAATGATAAACCAAAAGCACCACCAAACGCAGCTCCCATGAACAGAGTTGGGGCAAATACACCACCGGATCCTCCAGAGCCTAGGGTGAGGCTAGTTGCCAGGAGTTTAAAGAAGCCGAATATGAAGAGGGCTCCCAATGCCACAGTCCCTATTAGAGTCGCATCAATGAAAGCATAACCTACTCCCATTATTGCAGGATAATATGGTCGACTTGCTGAGAATTCTCCAGAGTACGTAAAAACACCTTCAACATACACTGTTGTTATAGCTAGAATTCCGACAAATAGACCTCCTATTGCTGGAAGGAGGTACTTTGAAACACGTATTTTCTCAAGCAAATCCTCTATTTTATAGAATCCTCTCATCCAGATGACACTTGTTACTCCAAAGACAATTCCTAGGATAAGATAGAATAGAAGTTCGATGGGATGCCCCATCACGAAGAGAGGTGCTTGGAACGAAACAGATGTCCCAAGTATCAAATCAGCGAGAGCGGTTGCCACAACAGATGCCAGAATGACCGGAAGTATTGAAAATCCAATGATTCCGCCCGCTAATACCTCGATTCCAAAAAGGGCCCCGCCTAGAGGTGCATTAAATGTTGCCGCAATTCCTGAAGAGAGACCACATACCACAAGGGTTCTTCTCTCTCTCTTGTCGAAATTAAGAGCTGTTGCGACAGCAGACCCTGCACCTGCGCCAATCTGTGCAATCGGACCTTCACGACCGCACGAACCACCTGAACCAATACAGATTGCTGATGCCAGACTCTTTAGAAGAGGAACACGAAAGCGGATCTTTCCCTCACGGAGGGCATAGGCTTCAATCACTTCCGGTACTCCATGTCCTTTTGCTTCAGGTGCATACCTTACGACGATGAAGGCAACAATTAAACCGCCTATGATAGGGGCGGCCACCCATCCCAGAATGCCTACTACCTCTGGCAAGAAGAGAAACACTAGACTGAAATTTAAAATTAGAAATCGAAAAATGATAGCCGCGAAGCCTGAAACTATGCCAATCAGGGCCCCTGACGAATACAGAATGATCTGTCTTCTCATTGCTTCCCTTTCAGTCATTTCTGAATGTCGCCTTCTGTGTGATAATGCGAGCAAGCCATCTATATTTGGTCGAGTTATGATTCTTACTTAAAGATACTCCCGTCATTCGCTCACTTAACTATCTTGTCAATCCTTTGGGTTTCAGTTCTTCAATGACAAAGTCTAGTTCGAGCTCTTTTAACTTGGACTCAAATGGATAACCTGTTTCCCTATCGCACCCTCTGAACTTGTAATAGTCGTCAAGCATGATATCAAGGTCAGGGAGACCACCTTTGGATGGACCTGTTGGCATTGGCTCCTTGAGCAGTCTGTGTGGAAGGTTTTCTTCCTTACGTGTCACACCTAGCCTATGATTGTATGCCCTTCTTAAGTGACTGATTCTCTCAGCTGCTTTTCTGACGAATTTTGCATCTCCCCACTCTTTCATTCCTGTGAGAGGAGGTATCACGTTCACAAAAGTATCAAAGTAATAGACTGGAGGCCACATTGTTCCATACTTGCATATGACTGCTGAGTCGACAAGTGCATACAGATCCTCCATGTCCCATACTAGTTCTCCTTTGTGTTCCGGTGACATGATGTCAAGAATAGCATCAGCCTTGTCCTTCCCGAACCTGTCAATAACTATTCCAGGAAATCCCAGTTCTTCTAAACTAGAGAGACTCCTCAGGTGGTCAGCTCCTCTGACATTTGTCGCATACGTAAGTCCAATGCTCTGATGTGCTCTTGGGTCTTGACCTGATGCCTCGAGACCTTTGACATGTACAGCATACTTCCAGGCATCACCCCCAATTATCTCTGCAGCTTTTCTTACTCCCTTTGCAAGAATCTCTCCGAATCCCTCGCGTCTGGCTATCTTCTCAACAAGCGCAATCTGTGATTCAGCGTTGCCCCATGTGAGCTCCAATCCATCTGTGTCTTTTGCTGTGATGATTCCATGCTCCCATAGATCCATAGCAAAACTAATTGACTTCCCACAACTGATAGTATCCAGACCAAGCAAGTCACACCTTTTGCCCAGATGGAAAACTGACTCGACATTGTTGTTCATACAGTTTGAACCAAATGCCATAATGGTTTCATACTCTGGTCCACCTATTGGACCTGTAGCATACTTGCCCTCCTTTACACGGATTATGTATTTGCAGCCAACCTCACAACCGAAACATGCTTCCTGGGCAATGCGATATTTCTCAGCAATCAATTCTGGCCCAATGTCATCTGCGTCCTCATAGAATCCGGTCCAATGGTTCTTGGTTGGCAGTCTACCTATCTCATTGATGATTGCCACTAGATCTGTAGTTCCGTATTTTCTCAGAGACCCAAGAGACTCTGTCCAGATTGGGTCGCAGACTCTTTGCATCTCAACTTCATTGGCCTCAAGGTATTTTTCCATATCATAAGCCTCTATGCCCAGAGACCCACTTGCCACAATGGCTTTTACATTCTTAGAGCCCAACACAGTTCCGAGCCCCGCACGCCCTGCTGCTCGATAGAAGTCTACAATGATTGCACCATAGAGCACTCCATTTTCCCCAGCTGGACCAATTACTGCGGTTTCAGCGGTTGGATTCTTGAGCTCCTCTCTAATCATCTCCGTGGTCACATTTGTTTCTCTGCCCCAGAGATGCGATGCATCACGAAGCTCTGCCTGTCCATCTTTCAGATACAAATAGACTGGTTTTTCTGAACGCCCATTCAAAATGACAAAGTCAAAACCCGCATACTTGATTTCTGGACCCAAAAATCCCCCAACATGTGACTCCGCCCAAACTCCAGTCAAAGGTCCTTTCGCTGCAAACATCATCCTTCCCGAAGGTGAGAACATGGATCCATTGAGTGGTCCTGTTCCAACAACTAGAACATTATCGGGACCTAGAGGGTCTGTTTTTTGTCCTGTTCTGTCCCAGAGAATCCTAGCAGCAACTCCACTTCCACCAAGATAGAGTCTAGCCCACTCTTTCTCCATCTCCTTCTTGTGGACCTTTCCCTTTGTCAGATCAACATCTAGATAATACCCAGCATATCCCTTGTACGGAAATGTCATTATTGCACCTCTCCTCTTTCAATTCCAAGTGTCTGGTAGACAGGATCTACACCTCTTCTACGTGCATCCAATCCTGTGTGTTTTGCTTCAATCATACTGATTGCACCATAGTCACATGCCTTGACACAGGCCGGGTCTCCCAAACACAGGTCACACTTTATCGCTTTCAGAGTTATTGGATCAATTTCAATTCCTCCAAAGGTACAAGCGGTGACGCAGTTCATGCAGCCTATACAATCTTTACTGCTTACATATAGAGTGCCTTTCTCGTTGTATGAGATTGCACCATTTGGACATGCTTGTTCACAGAGGGGGACTTCACACTGGAGACAGACCATTGGTAGGATCATATTCTGGTCTTCCTTCTTGAGAATCTGTATCCGAGACCTTTTCGGGTTGAATGAGTTTGTGTGCCTTGTTGAACAGGCCAGTTCGCAATTTCTGCAACCAGTACATTTGTTGATATCGATCACGAGTATGCTCTTCAAGAGTCGAGTCTCCACTTATGATTCAGTCTTCACATTCAAGAATCTACCCCTTTAAGTTGTTACCTTTCTGTTTGTACATCTTACTAAAGTATATGAACAAGCCCACTTTGGATTCATACACACCCGGATGCTGTTTTGCTGCGCATGGTTGAAAATCAAAACAAGTTGCAGAAGTGGGACTATGAAACAGTCGTTCAAGCGAAAGCCGTCCCCCACAAGAAAGGCGTTTCATCAGGTAGCTGATAGTATGCTCATACCTGTGATTGAGCTTGATGACAAATTCATTTTGACCTATGCAAACCATCCTGCCATAGAATTATTCAAACTTGACAAGAAGGTCTTGAACGAAGGGATTTCTGTACCTGAGTTGGTCGCGGCCGAGCAATTAGCCCAGGTCGAGGAAGGTCTTCGTATTCTCAGAAGTGGTGTCCCCTCTGTATCAATCTCATTGAGAGTTGTTCGAGGCGATGGTGTCAAGGTTCCTACACAAGTCTATACTAACACCATAACCGAACAAGGGAAGATCGTTGGGTTTGTGGTATATCTCTTGGATTTGAGTCGCAGGGAAGTTGTTGAAGAAAAGATTGATGCAAGAAAAGAGATTCTCGAGTTCATGGTTGATTACTACAGCTTTGCTGGAATGATAGTTGTGGGTGGGGACTACAAGTTTGAGTATGTCAATGACAAGATGTGTGACATCCTAGGCCGAAGACGAAGTGAAATCCTAGGACATGATTTTCGTGAATTCGTCCATCCTGATGATGTCGACATGGTCGCAGATCGTTATAGAAAAAGGAGGAGAGGTCAATCTGTTCCCTCTGTATATGAATTCAAAATTGTACGGAAAGATGGTGCTGTTTCAGATATCCGGATGAATGTAGGTACAATACGTAGCAAGGATGGAGAGATCAAAACAGTTGCTCAATTGATTGATATCACAGAAGAGAAGTTACGTGCTAGAGCACTTCAGGAGAGTGAACGTCGCTATAGATCACTCATTGAAACAATGGACTCCGGCTTAGGTGTTGATGATGCAGATGGAAAGATGGTTCTTGCTAATGAAGCCCTCTGCAAGATGATTGGTTGCGATTACCCCGAGCAATTGATAGGGCTTCCAATTACTGACATTTTGCATGGATGGACGGAGAACAAAGTTCACGAGAAGATGGAAGAACGAAAAGAAGGCAAGATCGATCACTATGAAGCGCTACTCAAGCATTGGTCTGGAAGTCTTATCCCCGTTATGATTTCTGCATCACCTTTGTTTGATCCTGATGGTCAGTATATCGGTAGTCTCGCTATCTTCACAGATGTGTCAGATCTAAAGAATGCAGAAGCTGAGGTCTATTTTCTACTAGATCTTCTTCTTCATGATATTGGAAACCAATTACAGCTCATTCTTGCTGGAGGAGATTTCCTAGAGAAGAATTCAAAACCTGAACAAATCCTGAGGTCAAAGAGATATGTCATGGATGGAGCGCTTCGTTGTCTAGAACTCATACAAAAGGTAAGGAAAGCCGAGGAGTCTAAAACAGAACCAATAGGACCTGTAGACTTAGCCAGTGTTGTCCGAGCCGAATCAGAGCTACTTTTCAAACAAAGGGGCGTTAAAGTTGACATTGGGAAATTCCCTCAGAATGTGATAGTACTTGCAGACCAAGCGCTGAGTCAACTGGTATGGAATTTACTTGAGAATGCTGTTGTTCACAATCCAAAGAGTGATTCGGAAAAGATGGTAAGGGTACGTGGGAAATCTACATCTGATGGTTACTGGCTAAGCGTGTCCGATAATGGACCTGGACTTGATGACACTAAAAAAAGGGAGTTATTCGAACCAACCCGTCGATATGGTGGTGTTGGCCTCCACCTTGTGAGAAGATTAGCAGAAAAGTACGGAAATACACCTCAAGTAATTGATCGGGTCAAGGGCAAACCAGAACAAGGACTCACCATTAAGATCAAATTTGCTAAACCTGCCTAAATAGTATCCACCGCAAGTATTATGTCACGGTACATATGCAAGTCTTTCTTGGAGGAGTCTATTCTTGGCCACTAATTCAATTCTCATAGAGAACGGATATGTTCTGACCCTGAATGCAAAACGTGAGATTCTTTCAAGAGGTTCTGTCTATATTGAAAACGAAGCAATTGTAGAAGTTGGGAAAACGGACGAACTGAAAGGGCATAACCCAGACCTGCTCATTGATGCCAAGAATATGATCGTTATGCCGGGGCTTATTGATACGCATACTCACCTAGCTCAAGCGTTGATTCGTGGTTGTGCTGATGATGTATCACTTGTAGACTGGTTGAAAAAATATGTCTGGGTCCTTCAAGGAAACTTCACAAAAGAAGATGGACGCGTTTCTGCTGAACTTTGTATGGCTGAGATGATTCGTACTGGCACAACATCTTTTGTCGAATGCATGATTCATTCAAGATACGGTTTCGATGGTATTGCGAAAGCAGTTGAACAAGCAGGTATGAGAGCTGCTCTCTCAAAGATCATTATGGATTCAACAGGTTATGCAGATAGCCCTGACATAATGTATCCTGGTATGGTGGAGGATGCTGAAGCCTGTCTGACTGAAACCGATGAAATGTACAAGAAGTGGCATGGCAAGGCAGACGGAAGAATCCAGGTCTGGTATGGTCTACGGTCATTGGGTGCTGTTACTCCAGATCTTTTCAAAGACGTCGCTCGTAGAACCCGGGAGAAGAAAACGAGAATGACTATGCATCTTGGTGAGGTTGTTGATGATGTTCGGTATGTGAAGGAGAATTTCGGTACTAACTTGACCACATTTGCCCGGGATCACAATCTATTGGGTCCTGACATGGTTTTCGCACACGGGATTCATTTTGAAGACGATGAATTGAAAGTGCTTGCTGAAAGTAAATCAAACATTTCCCATTGTCCCTCAAGTAACATGAAACTTGCCTCAGGATTTGCGAAAGTCCCACAGATGCTTCAAGTAGGTGTGCCTGTTTCTCTAGGATGCGATGGTGGGCCCTCCAACAATACTTACGACATGGTTCGTGAGATGCGACTTGCAGCTCTCATTCACAAATCATACGTCAAAGACCCACTTGTTGTGACCGCTGAGCAGGCGATTGAGATGGCCACACTCGGGGGTGCTGCAGCCATGGGTATCCAGGATCGGGTTGGGTCAATCGAGTCTGGAAAATTGGCTGACATCATTCTTGTTGACCTGCAAGGTCTCAGCCTTACACCTGCATCAAATCCTGTTTCTAACCTTGTTTACTCGGGATCTGGTTATGCGGTAGATACAGTACTTGTGAATGGACAGATTCTGATGCGTGAGAGGAAATTACTCACTCTGGATGAAGGGAAGGTCAAGGCAAAGGCAAGGGAGCATGCAACCGAGCTCCTAGACCGTTCTGGAGTTGACATAAGTCCAAAATGGCCCATATCCTAAGCAATGATTGCCTCTCTCTCAAACGCCTTGGCTCCTATTATTAGAAAGACAATTGTGAAGGCCAACATATACACGACGTTTATGAAGAGCAGGAACACATTTGGAGCTGGTGACAGCACTCCATTGAGGAACATGATTGCATGACTAAAGGGTATCAGGAACACAAAAAGTCCGAACAGACCACTGACTTGACTGATGCTCCCAGCAAAACCAAGGATTCCTATTACCATCGTTGGTACAAGGAGTACAAGATTGTTGATCGACTCTGAAGTTGCTTGATCTTTAGCCATTGTTGAGATTACAACGCCAATCCCAATCGCACAGAGTAAAATCAAGAACTGGCAGAAGAATATCAGAGGAATACTTGTGACTTGAACACTATAGAATCCTATCTGGCTCTCGCTATTCAGACTTCCCGCGCCTCTCACTAGGACCAGAGCGTTGTATGCGAGAATCCCGACTACAGTGAATGTAGAATATATCATGGTCAATAGCAATCCAGCCACCAACTTTGCACCTAGAATCTTGAGTCGACTTAATGGCACAACTAGCAGAGCCTCCAGCGTGTGCTGCTCTCTCTCGCCTGCAAATGATTTGCTGATATACGGACTAGGTGCCATGACTGAGGTTATCATTACAAGAAATATTGCTAGTTGGTGACCATAGCTTGCTTCAGCCGCTGGCGGGCTTATTTGTTGAACAAAGAGGTCAGTTGCTCTCATCAGCCACTGAGCAAAGTTCTTGGTTCTCTCATACGCTGCAGTAGCCCTGAAACTTCCTGAGTTTACGTAGATGGTCAAGGTTGTCACATTGTAAGTTTCAAAGACTTCAGTGAAGTTAGTAGGTATCAATATCCATACAGGTGCGGTTCTGTTCTCCCACAGTTCTGATCCTACGCTAGCGTTTACGGTGGTGAGATTTACATATTTGAGAAACTTTTGGTCGTCAGGTACGGTCTTTTCATAATCATATTGAGCATAGAGACTATCATAGAGATACTGGCCCCATGTACCATTACTCCCAGATCCATCATCATTAGTTATGTAGACATTTTCAGGTTCAATTGCTGTTGCAAACAGAAAATTCAGAAAGACTCCTTGAAAGAGCCATGCAAATAGTGGGCTAATCATGAATCCAAGAAGGAGCCAACGAGAACGGAGAACAGACTTGATCTCTTTCTTCAAAAGCCAAATCGTCTTCTTACTCTCATTGGGGGATTTCTTCTTGCTCTTCAATCAGCGTACACCCCCTCTCCTGTGACAAGCCCAGTGAACACTTCTTCAAGATTGGCAGCCTTGTATTTTTCTTCCAACTCTGATGGTTTACCAATGGCAACAAGTTCTCCTTGATAGAGTATTCCTACCCTGTTACAAAGTTCT
>JBHLRQ010000090.1:0-11836 GCA_048882385.1 Candidatus Thorarchaeota archaeon | reverse complement strand
AACCTCTTCCAACACGATCACCTGTTCCTCGAAACATGAAGGTTTCATCCTTGAAGGGATAATGTCGAAGGTTCCCATCCTCATCCAAAACAATGAGCGAAGAACCTCCTCCAATCCTTCTCCGATGAGTCGGAGTCTCACTTGGCATCCAGTATCCAGGAATATATTTCAAGAAATGCCATTCACGACCTACTTCCCTTCCAGTCTTCATGCCTTTAGGTGCATAGAACCTGTATCTTCCATCGTCATAATGGAAAAAGGGAAACCACTTCAAATCACCATTATCTTTTCTTATGACTAAACCAGGCATGCTATCCTCCTCTGTAGCTTGTATTATCTTGAATTTCTCCCATATTTGTTTGATGGTTATATAGTAAATGATAAACATTTTAGGGGGCTTGTTTCACGCGGCTTTCAACCGGAGGCATTCGTTGTGAGCGAAGAGACCTTTGATGTCATTGTTGTGGGTGCTGGTTGTCTTGGAGTGGCTACCGCTTACTATCTGCAGAAAAACAGTCCTGACAAAAAGATACTACTAGTTGACAGAACCCTAGCTGCAGGGCAGGCAAACACTGCAATGAGCGCAGCTGCAGTTCGTAACATGTTTGCCTCATCTACGAATCAATTGCTGACCGACACTTCCATCAAATATTTCGAACATGTTCAAAACGAGTTGGGTTATGATTTGTTTTTTGAGAAGACAGGATATCTCTGGTTACTTAGTGACGAACAGTTCAACCATGCGAGTGTCAAAGTATGGATGGAACGAATGGAAAAATCCGGAATTAGTTACAAGGTTTACAACAAAGAAGAACTCAAAAGTATGATTCCAGGTCTCAACATTGATTTTTCAAATGATGAAGAAGCAGAGCTCATGAACCTCCAAGAGGTGAGTTACGGTCTCTTCGGCGCTGATTGTGGTGTTCTCGACCCAACCAGATTAGTTGAGTACTACTTTCAAGAGTTCACAAAGTTGTCTCATGTTAAACCAAGATTTGGAGTTGATGTTGAGAAACTACTTCTGGAGGCCGAGCCGAAGCTCGACTTACCTGGAGAGCCTTTTGTTTGGCAAAAGAAGAAGGTGAATGGAGTAGTCACCAACAAGGGAACCTTTAGAGCTAATGTAGTCGTGTTGGCTACAGGAGCATGGACGAACCAGCTTCTGGATCCAATTGGAATCGATAGCTTGACCAAGGGAAAGAAGCGTCAACTCTTCGTCATTCATGCAGAGGATAAAGAAGACCTGCAAGATCTTCTTGATGTGAAAGGATTCAACGAACTTGGATGTATCCCATTTACCATCTTGCCCTCAGCTGGAGTCTACTTCAGACCACAGCTTCAAGAACGAGGATTTTGGATTGGATGCGGAGACAAGGTTGGTAGAGCCTACAAGTACCTTCAGACCGACGAAGACATGGTCCCTGAAAGTGCATACTATGAAAACAGTATGTATCCAGTTCTCTCGAAATACTTCCCTGCATTCCAAGGAGCAAGACCCGTGAACAGCTGGGCTGGTGGATATAATTACAGTCCCGATCGAATTCCATTCGTTTATCTTGAATGTGGTGTACTCGTTGTGAATGGAGCAAGTGGTTCAGGTATAATGAAGGCAGATGCCATGGGTCGTATTGCAGATGCTCTCTATCGTGGAGAAGCTGAAGCAGAACTCTTTGGCGGCAAAAAAATTCCTTCAACAACGCTCAGTATCAAGGATAGGGATGTCGAGGTAGAGAGTGTCATCATATAGCTTTCTGAATCAAGATCTCTTTGCATTATTCAATCTGTAATCCTTTCTGGATATCTGGTGATACCATTTCCCTTATCATCTTCACAAATAGGTAGATTACACCAAAAAGACCGCATCCGATAGCAAAACCAACGAAAGGTGTAATCTGATACATTGAAATCTGGACAGTCACCATCACGGTATCAAGTTCAAGTCCATGAAACAGTGTATACACAATTATTGTGACATTATGAGTCCCTTGAAACAAATATGGATCGCCGATGTGAATACTAATTGAATCTGGTCCTCCACCTGCCCAATAGGCGTAATGCCATGTTTGTGATGCAAAATATGCTCCGTCCAGAAAAATCTCATAATCAAAAGTTGGTGGTAGGATATAATCATCAGGAGTCCAAACCAGATCCCATGTTACAGTGAAGAATGGAAATAAACTATTGAAATCATCTGCAGGTGATACACTAACATCACTGAAGTGAAATTCATAATTGTATCTGCTTGCTATCCAATTAGGACTAAAAGACAGCTCGAAGAATTCATCTTGTTCATAATCTGTCATATGAAATGGTCCACAAGTCAGACTTGGATCAGCAGGATTGAATATTGGATTCCAATCGTTCCATTCTTCAAATCCTAACTCGGTATATGAACCCTCTTCAAAGATATGCTTTGGCAGAATATAGTCATACGCAAACTTCTCAAAATGCCAATAGGACTCTGTGCTGAACTCGAAAATGACTCTGTATGTTGATGGTGAATAGATTGAAACAATGTCTGTCAAGTCTTCAGATGCAGGATTACCTTCGAGACGACTCTCCAAGATATAGTTGAATGTGAATGATACATCTTCTGCAGTGACTGGGGCATCATCCGTCCAATATCTATCATTCCTCAAATCAATAGTGAAACGTGTGTGATTTACTGGAACATCTTCATTGTCCTTGTGTGTTTCGATTATCATCTGTTCAGCAAGCATTGGAAAGAGCTCTAAATCCGACGATCTTGTATATAATCCAAGATGCATTTTGTTTAGCATGGTTTTCGATGCATTAGATTCTGCCACAAAGAAATTGAAACTATCAGGTTCTTGGTCAATAGCAACTAGCAGGGCACCTCCCAAAGTTTCATCAAATTTCTGAATATTCAACATTGTCCAGAAACCTGTGACACCTTGACCAAGATCTTCAACCTGTCCCTTGAACCTATCAGCCCTATACAATTGTACGTAGAGGTTTTGATATGATACAATACTTGGAACTTCATAATTTAGTATCCTCTGCATTTCTGCAGCTGCTTCAAAGACTTCCTCATAGCTAGTACTATGAAGGAGCTTCTGTCCCCAATTATCATACGTGCTATTAGAGAATCCTGAGGGATTAATCTTGGAATTATCTGTGTTCTCAGAGCTATATTCTGAAACTAGCCATCGGATATCATAATCAGGAAAATCTCTATCATTTACTACCATATTGAAATCATCGAAGGGGGAATATAATTTCTTCCAGAAAGGATACGATTGCACGTTACTTACGTTGATATGAAGATCATTTAGAGTATTGGCGGCAATAAACGCAACTTGATCATTTTCAAACCCCGCATATCCTATATCAATACTGAATGGTTTCCCGTTCGGAGCATCCCTAAAGCCAGTATCAGTGTTGATTTCAAAATTTAGACCATCAAGCAATGCATTACCAATATCTGGTAAACCTCCTGTTCCGTACCAATGCCAATTGAGATCTTCCTCGATACAGAAAGGATTGGCATAAGGAACAAGAGAATCATGCATTCGATAGAATCCTTTTAGTTGCTCATGTGCAACATTCTCCTTATCGAGAGCATATGCGAAAGCACGTCGGAATCCTGTAATGTTGAGTGGATATTTACGACAATTAAATGTGATTTGACCATATCCGTTTCTCGGAGGCGTGTAGAAATCAATATCTGGATTTTCAAGTGAGTTAAGTACTATGGAAGAATCCACAAAGGTAAGATCCATATCCACTGTACCTGCTTGCAATGCAAGCAATCTCAGACCAGGATCTGGAATGACAACGTACACTATTTTGTCGATATACGGACCAGACTCTGGTAATTCCAATCCATTAGAAGTGACTTGGATGGTTTGAAGACTACATACTATAAGACCTACAATCAGTAAGATGGAAAACCATCTAGTCCTCAAACAGACATCTCCAATGTTAATCTATAGGTCGACGACCTTTATTGTTTTGGTGCTGCAAGCAACACAAACGCATTTCACGCTATTACAAAACCCTAAAAGGCAGAAGGGGTCTTCCCAAATGTGACCTATAGGGGTTCAACTAATAGATGATTTTCTTTTAGTAAGAACCCATTCCAGGCAGGCTATCATCGATGGACGAAGACAATCCCCCTAATCGAGGTGGATCATATGAGCGGCGACACAGTAGACAATGGAAGAATCTCCATTATGGCATTGGAGAGCGGAATAAAGTATGCCACCCTGGAAGAAGCCCCTGATGAACCACTGCTCATAGAGATAGTAGGCATTCGCCCTAACGACTTAACCAAAATTTCTCAACGTTTTGAAATCGATTTAGAAGATCTGCAAGATGTACAGGACCTTGATGAGCGTCCACGATTACAGATTGAAGATAAATTTACAATGATAGTACTCCGCGTTCCAGTTGATCTGAGAGTCGAAGAACGTGAGTATTCGACAAATCCAATTGGAATTTTCACAAATGGACGAGATATTATTGTCATACAGAATGATGAGGTTCCGAGGAGAAAGGATCGCCTACGACGGAAGGTTCGTTTGAGTACAACAGCAAATGAGGTCATCTATAGATGGTGGGAGCTTGTGATTCACTCATTTGAAACCACACTCGACCTCATCGAAGATACAATCAATGCGACTGAAGATGTCATCATGAAGGAGATATATCCCTCACAACTTGAGTGGTTCTTCCAACTCTCTCGTGACGCAATCTTCATGGAAACAGCACTCAAGGCAAACATTAAGGTTCTTCGTCGTCTGAAGAGATTCAATATTATTGGACGTATGATTCTGGATGTCGATCGCTTGGAGGAACTTGAGGTCGACTTGCAACAGCAGGTTGAATTGAGCGATATCTATAGAGAACTGATTGCGAATGCCATGGATGCATACGATAGTATGGTTAGTCACAACTTGAATAGAGTCATCAAAACGTTGACTTCAATCTCACTCCTTGTTAGTGTCCCAACTTTAATTGCCAGCATTTATGGAATGAACGTCGGTTTACCTTTTGCCGCTGATCCATTTGCATTTGTTATCGTCATGCTTGCAAGCCTATTCATAACATTGCCTTTACTTCTATTTCTCAGACGTAAGGGACTAGTCTGATGGTTTCTTAGCTAAAATCCAGTAAACAGTTTCATCATTTCCTGTTGGAACAAGACGGTCGAAGATAACTTCCAATCCTGTAGTCCTGACCATTTGGAGACTATCAGGCGGAGCTGGATGACTCCAAGCCATGTCAACTCCATGATATTCCGCAATCTCTTCCCACTCTGAATGTGATGTACCCATAAGCATCACACCACTTGGTTTCAACCAATTGTAGATTCGTGTGTATATCACAGGATGAAGACTTTTGTGAATGTGAATAATCGCATAGGTGGAGATGATGCCATCAAAAGAATTCGATTCGAAGTCTGTCTTCGTAACATCTCCATAAATGAGCTCTGCCTCGGGGACGTTCTTCTTGGCAAGTTCTAACATAGATTTTGAAAAGTCAATACCTGTTGCAATGAATCCCTTCTCCAGCATCAGCTTTAGAATGGGAACTCCGCCGCCACAACCAATGTCCAATACTTTGGCTTTCTCAGGTAGTAGGTCGATAAACTCCTGAATCTCTCTATCATCGCAGTATTGTCCCCTTTGCTCCACATAGTCTTGTGCAATCTTATCATAACCTTCCCGAACAATTCTTCCTTGTTCCTCAGGACTCTTTCCATGCATTCTCTCTTGTCCCATCCTCGACAACTCTATGCAAATATCTTTCATAGGTTGTACTTATTTGTGCTGGAGTTATTACAATGCCCATGAGAATTGCAGTTCTAACTAGTGGTGGAGATAGTCCTGCAATGAATGCCGCCATTCGTGCTATCACACGAGTTGGTATTCATCGGAATTGTGAAATCTTTGGAGTATTCGGTGGATTGCAAGGTATTCTCGATGAACAAATGCATGAACTGAATTCGAGATCTGTCTCCAGGATATTACATAGAGGCGGTACGATACTTACAACCGGAAGATCTGAAGAATTTAGAACTGAGGAAGGCCAGAAGAAGGCCGCACGAATTCTAACCAAACGAGGATTAGATGCATTGATAGCTATTGGAGGCGACGGAACAATGCATGCACTGGATGCACTTAGCAGACATTGGAAAGGTAGGTTGATCGGACTTCCGGGAACAATAGACAACGATCTCTATGGAACAGATTATACTATCGGATTCGATACTGCTGTTAACAATGCATTAGAAGCGCTTGACAAGATACGGGATACAGCTCAGTCTTTCCAACGAGTTTTTCTTGTTGAAGTCATGGGTCGGCATGCTGGACATATCGCATTTCATGTTGGTTTTGCTACTGGAGCATCTGCAATTCTAATGCCTGAAACTGAAACATCAATCGACGAGCTGGCTGAAACAGTCATCAAAGCAAGAGAAAGAGCAAAATCGAGTGTTCTTGTTGTTGTAGCTGAGGGTGATGAGCTTGGAAATGCACATGTGATTGGAGAAGCGCTCTCAGAAAAGATTGGAGAAAAGTGTAGAGTTTCAGTCCTTGGATATATACAGAGGGGTGGAAATCCGACTCATTTCGATAGGATTCTTGCAACTCGACTAGGAGCTTATGCGATCGAGTGCCTATTGAATGGAAAACACGGAGGAATGGTTGGAGAAGTCAATGGTGAGCTCGTGATGACACCTTTCGAAGAAACATGGTCAGGAAAGAAACCAATCGATCAATGGATGCTCGGGCTTCTCGAAGAACTGTCAAGCTAAAACTCGGTAGACTAATACGTTCGATTGTATCTAGTCTACGGTAGTTGAGAGAGATGGTTTTCAAGAACCTTGCAGACTATCATCTTTGGGCAGGCTGGAAGATGAGAGAGGTTCTTAGCGATTTTGATTCCGAGATGTTCTCTCAAGAAGTGAACGGAAGAAGTCCAAAAACAATAGTCCAGCATATTGTTCTTGCTTTGGAAACCTGTTTTTACTTCATCGAGAATGAGAGAGATAAGTCTGTTTTTGAAAGAGTCAAGAGACTCCCACGGCAGGAATTACTCAAACGCTGGGAGGTTCTTGATACTCGTTTGAGTTCTGCAATCGAGGAAATTCCCCAAGACAAAATCATGGTTAAGCATATCAAGGAAGAACCATTTGAAATTGATGTAGTTGATTTCTTCCTTCAATACCTGCTACATACCGCGCACCATCGAGGACAACTTGCAATTATCCTTAGTGACATGGGAATAGATGTACCGGGTACTGATTATCTGATGTTCTTCGGTGAGAATGTCTAGGAACGCGTACCTTTCTTGAACTAAGTTCCTTTTATGTCATAGAAATCGGTATAGATTCTCCACTCTGCAATTTGATCATCACGAATTCCAGCAGTCCATAGTATTTTCCAAGTTTCATCTATCTCTGGACCTGCATGCGATCCTGTTGTTCTACCATAAACAGCAACTCCACTCCCACTGGTTAATAATTTATCAACATGGATCTTATAGTCTGGATATGATGTGAAATAGTTCTCCCAGCTGTCTTTTCCAATATGTCGATTTCCCGATAGGTCAATGAACATGAAGTCATCAGTCTGAAGGTCCATGAGTCCCTTGCAGTCTCCTGAATTGATACACTCGATGAATTTGAGAGTAATTTCCTTTGCACGACTTCTTCTGAATTTGGACTCTTCGTCAGCCATTACAATCTCCCAATTAAAGGAAAACAGTCTTCAGTTTTAGCCTTTCCCAAGAATTCTCTTTCTCAGATTTCTTCCGTTTAAGTTAAGTATCAGAAATACTTGTGTGTTACAGTTGATTATGATGAAGACTGGAGAAGAATACCTGCAAAAACTATACCAGATGAAGCCAAACGTGATTATCAATGGGGAAAATGTTCGCCGTGATGATCCACGATTGCAATCAGTTGCCAAGATAATGGCATTGACTTTGGATAAGGTCGATGAGCCAGAATTCAAGGAGTTACTCAATGTGGAATCTCCGGAATTTGGTACCATCAATCGATTTACTCACATCCACCAGAGTGTTGATGACTTGCTTAAGAAACAAGAGCTTACAAGAAAGATATGTCGTCAAACCGGGGGCTGTGTTTTTCGTTGTATGGGCATCGATGCTATGAATGCTCTATCCATTATCACACATCGGGCTGAAGCCATGACTGGTCAACCCTACAATCAGAGATTCAAAGAATATCTAAAATTCTGGCAAGAGAATGATATTGTAGGCAGTTGCGCGCAAACTGATGTGAAGGGCAATCGTGCATTGAGACCTCATCAGCAAGCAGACCCAGACCTTTACTTACATGTAGTTGAACATCGTGATGATGGCATCGTTGTTAGAGGTGCTAAAAATCACATTACAGCAGCAGCTGTAGCAGAGGAAATCATAGTAACACCGACTCGAATGCTAACGCCTGAGGAAGATGAATATGCAGTCGCCTTCGCAGTCCCTGGTGACTGGGATGGTGTCAAACTAGTAACACGTGCATCAGGGCATAAGAGAGAGCACTTTGCTTGCCCTATGGGTGAATTTGGCGATGTGGAGAATTTCATAATCTTTGATGATGTCTTTGTTCCCAACGAGCGTGTCTTTCTTGGCGGACTAGAGGGAGAACATGCATTTGGCGGATGGACAGCATTGCTCTTTGCCCTATATCATCGTCACAGCTACACTGGGTGTAAACCCGCAAGCTCAGAGATTATCCTAGGTATGAGTGCATTAGTTACCGAATATAGTGGAATTGAGGATAAGAAACATGTGCAATCCAAACTTGCAGATTTAATCAGTGTTAGTGAACTTGTCTATGCAGCTGGAATTGCTGCTGCCCACACAGCAACCAAGGATGATTCAGGTACTATGATTCCTGATACGGTCTTTTGTAATGTCGGAAGAAAACATGCTGGAAAGAACTACTATCATGAGCTCGAGATCTTAGCTGATTTGGCAGGAGGTCTACCCGCAACACTTCCCCACGAAGGGGATTTCTATGACGAAACGATTGGACCCCTGCTTCAGAAATATCTCAAAAGAAAAGAAGATGTTCCTTCTGAGGATATATACAAGCTCTATAGGGCTCTCTCTGATATGCTGTGTTCATCAATCGGAGGCGTATCCGCTGTGGCTGGTCTGCATGGAGGTGGAAGTCCTCAAATGGAAGATGTAGCCATTCTGAAAGGATATGATTTGGAATTGAGGAAGAGGATTGCAAAATACCTTGTTGGAATCTCAGAAGAGTAGCTAAACAGTCGGTTTAATCTATGACGAACAAGCTCAAAAAATGTTACAAATATGTTCGAAAATGAACTAGGTTAATTAGATAAATGATAAAGGGAGTTCAAGGTTGTCAAGCGAATTAACCAATACTTAAATATCAGCGTATCAGTCAGTAGTGAACACATCTCACATGTGAGGAGAGATGAAGGAGAGAAATCTATGGAAACTAGACAAATTGTCGCCGTAGTTCTCATCATCGTAATAGTCGCAGGCGCGGCTGTAGGTTTGTATCTGTTCTTGCCTACTGCATATGGTGCTGTAGTTATAGGACAGCTAGTAACACCAGGCGCTCCTGCTGGAACACCAAGTGATCACATCATTGTTGTGGGAATATTAGACCCTATGACAGAAATACAAGGTGAAGGTGCTTGGTATGGATCCTATTTGGCTTGTGATGAGATTAATACCGCAGGTGGTATTGACGTCGGTGGCGAAACATATTACTTTGGAATAATATCTGAGGATACTTCCGAAGCTGACGCAGAACTTGATTTATCAAAAGGGACCGCTGCAGCGACGAAGATAATTACAGAAGATGGTGCTCAATTCCTTTTGGGTGGATTCAGAACTGAATCGCTTCTGGCATATGTCGAGACAGTAATGGATGAGGATCTGATCTTTATAGATACAGGAGCCTCTACTGATAGCTTCTGTCAGAATGTGATTGACGACTATGCCAGGTACAAGTACTTCTTCCGTGCAATGCCCATCAACTCAACATCTTTGGCGTCATCACTGTTGAGGTACATTTTATATCTGGATGGCTACCTGACAGCAGTAACTGGCGCAAATATCTCGAAGGTTGCTATCATTCGGGAAGATCTTAGCTGGACTGCTGGCATGGATGCTTTCCTAAATGGGTACTTGCCTGCTTACAACCTGAGTGTTGTAGCAGATGTAGGTTATCCAATCACTGCTGAAGCTACAGACTTTGCCACATATTGGTCACAGATCGATGCTGCAGGAGCACAGATAACGATTCCAATCATATCTGCACAGGGTGGTATCCTGATGATGACGCAGTATGCGGATGCTCAACCAGGTACTGTACTCGCTGGTATAGATGTGATGTCACAGCTTGACAGTTATTGGGACGAGACTGGCGGCAAATGTGCGTACGAAGTGATTCTTCAATCAACACTACGTACAGCCAAGACAACTAGGACAATAGCATTCTGGGATGCATTCCTAGACAACTACAATTCAGAACCCCTCTACACTGCAGTTGGAAGCTATGATGCTATGTACATGTATGCACAGGCTATTGAGGAGGCCCAGTCATTTGATTCAGATGACGTTGTTGCGGCTCTTGAAGAATTCACCCTCGCTAGTCCATTTATTGGAGCAGGCGGTAGGGTTGCCTGGACTTTGGGTCATGACCTGTTTGAAAGTCCGGATTATAGCTACACACTTTTCACTCAGTGGCAGTCAGACGGTACAAAGCAATGTGTGTCAAGTGGCGGTCTGATCTATCCAGACACTATTGTTACTGCTACGTTTGAGTTACCGCAGTGGATAGAAGATGATGGCATCAATCCGTAAATCGCGAAAACACAGAAATCAGTTGATTAAAACTTCCCCCCCTTTTTTTAAGGGGGGATGTTTCTTCTTTTGAAACAAGTCTTAGTCTACTGATAGAACAGAGGTGAACAAATTGATAGAAGAAATACTAATCTTTGGAATGGTGCAAGGAGCGTTACTAGCTCTCTTAGCGATTGGCTTTTCATTGGTGTATGGAGTAGGAGGAATGCTCAATCTTGCTCATGGAGCTTTCTACCTCATAACTATCTATATAGTATATTGGACAATCCCAATTGTTGGTTTTTGGCCAGCTGTCGCAATTGGCCTGGCTTCAGTAGTAGGGATTGCCGCCATAACATACCTGGGTCTCATGAAACCATTACAAGAGTCCCATATTGGCATAGTTCTAGTGACCTTTGCTTTGGCATTCTTCTTCGAGCAGTTTGTGAAGTTTGTAGGAGATCCGAAAACACACTATATTGTCCCTTTTGTACCAGGTACCATCACATTTCTCGGTGTCACGTTTCCTGCCCAACTAATAGCACTGGTGGCTGGGTCTTTGATTCTTGTCACACTTGTCACCTTGTTCATTAGTAAATCGAATCTAGGAAAATCAATCCGAGCTGTATCTCAAGACTTTGAAGCTGCCAAACTGGTTGGAATAAACACTGATTTGATTCTGATGACAACTCTGATGATATCCGCTTTGCTTGTCGGATTTGCTGCTGTCTTGTATGCTCCAGGGAATTTTATTGCTCCAAGAATAGGATGGAGATATCTTCTACTTGCTTTTTCGGTAACAATATTCGGAGGAATGGGCAGTACAACAGGAAGCATTCTTGGCGCATTTGTTATGGGATATGCAACAACAATTACTGACTTCCTGATTAGTCCGACTTTCTCAGTGATAGTCCCTATCGTTGTCATTCTTATAATGCTATTAGTCAGACCACAGGGATTGCTAGGAAAGAAGGAGTTGTGGTGACATAGGATGAACCTTCAGTTTGATCTACAGTCT
>JBHLRQ010000089.1:0-12108 GCA_048882385.1 Candidatus Thorarchaeota archaeon | reverse complement strand
TGTCAAGGATATTGATATTCCATCGTTCAGGATCATACCTTCAGATTCAAGAGTGTCCAAGAACTTCATAGCACGACCCAAGTCGATGTTGGCTTCACTACATTCACGTATTACATTCTCAATGGTAACTGGACGCCCTCTGTTCAGATCGACCAATGCCTCTATGATATTATACACACGTCGCTTGAGACCAAGACCTCGTCCATTGCCACCATGTCTATTTTTTGAGAGATGCGACTCAATTACAAGCTCACGAACGCTAGATTGTGCCTCTTGTTTCGTGACTGCATATACAATTCCAGTTTCATGGACTATGACAGCTCGACAGAAGCTACAGAAGGAGACCTCATTCTCACTTTCAACAGCTAGATATCCTATATTGTTACATCTCGCACAATGATAGATTCTGAACATTCCCCGTTCACGGCTCACGCACTCTCACCTGCCGGAACTGTTTTAGCTTCTATGACTGTTTCATCTTCTTCCGGAGCCTCATCACTATCAACATCAATACTCTCGCCGCGTTTCTCAAAATACTCCAAGACCTGTGGTTCGATCTCTTTCTTTGACTTGGAGTCTGGGAAGAGACCTCCCCATCCCACTACAAGCTCAGCATCGAACTCAGGCAATCCTGCGTTATCTTGCAGCTCAATCTTCCTGATATCGCTCTTTGTTCTCCTCGTGTAGAATCGATAATCACTGGCATGAGAGACAATGTGTCCTCCAACTGGAGCGTTTGGGTTACCACCGTATGTAGAGATTTTGGACATCACCTGATTTGTATACGCAAATATCGCCTCAGTAGCAGTTGCTGTTCTCCTCATCTGGTTCAGAAGGTTGTTCATATCTTGTTGTCTGATTCTCATGTTTTCGAGACCTGTGTATTCAGCTCGGAAAAGCCCGGTGAACGAATCAATCACGACAAGCTTGTAGTCTTGTTCTGCGCACATTTGTGGAATGCTCTCAAAAATCTCAGTTATCTGACCTGAGAGTACTACCTCCGCCCTTCCAATGTTACCCAGTGTTATGTCTGGATCCAGTTCATGTCTTATCGCTAATGCTCGGATAGTCCATGGTTTAAAGGAACTCTCTGTGTCAAGCCAAAGAACACGCCCCTCGAGACCTCCCTTCTCTAAAGGAAGCTGGGCTGTCACTGCAAGTTGCGAAACCCATTGAGTCTTCCCTCCTCGAGCTGGCCCAAAAAATTCGACAATTGAACCAACCTCGATACCGCCACGGAGTGCAGCATCTATCTTTTCGATTCCAGTTGTGAGTCTAGGTTTTTCCTCCATTTCCTTTTCAATCTCAAGACCAGAGCGGAAACCGAATTTCCCAACAAGTAATCTTGCATTCTTGATTATCTTCTCAGTGGTTCCTTCTCCAAGCTTTGTTCGTTTCATGAGTTCAATTGGGTTTTGAACAGCTAGTAGCTCAGCATTTGTCACGAACGCTTCACGGAGCTTCTTCGCAACAGCAGGACCAATCCCAGGAACAGCTTCGAGCTCGGTCATGGAATCTCCTCCTCTTCTAACCATTCAGCCAATGGACCCTCAATTGGAACGAGTCTTAGGAATGCAGGTACATCGCACTCTGGGATCAGGATTTCTCCATGAGATTTTAGAAGTGTCAAACCATTCAACAATTCTTTGATCTTCTTCTGACAATTCACTGGCACTCTGAAGTATAATCCCTCAGGTGTTATTTCACCAGCCACACTGATGTAGCCGCCAAGTGCGTCATAGGCTGAGCCAATCAAGCCATCACCTTCATTTGGAGATGATCCTGGAGCAACAGGTTCCACTTCTCCAACAAGATGAATCATCTCAAAGATGTCATCTATGAATGAATCCCACAACCAGCTTGGACTTCTTCTTCCAAACAAATTCAATCCCGCAGCTGCGCCTGACAGCCAGGCTATTTGCGGCATATTGAATGGTGTTCGAGGAACACTCTGAATGAAATCATCTACTTGCATTAGATCTCTACCTCCTCTTCACTAACCTGAACTCCATTGATAACCTCGGGAAGTGGTTCAAGATTCTCCAACCAATCCCGTAGACCCTGAATCATCGGGTCTCTCATCTGGCTGCTACTTAATACAGAAGCCAAGAGAGCCTTAGATGCAGCCACAACTCGTTGCAACGCAATCTCTCTCTCTGCCAAAGTCATAGGTCGAAACCAGCTCATTGTGATGAAACCTGACTCACCTGCCAAGAATTCTCGCCAATCCAAGTTCCAATGTGATACTATCGGGTCTCGCTGGACTGTTGTCATTAAGACATCAGTCCATTCACTCCATCTCTGGAAGTAGTTACGAACTGATGCAGAAAGTGCACGAAGACTTCCACCCTTTCGGTTTGCTAATCCCTCGAACACAAGAACAAGTCTTGTTGCGTCATCCTTTGCTATTGCACTCAGAGCCAGACCTGTATTGATTGAAGTCACCATCTGGGCAAAGCCAGGAACTATTCCCGGGATATCACACGGTGCGAATCTTCCTTTTCTCTCATATTCAAAACGTTGAAACGGAGATAGAATATCACTCCGTAACCCGATGATCATGATCAAGCTAGCATCGCGATCTGGACCATGAAACCGAAGTCGAGCCTTCAGGATGGTTCTATCGGTGTTACTAAACATAACTTGAAGCGGTAAGGTGACATCTATCATGCCTTGGCCCTTGGCTTCTCGATATGCTGCCAATAATTGGTCTTCGAGTTGTGTTATCATCTTGAGTATGAACACCCAACAAAAATTGAAGATTCCTTCCCTCGACATCAATCTGAATTCATATATCTAGTAATCATAATAAAATTCATTCATATATCTCTGTATGATATTTTAAAGCAATATTGTGACATTTTTTACATAAATAAGAACTCATAATTCTCTATTGATATTTTGTAAGTCGATTTCTGCAATAGATGTTATTTTCGCAGATGTTTTTGTCGTGATGCCACTTAGTTTCAGTACAGCATTTCTGATCTTCTATTCGTCAAAAATCCTTGAAACTGAATCGAAAACACTGCGCAGTGACGTTCGAAAATAGAGCATATGAAAACTAATTCCCAGCTATTTTACTATTGCACAAAACGACATAATCACTATTTGAAAAGACAGTAATAACTTTGAATTGAAACAAATAACCGTTTAAAGCATTAATCAAGCCAATTAGAACCATTATATTGTCTTTCTTTTAAAATCAGACTCATCATACCTGAAAGAACCTCTCTACAGAGGACACTAGTATTGTGTTATCGTGTTATTTTCTGAGATGGTGCATAGGAAACGTCCTATGAACCAGATGGAGGCAAGACGAAGATGTCGAACACGAGATATAACTCAGGTCTTAGGATGAGATTTGTTTCACTCTATCATTCAGATTCGCATGGAGGGGTGTTCTGAATGGGAGTCATCAGCAAGTTAATTCCATTATTGGCGAAGAGGAAGGCAAAGACAATCGCGGAGATTTTGAACAACCCGATTGAACTAACAGAAGCCAAGCTCATGTCGATTCTTGATACCCACAGCCACACTATGTTTGGTAAGAATCACAATTTCGCCACTATCAAGACACCTGAGCAATTTAGTGAAACAGTCCCACTCTATGACTATGCATCTATGCAACCCTATTGGGAACAAGTACATGCAAGTCCTGAGAGCCCGATTGTCACTGCAGATCCAACAATCTGGTACGTTCAGAGTAGTGGGTCCACTGGAAAACCGAAAGCACTGCCAATAAGCAAGGCTGGATTGGCTGATTACTCCGCTGCAAGTATGTTGTTTCTGATGTCGTTCATCAATGCGAAGAGAGGTAATAACAAAGTCTTCGATGGCACAATGGTTACATTTGCAGCTCCTGCACGGCTGGGAGAGTTGAATGGAGTCCCGCTCGGCTACATGACCGGAATCTCTCGAGAGATGATTGCCAACGCGCTTCTAAAGAAGCTCATCAAACCAGGTGAAGATGTCTTCAATATGACAGATATTGGACAAAAATTATGGGCTTATGCAAAGTATGGCGTTCAAGAGAATGTAACTTCTTTGGCTGGGATCACTACATTAGCGATTTCATTCATCCGCAAAATGCAGAATGAATATGGACCAAGTCTCCTCGAGGAGTTCAAGGGCACCAAGCATGAGAAACGAGTCCGCGATGCTCTCAATGATGATGGTACTTTGAACCTAGAGATCCTCTGGCCAAACCTCATCATGATCGGAGCGACAGGCATTGATGCAGATCCCTACAAATCTTGGCTCAAAGAAACGCTACCGAAAGCTACACTTTGGGATAATTATGCAGGATCAGAAGGTATCTACGGCACAACTCTATTGAAGCATACAGACAATGGAATACAGTTGTTACCACACATCAACTACTTTGAGTTCATTCCAGAGAATGAGATTAACAAGGATGATCCAAAGGTAGTTCCGCTATCAGATGTGAAGAAAGGACACAGATATGAGATTGTCCTCACAAACATGATGGGATACACGCGATATCGAATTGGTGACATGCTTACCTTCATTGACACAAATCCTTTCTCAGTTCACAGAATCGGGAGAAAAGGTAGAATTGTCAATCTCGCTGGTGAGAAGATATCCGATGCCCATGTCAACGAGGGTATCTCTGCGGCATGTACAAAGACCGGTGCTCAACTACTTGACTACACTGTCATGGGCACAATCAAAGGTAGTCACGCTCATTACACAATCTCAGCAATGTTTCAGAACGATGTTGAATTAGTTGAATTCGCAAGAGCTTTTGATGACGCAGTTGGTGCGAGTAATGGTGAGTTCAAACATTCTCTTGAGTTTGGAGCACTTAGTCCAACCATTGCTGTCAAGATGGAATCCTCTTATACAGAGAGTATCATCGCAAGTACTCACATCCAGGCAAAGTCGAAACCTCTGGTTGCTGAAATAGCTGATGGGGGTGTGTGACCTTGGTCAATGAATTTAGACTTAGACTACTTGCTGGCAGTCTGCTGATTGTTTCAGCTTTCACACACACTCTGCAGGTTTTCGTTTATGGTGGAGTTTGGCACAATATTGGAGCTGCATTATATGGAGCCATGTATCTCTTTCTTGGAATCGGTCTCATTAGATTCCTTGACAAGAAGGGACTAGTTCTTCTCTGTGTTATTCTCCCTCTAATTGGAGGTGTTGGAGGTGTGATTAGATTCTTCTTCTTTCACACTGAAACTGCGAATTTATTCATCATTCTTCATGTGTTGATTGATATAATCGTTGTACCTGCTTGCATTTTTATTTTCAACTCAATGCGAACAAACATACCACTATCATCAATTGATAATATGTAGAAAGGGATGTCTTCGCTCCAAATCTCCCGGAGCGAAGAATCCAACTTGTTTTCATTCAATTGTCAATAGCTACAGCAATCTCACTTGGAACTTCATCAGTTTCACTTGCTTTCAGTTCTCTTCGATACCATGGATTTGCGAAAGCTAATGCTGTGAATAACATTGACAACATTAACAGAATATCCGGTAGATAGAAGAATATCGTTCCTAACAATGGAACTCTTAGACTTTGACTTGCCATACCACAGATGATGGACACCATCATGAGGTCGCTTCTTACTTCCTTCAACCTTCCAGTTTTCCATGTAATTCCAAATGTCATTGCCATAACAATCCCAAAAATGAGAATGATTGGTATTGTTGTAATCATAATGAAGCTCTCAGTTGCACCAAATAGCGCCATCAAACCCCAATACGCTGAAACTGCTAAAACAATCCTATTGTGATATTTCTGTATCCTCGGTGCCCAGATCTGAAGGATAGCACCAAGAATCGGAACAACTGAACCTCCGATTATGAGAGATCGTAGACGGAACAATTCCATTGACTGTGGAATCAATCCAATATTCGGTAGTGTTAGAATGAATATTTGCAATGCTTGACAAATAGTTGTGATTGCAAATACTAGTGGCAGGTCTGTCATCAACCTAGTTTCTTGCTGGCGCCAGAGTCGAAAAAGATAGACTCCAATTGTACCAGAGATTACAATTGATGCTAGACCGGAGATAATTACTAAATCTGAACCTGACTGCATTATTGTCATACCTCATCTAAATTATCATTTGTAACAGCTTCCGTTCTAGAAAGACCCGTCAATATTCTCCTACTTCTATTACTGATATTTCTCCATAGATCTGAGATCTGGTCAATCTTGTATCGCGAGAATATCACAAAGAGCACAGAGAATATTGAGAAGAACATAACAAGTGTGACTGCCAGCAAACCCTGTGTACTGAAAACAAGGTCTGGACCTTGAATTGCTGGTTCAGGACCAATCTTGAAGTTCTCACTCACGAAATTGAAAATCGTATGAGCTATAATAGCACCCATGAGTGATTGTCCAGAACTGAAACGCTCATAGTAGATTCCAAATAGAAGACCAAGAATGGTTGTTGAGAATACCATTATAGAAACTTGCATGATGACTTCATTACTCGTTCCTCCATTGATCAATGGCCAACCAGCATGCCAGAACCCGAATGTAACAGCAGAAACTGTGATAGCTCTGTTTGGTGTGAATCTCTCCTTGAGACCATTCTGCAAAAGTCCCCGAAAAAGAGTTTCTTCCATGAATGCATTAGTCAAGAAGAAAATAATCGAATATCCAAGCAATCCTTCGTTCAAGATGTGTAGGTCAAGTGAGTATGTTGGATCAAGGAAAACTGCATAGATCACTGTTCCTCCAATATCAATCAATCCAGATATTGTCAGACCCAATATAATCCCTACAGCTAATTGTAGGGTCATCTTGTTTTGCGAGAGACCCAGAACAGAATTAATCTCCTGTCTGCGATATCTCCAGAAAAATACAAGAATGATCATGAACGGGAACAGCTTCGATGGCATGATGTTCATCCATGTATCACCCAGACCGAGGATGAATTGATCAACAACTCGCCACACTATTCCGATTGACAACATGATCCCACTAATAGTGAGCAGGCTTTTTGAGGACCATCCGGAATCCTTTCTAAGATCTGATGAAAAACTCTCTTGAACTGTTGCTTGCACCATATAGATAGTCTCCTAACTTGGATAGACGCCAATTGGTGCTATTTTGTCCAATTTAAAGCCCGAGAATCATATTGAGAAAAACAATCTCTTCATTTGATCTAATCCTTGAAATAGATGAGCTTGAATTCCAACAGCTCTTGCACCTTCTACATTTGATATTCTGTCATCGAAGAATATGCAATCTTCAGCTCCTACCCCAATTGTTTCAAGCAATCGACGATAGATTTCTGGTTCAGGTTTTTTCGCACCGAGATCGCTTGACGATAGAATGTGATCAAATGGATGACTCTTGCCCAAAGTGCGTTTGATTTCGTTCTTGGACTCCCGATCACAATTGGTGAGAATGCCGGTAACTAGATTTTGCCTGATCTCGTTTATGAATTGGATAACATCCAGATCTATGGTATTTTTTGCGAGTACTTCGTTCCAGAAGAAATCTTGAGTCACAGTATTTAGTCTGGCATCAAGTTGCTGAACTTGTTTCCACCATATGTTCCGAAACGACCTTCCACAAAGTAGTTGATATCCCGGCTGATTATCCCAGAGCACATCCATGAGTTCTTCAAAATTGAATCCTATAGATTGAGATGCGTTTTCTGCTACATTCATGTCTAAGTGTCTTATCACACCATCCATATCAAGAATAATCGCTTGAACCATACAAATGAATGTGCCAATAAGCTCCTGATTACTCTTGTTCTATCACTCGTCTTTAGCATCTATCAACTAATAGAAAAATAGAAGATGGCTGCAGTTACCTGCAGCCGAATTAAGCCTAGATTGCAGCAGGTGCCATTGTGAGCTCAAGTCTGCTCACCAGCTCCTTGTACCTGTTCCGAATAGTAACTTCAGTGACCCCACTTACCTCTGAAATGTCACGTTGTGTTACCCTATTGTCTGTCATAATAGAAGCAATGTAGATAGCTGCGGCTGCAAGACCTCTTGGGTCTCGACCAGTCACTAGGTTTCTTACTTCCTTGGCTTTTTCAAGTATTTCCATTGTGATTCGTTGAACTTCTGATGGAAGATTTAGATCAGATATGAATCGTGGTACATAGTTCTCTGGCGATGAGATGGGCATTCTCAGCTTGAGTTTTGTCACGAGCATACGGTAATGGGCAGAAATCTTCTTCTTAGATTCCCTGCTATGTTCGGCTATCTCCTCAATTGATCTTGGCGAACCTCTGTGTCTGCATGCTGCATATACAGCCGCTGCTGCAGTTGCATCAATCGATCTACTCCTCCAAAGTCTTCCGGCTATCAATTTACGATACATTCGTGCTGCGTGTTCTCGCAAACCTTGAGAAAGCCCTAGTTGCGAGGATAGTCTGTCGATTTCAGTCATTGCTTGGGCGAGGTTGCGATCCAATGAGCTGTGAACTCGTGTACGGATCTGCCACTTTCTGAGGCGATATATTTGTGCTCTCTGTTTTGCGCTGAATGCTGAACCTTTGGAATCTCTATCACGCCAATCTATCATGGTAGAGAGTCCTTTGTCGTGAAGCGCATAGCTTGTAGGAGCACCAGTTCTAGCGCGAGAGTCGCGCTCATCAGAGGTGAATGCTCTCCATTCTGGCCCTGTGTCTATACGATGGTCGCTAAGCACAAGACCGCAATTTGCGCAGATCAATTCACCCTTTTCATTATCCCTGACGACATCAGTACCTCCGCAATCGGAGCATGTCACTTCAGGAGTTTCCGAAATTATTTCTTCTCTTGTTGTTTCATCTATTCTAGATGCGGCCATTTGTTTACTTGTTCCCTCCAACGTGCTCTGGGTATTTAGAGAGCCCAGCCCCCTCACATTCAAACAGATTCGTTATTCTCCCACACACTTGTTTATCACGGCGCCATTGTAATGTTGAGCTTCTGAACGAGCTCTTTGTAACGATTTCGAACCGTTACTTCCGTCACACCTGCAGCCATTGCTATGTCTCGCTGTGTTACTCGATGATCCATGAGTATCGAGGCGATGTATATCGCAGCAGCTGCGAGCCCTCGTGGGTCTCTTCCTGTGACAAGCGTTCTATTCTGCTTCGCCATATCAAGAATCTCAAGCACTTTTTGCTGGACCTTTCCAGGAAGGCTCAGTTGGGTGATGAAGCGGGGAACGTAATTCGCTGGATCTGATATCGGCATTCTCAGCTTCAGCTTCTCCACTAATAGGCGGTAGTGCTGACCTATCTTCTTCTTACTCACCCTTGAGTGTCGTGATATTTCTTCAAGAGAACGTGGTGCTTTCCTTAGTCTGCAGGCAGCATATATCGCTGCTCCAACCATTGCATCAATCGACCTGCTTCTTGCAAGCCTTCTGACTATCAATTTTCGATAAAGGAGTGCAGCCAATTCCTTGATGCTCTTTGTCAGTCCAAGCTGTGAGGATAGCCTGTCTAGCTCAGACATAGCTTGAGCTAGGTTTCTGTCCACACTGCTATGAACCCGCGTACGAATCTGCCATTTTCTTAAGCGGTAAATTTCAGAACGTTTCTTTGCAGTGAATCTCTTTCCCTGAGAGTCATGATCCCTCCAATCAATCATGGTAGAAAGGCCCTTATCATGGATTGCATAATTAGTCGGGGCTCCTGCCCTTGACCGAGCATCCTTCTCATCGCTAGTAAAAGCACGCCACTCTGGACCAGTATCAATTCTGTGTTCACTGACAACTAGTCCACATGTCGCACAGATTCGTTCTCCTTTCTCAAGGTCCTGTACGACTTCGCGGCCTCCACACTCAGGACATGTAAAGCCTGCTGTGGGCTTGGTGCGATCGGGTTGCTTCCCTGTCCTTGACGACATTGTCCGACTACCTCTCTCTGATAAGGGACACGACCTTCGTTCAATTCATGATGTCATTCATTGCTTCGTGGCGCAGAAGTTCAATCAGAATACGTTCAATCCCCATTCAGATTCCGCTAAACTTATATATAGTACTCTCTCTTAAAAGTCTTTCGGCCTAACATCAACTAAGATGTTTCCTGTGGCGCTACATCTGCCATCACAACATTTTGATATAAGCATTGCGAAAAGGCGGTTCCACTGATTTTTGGAACGATAGCTCGATTTTCTGATAGCAGAATTCGTGAAAAAAGATCGGAAGTATTCAAAATGTTTGAGGTATAATTGAAAACCCTATCAGATAGAGTGAAACCCAAGCTTAGCTTGATGAGCAGCCACAGATTTTCTCTGTCAGAATCTTGAAAGTTTTTTCGATGTTTTCCCCTGTGTTCAACCTTACAAACACTATGGGAACCATAAGGGTTTCTGCAATCTCTCTCAATGCAGCTGTCTGCCCTTTGAGAAGTCTCTTTGATTTGTCGACAACCATTAATGTGGGCAGGCGATGACCGACATGAAGTTCAACAGAACTCATGATGTTCGAAAGCTCTGATGGAAGGGTTTCTCTGAATGGATTTGCACACAACACAACTCCTGAGAATCTTCTGAAGTAATCACGGGGCTCAAGAGTGTTATAGAGTTCCCAAACCCAAGGACCATGAAGTTCCAAATCCAGTTCATATGTTGTGACAACTCCATCTTCAATTACTGAAACTAGTTTTGTCCACTCATCCTCTGGCCATTCACTTTCAAGGGATTCTCTAGCTAATGTTCTAGGATCAGTCAAATTTCTGTCAAGTAGTTTGGCACATAGACTGAACCCAAGCTCTTCGTCTCCAGCAACGAGAATCCTATGAACTTCGGGTCTCGAACTCAGGTTGGTTACCTCCTAAACCTGAAGAATATGTTCCATTAACATTTAAGCAAAGCGCAGTTAGACTTTCGTGTTACCTTATGTGCTCTTTGATAACTAGAGTTTCTCCAGAAACTTAGCCAGTTTCTCGATTGTTTCTGGATTGACAACATGCTCTATCTCACAGGCGTCAGTTTTGGCTATGTCTTCATCTACACCAATCATAAGGAGGAAGTCCAATAGTGTTTTATTTCGTTTGTCCAGCTTCTTTGCTACAGCTATACCTTTCTGGGTAAGTTTCACATTCTGATATCTGCGATACTTCACCATACCCATACTATCGAGTTTCTGAAGCGCTGCTGTTACACTAGGTGCCTTTACACTCAGGCGTTCAGCCATATCCGAAACTGTAGCATATCCCAATTCATCTTGCAGCTCAAAAGCGACTTTGACATACATTTCGAGTGCCTTTGTCAGTTCTGCTCTATCCTCATCAGCAGCCATCATTTTCTACCTCCAGTCATGTTTGCATACGCTATTCCTTTCTCCGTTACAAAGAATGCTTGCCCTGTTGAAGTAGTCATGTCACACCCTTCGTGGTTATGGCAGCTAGCGCATGCAGTATTTTCCTCACAATTATTGACTTCAGTTCTTAGGAGACCTTGTTGAACCATAAGTCGAATAATATCATCTAGGGTTTCAATTTGAACACCAATACGTCGAGCAATTTCATTCTTGTCAAGAATCCTTTCTTCTAGTAAGAGCTTCAATAGTTTCTTGATCATTTTTCTACATCACCACCAATCTTTCCAAGCATCTTTCCTTTGATATTACCAATAACCCAGAGAGACCCAGTGCCAGCCATGAGAATAACAAACATCCATAGTGATGGTGTTATGTCGTTAATGATATTCCAGGCCAACCAATCTTCAAATTGAAGAAACCATCCGAGAGCATTTGTGAGTATCACAAGAACTTGAAGTGCAAACATTACTGCGGCGAGTATGTATCCCACTGCAATGTAGGCATACCCTTCCTGGTTGTTGTTTGAAAGGGGACTGACTCCAGTCAAGAAGACCGATGCCACAATCATCAGTAGAAATCCACCTACTAAATCTGTGAATCCAATGATGGGGGCAATGATTTTGACACTAGATAAAATCTGGACGAATCCCACAATGAGATAGCATAGTCCTATAACGAGAGTGAATATTGAAGGCCATCCGCCGTTCTCTGGAAGGCGCAGTTCGTTACTATACAAGAAACATCCCTCCTATGATAAACACCAAAGTAGTGACGATATAGGCCAAGGCAAGTTGATACAAAACCGAGAAACCTGTCCATTTCCAAGAACCCGTTTCC
>JBHLRQ010000088.1:0-12212 GCA_048882385.1 Candidatus Thorarchaeota archaeon | reverse complement strand
TCCATTTCCCGAACCTTATCAGACATATCTGCCCTCAGGTGATGGAGTTCATATTTTCCACGTGAATTCAACAGACGCAGCAGGTAATTGGAACTATACCCAGTTCTCATTGACATGTGATGATACGCTACCAGATATTTCACTCACAAGTCAATTGAACTGCTCAAGTATGAATGGAGGTACGAATATTCAACTTGAAATCAATGATACACACCTCAACATAGTATCCTACCACTGGGATCAGGATGACGATTCCTTTTTTGAACCAGAGTTCGAAACACCACTTCCAGCTACTGAGGGTGTTCATGATTTGTTTGTGAATGCAACAGACATCGCGGGAAATCAGCGACTGACACATTATCAGTTCTTCACAGATGATACTCCTCCCACAATCTCTCTTCTGAATATCAGTAACTATGCCGTTCTTCAGACTGGAACTCAGATGAATTTCCAGATAACAGATCTTCATTTTGACTCAGTAGGATGTAGATGGGATTCTTCAGACACGGTCTATTATGAAGATTCATCCTTTGCACTCTTTGCACCTCCAATTGAAGGCATACATCAGCTGATCATCAATGCAACTGATGAGGCTGGAAATAGCCACTCTGAATCATTCGAGTTTGTGATTGATAATACGTTTCCGGAGATTACTCTCTCTTCACCAGTTGAGGGAATTCCAATAATAGGAGGTACGATTATCACTGTTGACATCTTGGATTCACATCTGACAAATGTCAAGTTCCATTGGGATTTGGCCGAGTGGACTGAATGGGATGTTCCCTTTGTAACGACAGCTCCAATGATTGATGGATTCCATAGCCTCTTTGTGGATGCAACAGATGCGGCTGGGAACTGGATTCAGGTTGTATTCGTCTTTCAAATAGACAACGGACTAAACAATGAAACTTCCACCACTTCTACAACTATTGGTATTCCGATAGACTTTCCCACAAGCTTGGGAATACTTGGAATTGGTGTAGGAATTGGACTCAGTTGTAGTGTTCTCATCATGTATTTCCTGAATCGACGACAACGAATCAGTAAGTCTGAGGTATAGTGACTTAGATGTGTGTTTAGGATGACACTAAAGAATGGCTAAGACTTGTTGTTTTCAAACTCCTTTCTCACTCGTTCCATTACTTTAGAATCTGTCAACAAGTCTATTGCAGTCATTGCAAGAGCTTTTGCTGCAACTAACATTCCCCTATTTCCATGGTATGAAGCGGCAGCGGCTGCAAATTCTTGAGAATGTCCAGCTATGCTATCATCGCATATTGAGATGTAGGGATGAATTGCTGGAACAACTTGACTCACATTTCCAATATCACTCGAACCAGCACCACTGCCCTCAGGCAATGGTTTGATCGGTTCTTCAAGTATTTTGAGATTCTCTATGAACAGATCTCCCATCACCTTGTTCACATTTCGTGATTGATATGACGGTGATACAACTTTGAATTTTAATTTCGCACCTGTTGCTTTCGCTGCTCCCTTGGCACAATTCTCTACTTTTTTCACTAATTCTTTGCAATAGTCATCCTTCTTAGCTCTCACATAGAAAGATGCAGAAGCATACTCAGGTACAATGTTTGGCTTTATTCCTCCATTAGTGATCACACCGTGAATTCTTGATGAACTCAAGATGTGTTGACGCATTGCATTGATTCCATTGAATGTCTGGATAATAGCATCGAGTGCATTGATTCCTTTTTCCGGACTTGCTGCTGCATGAGCAGGTTTTCCATGGAACTCAATAATAACCTCAGTCAAAGCAAGTCCCTTTCGCCCAACCATTGTGTATCCTGCAGAGGGGTGAAACATCATAGCTGCATCAACACCTTTGAACAGACCTGCATTGATCATTGCGATCTTTCCTCCAATGTCTTCTTCAGCAGGTGTTCCCATGAAGATCAGTTTTCCAGGAAGGTCCTTCTTTGCAACTCCCAAAGCAAGGCTTGCACCAAGACCAGCTGCGGCGATGAGGTTGTGACCACAGGCATGTCCTATCTCAGGGAGAGCATCGTATTCTCCAAGGATTGCGACAGTCGGTCCTTCTGATTTCTCTGGATGGATTGCTAGAATTGCAGTTTCCATCCCTGCAACACCTAACTCTACCTCAAAACCAGCTTTCTTCAGTTCCTCTGCCAAAAGTTTTGAAGCGATGACCTCTTTGAAAGCCAACTCTGGATTACGATGAATCTCATCACTTATCTCAATCAACTTCTGACTTATTTCGTCGATATATTCAACAACCCTGTCCTTCAGCATTTTACTCGCATCCCAAGTAGACAATCCATATCTTGAAGTTTCCCCTGAACAAACTTATACCAGATTCGCTATTTTCTAATAGCAGAGTGTTACTCTCATATCAATATGCATTGAATCATATGGAGACAAAGAATTGGAATTCAAAGATAGAGTTGCTATAGTTACTGGATCTGCTAGGGGAATTGGAGCAGCTACATGCTGGGCGTTTGCAAAACGAGGGGCCACTGCGGTTGTTGTGGATATCAATGGTGAAGGAGCAAAGAAGGTTGCTGCTGACATACAAGCAAAGGGGTTCAGTGCAGTTGCTTATACTGCAGATGTTTCAGATAGAAAAGCAGTCGAAGCCTTGGTAGAAGATGTCTTCATACAATACGGGCGAATTGATATCCTTGTGAATAATGCATACATCTCAGGGGGATATGCGATTGTAACAGAAACATCTCAAGAAACTTGGGACAAGGTCATAGCAGTGAACCTGACAGGAGCTTTTCATTTTGCGAAGGCTGTTGCAAAGAAAATGATTCCTCAGAAATATGGAAAGATTATCAATATCTCTAGTGGTGCGGGAACTAGTGGTAGCCTCTCATCAGGTGTTCAATATCCCGCCAGCAAGGCTGGACTCATTGGACTGACACTTGGCCTAGCAGGAGACCTCGCTCCCTTCGGAATTAATGTAAACTGCATCACGCCTGGACTGATTAGAACATGGAAGCCTGAAGAAATGGCTGAACAAGCAACTGGCTGGACTCTGGAAAAAGTTGAACGATATATTGCCGTAGAAGTTCCATTAAAGAGAGTTGGAGAACCAGAAGATATTGCTGAAACTGTGGTGTTTCTCGCCTCAGAAGGAGCCAGTTACATTGTCGGTGAGGTCATTAATGTAGATGGTGGAGGTGTTCTCGATTCAGTTGCAAAGAGGGAATCGCTTCTGGGTTTCTAGTCAGACTACTCAGTGAACACAAGAGAAGTGTGAATTACAAATGAAAATCCGGGAAGCAACAAGAGATGACAGTGAGTGGATTCTGCACCATCGAATTGGAATGTTCACTGATATGGGTGAATCCAAGGATTATATTGAGGAGTCTGCGAGGCTTACAGAACAATACCTCAAGGATGATTGGACACAATACTTTCGCTATTTCTTAGTTGAGAAGAATAATGAGGTTATAGCTGGTTGTTGTATTAGTCCCTTCAGAGTCCTGCCACAGGTGTCTCAAAAAAGAGGAGTCTATGCTTACCTGGCAAATATGTTCGTCGAACGCGATCATCGTGGAAAAGGAGTTGGACGAGTATTACTCAAGCATGTCATAGAGGTTTGCAAGAAGGAAGAGATTGGATTGATTTTCCTTCATGCTTCTGATCAAGGATTCCCATTGTACGAGTCTGAGGGGTTCTCGAGTTCAAAACGACTCATGAGTATTCGCACCCTAAACGTTTGACTATCATGATGTGTGAATCCATTAATAAGAATTCAAATCAAGAAAATAATGCGAAAGGGATTGTGGATAACTTACAACAATGACTCAACCTAAGTGAATTCCATGAACACTCCATTACCTGTTTCGTCGCAAAAAGGAGCGCATGTTCATGCATAGGAAAGGAATCTACTTGGTTGTTGGTTCATTTGTATTCATTCTTCTTTTGATGCCAATTTCACCAGTTCTCAAAACTCCATTTTCAACCACGTTCCATTCCAATATTGAGAGCTCAAGATCTATCCTTGCATACACTCCCCACACTCCAATCTCAATTGACGGTGATAACAATTTCAGTCAAACAGCTCTGTCAGAAGGTTGGGACGGAGATGGATCCTCAGAGTATCCGTATGAGATAGTTTGTTTGGAGATAGACCGAGCTGGTGGTATCGGCCATTGTATTAACATAACTAACACGCGAGTTAACTTTACTATCCAATCCTGTAATTTGACTGGTGCCTCTATCGGTTCCGGAGCTGGGATTTACCTGAATAATGTGAGTTACGGAGTTCTAAGGAATAACACGTGTAGTTCCAACAGAATCGGAATATATCTCATAGGTTCTCATATCAACACACTTGCAAATAACACATGCACAAGTAACGTACATGGAATATACATGTACGATTCCGATTACAACACCATTGCAGACAATGATTGCACGGGGAACAGCAATTATGGGATGTATCAGAACTACTGCGATTCAAATATATTCAGTAGGAATTCCTGTGTCAGCAATGGGATTGATGGCATTCATGCAGAAGAGGCTGATCAAAACACTTTCACGAAGAATACCTGCAATGGGAATGGTCAGGATGGTATTGATGTATTAAACCACCCCCATGGAAACATTCTCTCAAACAACACCTGCAACGCAAACAATTACTATGGTATCAGATTTTTCAATGATTACAATGACATGATTCCTGCGATTGTGGCTAACAATACCTGTGTTAGCAATGATTACGGAATTCGATCCCTTGGCATTAGAACCACTTTCACTCACAATGTTTTGCTTGATAATTTCATTGGATTTGAAATTGATGGTGATGAGAGTGTATTTTCATACAACACTATAACGCAGAATGATGTAGGCTTTAGTGCAAATATGATGTCATATTGTATCTTTTCTCATAACACCATCGAGGTTTTCAATGAAGGCTTTTGGATCATGTATGGTGATGATAATATCATCTCTCATAACTCCATCATCAGTGAACGATTTGGTATCGATCTAGAATATGGAAGTGGGAATAATATATTTCTCAACGACATTATAGTTGATTATGATTCTTGGGATCCCTATTTTTGGGTTGGGATCTATTTAGGATCGATGACTGGAGATACCAATGTGACATTGAACCGAATTGAACGTGGTTATGATTATTTGCCAGATACAGTAACCATCCGGGATCAAAACACTGGATCTTCTAACTTCATTGATCGTAATTTCTATGATGACTATGGGGGATCCGATGCTGATGATGATGGGGTTGGGGAAACCTCCTATGTCATCCCAGGAAATGCAGGGAATGTTGACCTCCATCCGCTCGTCTATAGTCCATTTGCACCAGAGTGGATCGATTTACCAATTGACCAAGTTCTTGATTACTGGGACCAACCTTTCTATTATGACCTGGATGCCACCGCACCATCTCCAATAACCTGGCAAGTGAACGACACCTCACAATTTTCGATTGATAGTTCTGGCGTTGTTCAGTCAATTGTAGATCTTCCAGTCGATCAATACGGATTGAGAATCATAGTAACGAACATCTACGGGGTCTCCATTTCGAAAGTTTTCCAATTGACCGTCCAAGAGATCACTCCACCAGAATGGATTGTAGGTCCCATTGACATTGTTTTGGAACTTGGTGAGTCGGTCGATGTGGGGCTAATTGCAACTGATCAATCTGGAATTATACTATATGCTATCAATGACACAATCAACTTCAACCTGTCAGTAAGGCAGCTCAACGTCACCGGATATCAAAATGGATGGCATCTACTGCATATCACAAATGACACAATTCTCCCGACGGGTCGCTATACTATCAATGTGAGTGTGAGTGATCCATATGGAAACGTACTGGTTGGTATTCTATCTATATTGATACACCCCCTCCAAGACTCAACTCCTCCCATTTGGATTGTTGAACCACTTGATGAAACAATCGAGTCAACAACATCCTTCGTTCAAAGACTCGGAGCTTGGGATGAGTCTGGTATTCACCATTGGTGGTTGAACGACAGTTTATACTTCATAATAGATGAATCTGGAGTTATTCGAAATGCTACCATATTAGAGAATGGAGTATATTATTTGGAAGTCCGTGCTTACGATCCATTTGATAACTACTGCTCAGCGGTCTTTGTCATTACTATTATTGAACACACTCCATCGACAACAACAATAACATCCACAGCTCCGTCGACGACCACAACCAGTGTCACACAAAATGGATTTGATCCATTGATACCTCTCGGAATATTTGGAAGCGCTACATTGGCTGCGATTGCTCTCATTTTTGTTGTGCTGTCAAAGAAAAAGAACTAGATCTTTTCAAAGAGAATTTCCATTTTACGGAATCTCTTCTACCCAATACCAGCTGCACTTACCTCCTTTCAGTTTCGGAGATATATTCATTTGATGAACGTGAAGATTGGTGGGACCAGAAAGAAGTTGAATCTGAGTTTTAATTGCGATACTAATCTTCACTCGTGAACTCCGAGCAATGGTTACTAATCTCGGATTGAAAGGTTCATTATTATTCGAGGATTCGCGATGAAGTATGGTATTAACATCCCAAACTTTGGATGGTTTGGAGATATTGACACACTTGTTGAAATTGCACTTGAGGTCGAGGATTCTGGATGGGATGGTTTCTTCCTATGGGACCATATGTTGGTCTTCAAACAAGAGGACATGGTATTACCATTTGTTGATCCATGGATTGCAATGACAGCTATCGCATGTAACACGAAGAAAATACGGTTCGGACCACTCATAACACCAGTACCCCGTAGGAGACCATGGAAAGTTGCAAGAGAGGCTGTCACATTGGACCATCTTTCAAAGGGTCGATTGATACTCGGTCTTGCTATCGGTGCTCCACCTGAGGTGGAATTCGACTATTTCGGGGAAGCGAGTAATGCAAAGATTCGCGCTGAAATGCTTGAGGAGGGTCTCGACATAATCACAGGTCTATGGTCTGGAGAACCTTTCTCACACAATGGAACTCACTATAGGCTGGAGAAGATGACATTCCTCCCCAAACCTAAACAAGAACCCAGGATTCCCATATGGATTGGCGGAGGTGTGCCCAACAAGGATCCCTTCAAAAGAGCCGCCCGATATGATGGAGTTGCTCCGGTTCATGCCAATTGGCCAGAGCCTGTGACTCCAAAGTTGCTTCAGGATGTTCTCAAAATAATCAGAACTGAGAGAGGGACTCTCAAAGACTACGATGTAGTTGTTTGTGGTGAAACGACAGGAACTGATTCAAAACAGGATTCAAGTGTGATAGAGCCCTGGATTCAGACTGGTGCCACATGGTTCCTTGAAGACATCAATGGGATGCGTGCAGAGTTTGAAGATCTTCGCAAGAGGATAAGAGCTGGCCCTCCCAAAGTCTGACGGTTGAAACTAATCTTTGCATAGTTTTTTTAGCAAATTGGTTGATGAAAGATTCTGTGGTTGAGGATAATGGGTCGGATGTCCTCCTTCTTTGGTTTTAGCGAAGAGAATGAACGAGTTCTCCGTATAGCCAGGCTCATGGTGACATTATTTCCGTTCGTTATGAGATAGAACGTGAGTCAGAACTTGCCTAGTTCTTTCTTCCGTTCTTGAGCGTTACGAATGGTTTCAGCATATGCTTTTGCCTTGGTTGCTCTAGAATCATTCGGATCTGCTCTTGTCGCTCTGTCAAATGAATAGGCTGCTTTAATCTTGTACATATTTGCACGCGTATAGTCGCCTTCTGCCTCAAGCTGAGTCCCAAAAATATTGCACGCACTAGCCAATGCCCACCAAGCATCAAAGGAGGAGGGCGTTGAACTTGTAGCCTGATCAAAAGCTTCAATTGCCTTCTCAAGACGCCCTGATGCCATTTCTTCTCTTCCTTTCTCAAAGGATTCGTTGGCATTCATCTAAATGACCTATTGTAGCCGTAACTGTATACATCATAAGGTTGGTGCTAGCACACTTTGTGTCTTTTCTCCGCCTTTTGGCTTAATTGCTGCGTTGACCCTATGCCTTAATTATGCTCTCAATTACTCTCGTTGAAATATGCAACTTACGAGGACATCACAAATAGTTGCCATCATGGCCATTTCAATTGTGGTCATAGGTGCATCAGCATTTGTGGGGATCACACTCCTTAACACTCCACCTCCTGATGATTCGATTACAATTACATTGCTTGAAAACGCAGGAGTTATGATTGAAGCAGAAGGCTTGCGTATCTACATTGATCCATACAATATTCCAGACAACTACTCAAGCCTTCCAGCAGATGCTATTCTCACGACGCATCCGCACGGAGATCACTACAATGAAACACTTGTGAACCTGCTACAGAAAACTGGAACGATTAACGTCTTTCCGGAAAATATGAGCGATGCAGTTTCAGCCCACGATGGTGTTGGTGTCAATCCTGGCGACACAGTTCAAGTTGGAAGCATCACAGTCACTGCTTTCTATATGTACACAGAAATGTGGATCGAAGGCGAGTTAGTAGCTAGTCATTCTTCTGCAGCTAACTGGACAAGCTATCTCATTGACATAAACGGATTCACCATATTTCATGCAGGTGATTCAAAGAACATCACAGAGTATGAGGATTTGACTGGTCAGGTAGATGTTGCTCTTCTACCATTGGGTCCTGGTTGTCAAGCAATGACAAACGAAGAAGTGGTCGATGCGATTGACAAATTGCAACCTGGTTACTTCATACCCATTCACTCAACAGATTACACTTCACAGACATTCATCAACATGTATGATGATGACATAGCAGAGTGCTCTACCTGTGTACCTATACATCTTGAACATTTTGCATCATATATCTTTGAACCATGATGCAGCAGTATCAAGTTGGAGGTCTCAGGCCTCCAACCAATTCTTTTACTAGCCAAACATTTGAGAAACACATCTATCACAGAGAAGTTCTTTGCTTGACCCTTTTTCGATTATGCGATGGCAGCTTGTACACACAGGTCTAAAACAATGGTCACAAAGAGAAAGGTCTGCCATTTTCTTTATTCTTCCACAAACTGAGCACATGTTCTTTGTACCTCTTCCTCTATGCTCAAAGAGAGTTCTGACTATCGCAACAGCATCCTCTTGATTCAGATTTCCTTTTTCCACTTCATTTTGAGCCTTCTCTTGAATCTCATTGTGATTTATGTCGCTCTCAATCTCGTTCCCTACGATATCTCTAATAATTTCTGCGGATATCTCAAGTTTACTTTCTATAGCCACTGAGAACAATGGAAAACAAAGGCAATTCCTGACTTTGTCAATAACTACATCCATAGTCTTAACGAGACCTGCATCTTTCAGAGGTCTGAGGTGATGATCTAATGCCGCTCTCTCGAGGCCGAGCTCAGTCATCAAGTCTCCTTTATTCATAATGCGCTTCTCTAGTAAGTAATCGAGAAGTTTGACTCTAGTAGGATTCGACAGAGCCTTTGACACTTTGGCAAGATCCATATCCTTTCTACCAAGTCCCAATAGGTAAAATGTTCTTTATGTACTATTACTTCAACGTAAAGAAAGTATTTCCCTATCCTCAGTTAGATGCGTTAGCGTTCCAGTTATTATACGTTTGAGAAGAATAATAGACGTTGGTGAAGATAATATGACTACCTCAACTACACTTGTTCGTGTTGAAGATTTGAAAAAGGAATATCCGTTGGGTGAAACACGTGTTCACGCTCTTCGAGGTGTTTCTCTTGAAATCATGCAAGGTGAGTTCCTAGCAATATTGGGACAGTCAGGATCAGGAAAGACAACACTTCTGAATATGATAGCCGCCCTTGATGTTCCTACATCAGGTCAAGTCATCATTGAAGGGATTGATATTTCAAATATGAATCGTGACCAACGAACCGCTTTCCGACGCACTAAGACTGGTCTCGTCTTTCAGTTCTATAACTTGTTTTCTACACTCACCGCAGTTGAGAATGTTGAGATTGGTATGGCAATGAATATCAAAGATAAAGATGAACTTCGTGAACGAGCTCTGAAATACCTCGATCTTGTTGGTATTCTTGACAAAGCCAATAACTATCCCTCCCAAATGAGCGGAGGTGAACAGCAACGCGTCGCAATTGCCAGAGGTCTGGCGAAGGAACCACCCATTCTTGTGTTGGATGAACCAACAGGTAACTTGGACGCTGAAACTTCAGATGCGATTTGGAACTTACTGAAGAAGTTGAACAAAAAGACCGGAACAACGATAATTGCTGTCACACATCAGACATCTGTATCAAAAGTGGCTGACAGATCTGTGTTTCTAAGGTCTGGGTTGGTCTATGGCATCTCTGAGTCTAGTGAGGTAGAATAAGCATGGCTGGAACACTTCTACGGAAGACTAGGAAAGAGATCTTCAGTCAGAAGGGTAAAGTACTCAGTAGCCTGACACTTGTCTTCATTGGAGTCTTTTGCTTCGTTGCATTCTCTGCAATGTTTCCAGTTATGAGAGTCAGCATTGATGCGACGTACGAAACCTATGCATCGCCTGACTTTATGGCTGTGGCATATTCAGTTCCTCGGGATCATATAACAGGGATAGAAAATATCGATGGAATCGAGGGATACACCAGTAGATACCATATCTTTGGTGAAATCAGCTTTCCTGGCCAAGATGAGAATCCTGCAGATATCTATGGTGTTGACCCGAATTCATCCCCTGATGTTTTCAGACTACTTGTTTCTGAGGGGACTTACTTGAATCCCTCAGATAATTCTACAGTTCTTGTTGAGCAATCATTTGCTGCATCAAATGGTTTGACAATTGGGTCTATGATTACAATGTCGGTATTTGGCACAGAATTCGAAACAGAGGTGGTTGGAATTGTAAGTTCACTTGAACATTTGTTACCACATAGAAATCCTAAGCAACTGATACATGCTCCATCGAGAGCAACATTTGCGACCATTGCTCCCATCTGGATTGACATTTCCGTTTTGCAGAATTTTGCATATACTGGGGTGGGAGAGAAAGATGTTGTGAATGAGATTCTAGTTCGTTTTGAACCTGGATATAATCAAACCACAATAATTCGTTCTGTTTTGTCGGAGATTGAGCCATATCCAATAGTGACTACTTTAGACGTAACTGACTTGAGAAGTTCTGAACTTCAAAGGTTTGAGATTGCAGACGATGCCATAGTTCTGTTCTCTGGACTCATTTTCGCTGTAGCATCATTCGTTGTTTACACCACAGTTGGCAGAATAATTCAGTCCAACTCGCGAGCTATCGGAATCACAAAATCTCTTGGTTATTCAGGCAGCTCAATCCGACGGGCCTATTTGTTGTGGCTTGGAGCCTTAGCTTTAGTCACAACACTAATTGCGATCCCGCTTGGTGAACCCGGGGGTCAAGGATTCATTAGTGCAATGCTGTCAATCTATAATATGGAAGCGCAATCGGCACCAACGCAGCCTGTTGTCTACCTAATTGCTCTAATTGTTGGTCCTCTCTCAGTTCTGCTTGCTGCTTATTTCCCAACTCGAAGAATAACTAGATATGAACCGATCCGAGCGATTCGAGGTTGGATGATGGAGAAAGGTTACGTAGAAGAAACAATTCTAGAAAAGATAGGTCGAAGGATTGGGTTGACAGGCTACGGATTCAAATATGTTGTCAGGAGTATGTCACTCAATAAGACTCGGGCAGCTCTTTTGATTATTGGAATTTCTTTGGGTGCAGGAGTCGCATTCATGGGTACATCAATGGTTGGAGGATACAACAACAGTCTTGCTACATATATGAATCAATACGAACAATGGGATCTTTTGGTAGATTTCAAACAGCCTCTGAACTCATCGCAGGTAGAAGGTATCCTTGCTGCAGTCGCTAGTATTGAATTGTATGAACCATATCTGAAATTGGGAACAAAAGTAATCGTTTCTGATCAAGAAAGGTTAGTTAGTCTTCTGTGTCTGAACACTACAGGCTCACTACACCAGTTCAAGCTGGAATCTGGAAGAGCAATTGAATCTGATCATGAACTTGTAGTTGATGTTACAATCGCCAACACTTTAGATATCCAAGATGGTGAGAGTGTCAATATCACTCTCGGGAACAATACAATCGAGTTTGCGATTGTTGGAATTGTAAGCTCACCCCTCAATGTGTTCTATATCGAGTTCTCAGAAGCTATGGAGTACTTAGAGCAAGAACTGATTAGTGGTCTTTTCGTGAAAACAGTGCAGGGCTCAGATCCTGATGTTGTTGC
>JBHLRQ010000087.1:0-12302 GCA_048882385.1 Candidatus Thorarchaeota archaeon | reverse complement strand
TCATCCAGTCCAGGCAATTCGTATGTCTGGACATCGAGTCCCTCAGCAAAGACCTCAGCTGTCTGGCGAGCCTTCTTTTCACTCGAATGCACTATCCCTTCTATGAAACCAAAGGCTTCTGTTGCTGCTAGTTTCTTTGACTCCGTTACTCCGTTAGGAGTAATAGACCACTCACGAACAGAGAGTGATGGGTCAAATTTGGTTTCTGCATGTCGAAGGAAATAGATCGAGTTTGACATTTTCTTCTTCTCCCCGCCGCACCAACGAGATGTGCAAGTCCGCTGTAATATATGACTTCAAAAGGGGTGGGCGATAGTAAGAGATCATTGGGTGTGGTAAACCAATGGAAGGTCAGTTTACCATGATTCCTCACGGACGCCCACATCTTTTTACAGTACTTCATGATACTAAAGGATTCGCATCTCTTCAATTGGCTGAAGTCAGCAATCTTAAAACCCTGTGTCTGCAGTAGGTATCTGAGAAGAGCGAAGGTGAGTCGACCTTGATAGAAGATGCACCGTCAAGAAGCCGACAAGGTCTGAATCCTATTAGTAATCAGAATTGGGCGATAGGATTGACTAAGCTCTTTGCACATGGAATACTACTTTCGTTATTGACTTACATCTTGATTGCTGGCTGGGGAGTCTTTGTAGGAAGTAGTTTGATCAGTTCTGGATACAGTTTCCTGTATTTCGTGGGTATTCTACTCAGTTTCTTGGTTTTAATAATTGGTGGAGGATGGAGCAATCTCAAGGTGGCGAATTGGATATGGGAGTTCCGAACTGGAAGGGCTCTGACTGATTACTTGGTTCAGGGACTGTTGCTTGCTATACCTCTTTTACTTGTTACGGGTTTGATTTCTTACTTGTATATCTGGAATTTGCACTATGGATCAGGTATCTCAACTATGTTTGCAATTTTCACGATTGTGTTCTTCACAATCCTGATTGGGTTCATTGGAAGATCTGTAGCATTCTGGTTCAAATTACCACCTCCTGTATTTGATCAACCTCCTGCTGTTCAAGGATCAGGGATTACAACAGTGATTAAGAAGGATGGTCAACGCGTTGTCTTCAATGGAACTCGTAGTACGTGTCCACTATGTAGAGAATCAAACAGATACTATAATGATGACAGGTCTCGAGAAGGAATGGTAGCGTGCAGAAAATGTGGTCATTATTTCTATGTTGAACCTATCGAATCACTATTGGAAAAATTAGGGGAGGATGTAGAAACTCGTTACACCACAGAATTGTGATATGATATTAATTCATGAATTGTGTTTTATTTCCCAATTTTCACAACTGACTCAAACTCACTCACAACATAGATTTTGTCTACATCAACCTTAATGATTGCGCAGTCTGGTGACTCCACAAAATCGGTTAGCGAAGGATGCCGCTTTACAAGGAGCTCTGCGTACTTTTCTCGATCCTCATTTACTATGTCATTGGCCTTACCAACAATTGTGATTGATGTAGTCTCATTGAAACTACTGTCTTTTTGATCGCGGTCATCAATGATCAAAGTCACCCTTGGATTGGCGGCAATGTTCTCATATTTCAGTCTCTTCCGCATTGTTGCAAATATAGCTGATTTTAGATCGTTTGTTATCTCATATCCAACAAGGCACGAATATGGCTCATCATTTTTAGATGTACCAAGAACTGCAATGCTTTGAGAATCGAGTACTTTCTTTATTCTATCTTTCACTTTTTCGTCAATCTTCATGATAATCCCTCAAGCATGTTTTTAGAACATCTTGATGCAATAATACTTGTATCGACCTATGAAAATATTGATAACTATAGTGAATATTTTTGTTGTTATTATGACAAATAAATTTCCAAATGTGGTTGGAAGCAATCTGAATGGGGATCGAATCAGGATCCCTTCAGAACTGAAAGGAGATTACAATATTCTCCTAGTACCTTTTCAACAGTGGCAACAGGGGCTAGTAAACAGCTGGGTTCCCTTCCTGGAACATCTGATGGAAAAAAAGGAATGGTTCGATTATTACGAACTACCAACAATCAGAAAGATGAATGTCTTCTTTAGAAGGATGATTGACGGCGGAATGCGTGGCGGAATACCATCACGAGATACACGAGGGCGGACAGTAACTCTGTATATTGATAAAGCTCCCTTTAAGGAGCAATTAGAGATTCCAACCGAAGACACACTCTACTTGTATCTGGTAGATAAGAACGGGACTATCTTTTGGAGAGAGTCTGGTGAAATATCTGATGAGAAAGCTACTTCACTGGAAAACGCTCTAGGTGAAGTAATGAATCAATAACAGAAATCTGTGGGGAACTGTATGGTCAACATTCTTGTCCTTGGTTCTACTGGATATGTGGGTTCACGACTTGTGGAACGGCTAGTGGATGAAGGATACAATGTACACGCAGGATGGAGAACAGAGAGCAAACTAAAATCGCAATCTTGGAAAGCTCATCCAAAAGTTCAGACTGTACATGTAGATGTGCTAGACATCGAAGAATTGAAAGAAGCCATGAAAGGTTGTGATGTCGTATTTTATCTAGTTCATTCCATGTATTCCGGAAAAGACTTTGCAAATCTTGATAGACAAGCAGCGAAGAACATTGTTACAGTTGCAGATGAATTAGGAACAAAGAGAATAATCTATCTTGGTGGATTAGGAAGAAAAGATGATGAGCTGAGCCTACACCTTCGTTCCAGAAAAGAAGTAGAAAGAATTCTGCGTTCATCAAAAACTCCAGTTACGACTTTTCAAGCAGCAATGATCATAGGACCTGGATCTGCATCATTTGAGATAATGCGCTATCTCGTTAACAGATTACCAGTGATGATAACTCCCAAGTGGGTCAGGACAAAGACCCAACCAATATCAATCGAAGACACAATAGAATATCTTGTTGGATGTATTTCGAAACCAGATACAGTTGGACAGTCGTTTGATATTGGAGGACCTGAAATAACTACATACCAAGATCTAATGACAATGTATGCTACTGAGGCAGGGTTGATACAAAGACTTGCATTCCCGATTCCTTTGCTCACACCAAATTTGAGTAGTTATTGGGTTGAGCTTGTTACACCAATTCAAGCAACCATAGCTCGTCCATTGATTGAAGGTTTGAGTCATGAAACCATATGTAGAGATAATAGAATTCGTAAAATTATCCCTCGAAAACTTCTCACAATAAGAGAATCAATTCAAAATACACTTTCAGAGATCTATGGCTATAAGTTCGGAAAGAGCAAAGATACGAAGCAGTTTCAAGATGTCAGTAAGTCACGACGAAAACTGTTTCAACTTAGATAGGAATACTCATGTTAAATTGCTGATTGGAGTCTGAAAGTTATCAGACTCCTCACAATAACAAAGCAGTACTCAGATGGTTTTGGTCTTTGTGATGGTTGAAGCAAAAACAGCACTGAGAATGACCAAAGTCGGACCGATTAGTAAACCAGCCCAGAGAAATGGTGATATTCCTCCCAGAATGAGTAGCCGAATCTGCTTTGACCTCATGCTTTGCCAATTTTCAGTCAGTACTATTCGAATTGTAAACAATCCTAGTAGGACAGGTAGCATTCCAAAGAGAACTGAGATGATTATTTGTAAGTTGATAGCAAACAGTGCTGCCAAAACTATCTGATAGAATATTGTGATGCCACTACCAAAGAAGAGCAGCGCACCAACGGCACCAATCCAGCTAATTCCGCTTTCGAGTTCCTTGATTTCCTCCCTTCGATTCCATAGAAGTCCCAGTCCAATTACTACCGTCGTAACCATTGGAGTAAGAATTGAAAGAAGACTCTGTCCATTCCACTGGTGAATTGTCATGACACTAAAAGGTACCAAAAGCCATTCGGTAAGAGTGAATGTTTCCACGTATCCTAAAGCAACAGAAAACGACCCTTCATTGGATTCATCGTAAACTGCAAAGTAGTACTCTCCAGTAGCTGGAGCATGCATATCAATGTCAATAAGTGCGTAGAAACTAGTGGGCGTAAAACCTTCATACTCAGGAGTTGCAGATTCACTTTCAATTATCATCACGCCAGATGATTCTGGAATCTCCAAAAACCCAGGAATTGAACTTGAATTTGAAATTCCAGGACCCATTAGAGCAATCGAGGGATTGAAACTCGATGAATCAACGGTAACAGGAATTGAAAGTAGCATCCTGATACGTGTTCCAGCATCAATTTCAAATGCGAAATATTTAGGGTGACCAGCTTCATGGAGCTCAGAATAGATCACCCAACTCTTAGTAGGTTCCTCAATGAAGAATGCGGTCTCCATCGTTTCACCATCCTGTGCAGAAATTGGCACATGCGCAACGATATTTGGTACTACAAGGGAGAGCGTAAACATAATTGTTAAAACGAAAACTAGTCTTTTCATAACGAAACTAATTAACAATTGTTAATATTATCCTTTTGGTCTGTAGAAAAAAGTATGATGAGAGATGATTGATTCATCTCTCAAATTTAGAATTACGCAGCTTTACTACCAGGCGGAATTTCCTCAAGCTTCACAGGCACCCATTCGCCTTCCTTGTCAGCCCGTTCGACTGCAAGAATCATGCCATGACTCTCAATACCACCAATCTTCTTGGGTTCGAGATTGACCAAGAAGAGAGCGGTAAGTCCTTCGAGCTCTTCAGGCTTGTAAAGATGTCCGAGACCTGTGGCCATGGTGCGTTTCTCGGTACCGATATCTACCTCGATCTTGAGTAGTCGATCCATTCCTTTCACCTTCTCACATTTCAGAATCTTACCTGCTCGAAGGTCTACTTTCTGGAATTCATCAAATGATATTGCGTCCTTTATTGGTGCCAATTTTAATTCAACCTCTCCTGATTGTGCTGCTGATGCAGCTGATACTCGATCGCTTATTATCTGTTTGAGCTCCTTGAGGAGATCCTCATCAATCTTAGAGATTACTGGAGCTGGTTTCATGAGTTTGGTCCCTACGCTTGGAGGCGTAAGTGATTCGGTCAATAGAGATTCATGAACTGTATTGGGTTCGTTTCCAAGCTGAGCCCATATCGTTTCAGCCGTTGATGGGAGGAATGGTTCAATGAAGATGGCTAGTGCTTTAGCTAGGGCTAGAGCATTAAACAAGACCTCACCAGTCTTCTTCTTGTCCTCTTTCACAAGCTTCCAAGGTTGCTGAGATTGGAAATACTCATTACCCACTGAAGCAATCCTGAGAACTTCGTCAGCGACCTTTTTGAGCTCATACTCATTCACTGCATCAGTTATTGTTTCAATCGCAGCCTCAAGTTCCTTCTTAAGATTTGAATCGAGTTTCCCTTCTGGTACCTCACCAAAGTGCTTGTGAGTGAAGTGTATGGCTCGATAGAGGAAGTTCCCCAAGGTAGCCACAAGCTCGTTGTTTACCTTCTCAGCGAATGCGTCCCAGCTGAAGTCTAAGTCCTTTGTCTGCGACGTGTACGAAGCAACATAGTATCGGAGATAGTCAGGGTCAAGACCCCTGTCAAGATAGTCCTCCTCGACCCACACCACATAGCCACGACTGCGACTGAAGTTGTGGCCCTCGATCTTGACCATTCCTGATGCAACAATAGCGAATGGTAGATTGTAGTCACTGCCCTTTAGCATGGCAGGCCAAAATATGCAATGATGTTGGACAATGTCCAGACCGATGTAGTGTACTAATCGACCGTCACCGGGTTTCCAGTACTTCTCCCATTCATCAGGCTTACCAATCTTCTTTGCCCACTGCTCTGTGCTCGACATGTAACCAATCGGTGCGTCAACCCAGACATAGAGGACAAGTGAGTCGTCCCCAGGGAACTTGATTCCCCAGTCTAGGTCTCGTGTGATGCACCAGTCTCTGAGACCCTCTTTGACCCACCCGAGTGCGAAGTTCCTCGCGTTCTTGGTACCGTCAACTGTCTGTAGGTACTCTCCGATGAAGTCCTCAAACGCACTCAGTCGAAGGAACTGGTGTTTCCTAGTGATTGGCCGTGTGGGGTTTCCGCACACTGCGCATCGAGGGTTTAGGATCAGACCTGGCTCGATGTATCGGCCACATCCCTGGTCACACTCATCTCCACGTGCATCTGCACCACAATATGGACACTCACCCCGTACAAAACGGTCAGGTTGAGACCGACCACATGTATCACAGAATGGGGTCTCAATCTCTTTTGCGTAGATGTGTCCGTTGTCCACGAGGGTCTGGACAATCTGGATGGTCCGGTTGTGGTTCTCCTCATTGTCTGTGTGCCCATAGTTGTCAAAGAAGATGTTGAGTCGGGGAAAGGTGTCCTCCAGAATCTTGTGGTACTTCTGATAAGTCTCCTTTGGTGTGAGACCCTCCTTTTCAGCCTGCACGATGACGGGCGTACCATGGGTGTCAGACCCACAGACGAACGTGACATCCACTCGCATTTTCTTCAGGAGTCTGACAAACACGTCGGCAGGCACGTAGGTCCTGAGGTGACCGATGTGCATCCGACCGCTTGCATATGGAAGTCCGCAGGTTACAAGCACTGGATCTTTGGTTGGATAATTACTCAGTTTAGTCACACTCCTTTTGATATTGATAACCTACTCCAAAGTGATGCGGAAACTCTGCAGAAAATGTGAGATACTCTACTCTGAAGTGTCTCGCATAAACGACCTTTGAAACAGGTGTTCTATCGTTTCTTTCGTTGAGTTCTTTTCCCGCCTTCAATCAAGTAGGTTACAGCAACAGCGTTTTGTTCTGATTTAACTCTAACGATTATTAGATTCTAAAAACGAGAGAAGATTCTAACCACAACAGCTCGTGTTACTTGAGCGGCTCTCTTGTTTTGGTCCAACAACAGTTTCCTGACAATCACCTTTGCGTTTTCTTGCTTGATTCCATACACAACCACAACCCAGATTCATAACTGTGATTGCGTCACCTAGACAATTTTTAGCACATGCAGTGCAATTGGTGCAGTCGTCAGGTCTAGCAAAAATGGCTGGACCAGACTCAGGGAGTTCCCACACATTGAACCCGCACACCTCAAGGCAGTTACCACACCTGTTACATTTTGTTGGATCATAGGAAAAATCAGTCCTGCCAGAGTCTGAGATTGTAGTTACAGTTGTCATTTCCTTCACCATCCCATAAGTGAAACAATGATATTGAATCCTATGATTATGACAATCCCAACAAAAATAGTGTAGATCATGTAGGGATATTCCCGTTCAATCACTTTTGGGTCGCTTACTGAAGTCATCCCAGACCAGTCCATAGTCAATGAAACAGCCATTACGAATTGTGCAACTGACCAGACAACATACTCAGTCCAATGAGCCCCGAGCAGGAACATGAGGATAAATGCGAAGGGGAGAGTGATAGCAGCTAATCCAAGACCCCGGCGGAGGAATGAATTTCCCTTTGCTGGAAGAATAGGAAAAATCAGCCCCAAGATGATTGCATTACCATATAATGCAATGAAAATCTCAATGATAAATATCACAATGGCAAGGCTAACAGAAAAGACCTGCAGTGATAAGGATTGCAAGAACAGAGTGGTTACCACATTGATCAGAAATATTGATCCTAAAAGAACAGCAAGCGGACGACCAAGTAGTACTGCTAATAGAAAGGGGATATGCGCTACTGTCTGCTCCATTCTCTCTCTTAGATTGAAAGTTACAGTGGCCATGTCTCTGGGTTTGGGTCTAGGTTTATCCAAATCAAGCCACTTCTTTAAATCTTGAATCCTGACCGGTCCATAACGAGAACGAAATCCAGTTCTTTGACGAATCTCTTTAGTGTCCATACCAGCTGCAGAGAGCTGTGGCAAGATAATCTCTCGATGATCAACAACTTTCTCAAGCTGTGTGAGCTTCACCATTTCAACAACATCGCTTGTATGGAAGTGTTTCCCTCTAGCTGCACACCAGACATTAATCCCATTAGTATCGCAAACTAAGACCCATGCATCTACACTGTCTTTTGCAAGAGCTCTCATCACCGTGTAGTATGTCAACTCATAATTCGCTGTGACAACAACAGGACTTCCTTTCGATGGATTCCCCGCTCTATATAATCCGGCAGGAAGAGGAATGCCTCTCCATCCCCCTGTAAGATGGTCGTACCAGATTCTGCTCCTTGCCCTGACGCCTTGGAATTCTCGTTGTCTATTCTCATAAACCGATTGAGGTGGATTGTCCCCAATTTTTCCTAGTACCAACGAGATCTCAGGGCCATATTTTTCAAACGCTGTAATTTTCAGCCCTGATGTTTCGGTAATCGATTCAAGTTTTTCAACCGGTGGCATTAGTTTCTTATTAGCTAGTTTCTGAGCTTTTGATCTTTGTTTCCAGAAGTTATTCCGTGCGCTTCCTTTTTCTGGAAGTGTTTCTGATGCCACTCCAAATATCCCATCTGAATTCAAAACCAGCCCAATGCCTTGTAGAAGGAGCTCACGTTGATGAGGTTTTAATTCAGACAAAAGAAAAGAGCTTACAATAAAATCATATTTCTTGTTAAGTTGTGGGACATCAGCGTAGGCAGGACCGCCATTCGGAATTGACAGGTTCCGTACTAGAATTTCAAGAAATTCGAGCGCATCTGCTACGAAATAAACTGGACTTCGCTCCAACTGAGCTGAGTTCTTTTGAGCTGTTTTAATCATAATTTCACTTGAGTCAACACCAACTGCTTCTGCTCCTATTCTGGATGCTTCCTGTGTAAACGAACCGGGTCCACATCCAAGATCGAGGACTCGCATACCAGGTTTGACGAGTTCAAGTAATCTCTCACGGATGAGAACCTGTCTACCTCCTAGAACCTTGTTGAACTCCTTGTCATAGGTTTCTGGAGACTGCTCTAGAGCAGCCATAAAAGCTACAGCCATCTTACTCTCCTCTGTTCAAGCCTGTTTCTATTTTTAACTTCACATCAAAGCAGAATAATAGGTTAGTACATCCATCCTAATTGTGCTATTATCTACCAAAATAACAGGGACGAATCTCAGTTTCAGTAGCTGTCAGAACTGGCATCCCAAGTGCATCAATGTCACAGATGAAAATCTCCTCAGTTCTCAATCTAATGATAATTCATTATGAAATCTTAATACGAAAAAAGGACTAGGATTCTATTTCATCATTGTAGGGATGGTAAATGCCATTCTAGCTGTACTCCTGTTGGAATTTCGAAAGACCATGTAGATGCTACTAATGCTGTTTCTTCAAGACAAGAATCCTTGTCCAGGTTTCAGGAGTGTATGTGCCGAACTCCCAACCCCCGTATTCCTCTACAATCTCGAATCCTGCAAGTTTCAACAGGAGGTCAGCTTCCCGAGGCATAATGAGTGAAGTCGTAGACTGTGTTTTGATTTGCTCCTCGGAACCATCCGGATGTGTTTTCGATATCTCAACATCCCAGTGTCGGAGCTGTGTGTTTAGGTCATTTGAATATTTGTAAGTCTTAACCAGTTTCATCCCATCCAATTCAATGGGTTCAGTGATATGCGTTCCCTGTTGATCAGTGACCTCCCCAGGATAGAGATCGAGAACGAAGACACCATCATCTAATAGATGCTCTCGAACGTGCTTCAGACAATCTAGTTGGTCTTCAGTTGATAGCAGGAACTTGAAAGCAGACGGGATAATGACCAAAGCAAACTTACGTTCAAGATTGAAATTGGTAATGTCCCTTCGATGAAGAGCCACTCGAGATTGAACATCATCGGACAACTGTTGGAGTTTCTCCCTAGCAATTTCCAGCATCTCTTGTGATAAGTCAACTCCAACAGTTTGATAGCCCTCTTCTGCAAGTAGAAGAGAGATTTTACCTGTACCGCATGCAAGTTCGAGGATGGGGGAACCATACCTCTTGGCTATTTCCTTGAAGAATTGCTCATCAGGTCTGTAGGCGAAGAGGTCATAGTACTTTGCAGTGTCACGGTAGTACTTCTCACTCGGGCGCGTACGCACCGGGTTCACTATCCAAGGTCAGATGCCATCTTCCTGAAGAGTATTGATGCAATCAATAGGTCGATCATGAAGCTGAGATTCCTGAACACCAGAAGTGATGGGTCAATAATTGCTATGACTCCAAGAATGACATAGACTCCCAGCAGAATTATGAAGATGAGCTTCTCTTCCCTGAAGTCTCGAGGAATATTCAGGGAAACCAAAAGCATCACGATGAACACAAATCCAGCCATATAGCTCGAAATGTCCTTCAGGAACATCACAACCCAGAATGTTGAGAACATATTGTCTGCAGGTACCCAGCCATTGGGAACTCCAGTCAAGAGAGCGGCCTGAAACGCATTCTCTATCATATCAGAAACAAACGTGACGACTCCAAGGAGGAATGCTATCCTCGCAAATAGTTCATCCTTTCCCTTTGTTACGAGATACAAACCATAGAATATAGCCAGATAGCCAATCATGAAGAAGTTGTCAAATATTAGACTTGCAAGGTTGATTGTTATGTCCAATGGAGACGCTGCTAATAAATCACTAATCACATTTGCAATAGGTCGAATCTCATAGAGGTTTCCACCTCCAGGGTTGAGGAAGATTATAGCCGCCATGCCCAACGTCATGAGAAATCCCAAGAAGATGAATATGGAAACCAACTTCAATCTTGAAATCAAACTCTCACTCATTTCATTCACCGATAAAACAGTTTGAGAGAAATCATCAGTCCCACACAATAAGTCTGCTGATTATTTAGAACACGTGTTCTAATGATATCCAAAGTTCAAGATGCACTGAATGAGTCTGCAAAACTACTTCCTTGTCTTGAGACGGCGACGCAATGTTCTATCGGCTTTGAGACGATGCTTTCTGAGGATGGTAGATGTGCCCTTGGAACGGGCCAACTTTGTTCTTTCAGTCGTCGCCAACTTGATCACCACGGATGGGAAGGGAAGAGGGTGTTAACCACAAGTCACGCAATTTGGTGTGGGGGACGAACCTAGGGGAGCTCGCCCCCACTGTGTCTCAATGATGCCGGGAGGTGCACACGGAGACAGCGAATTGACCTCATTGGAAAATGAGGATCATAAAGGAAGTCAGGAACTTGCATAGAGGTAACGAAGACTCTGCGCGTCCTGGTCTGTTGGTTCACGGTCACTGTCCAACAGACCATAGAGTGTATGGAGGACTTCCGCGTTCTTTTGGAGGGTTGATGTTGGTCGTGTTTCCTTGGTCATATTCGCTTCACCGCGTGTTTCATTTAGTGTGGTACAACACACCTCTTCTTCTTATGTATCCACTGGAATTCTTAATAATACTTGGCGTTATGTGGCACTGTTCCCTGGTGATACCTGGATAATACACGGAGTACATGTGGACAATATACCCACAGAGGGCTACTAGAAGGCGTGAACTCATGGAGAAACACACCTTACATTTTGAGTTCCAAAAGAAGGAAAGGGGACAGGGGGTAGTGCATTTCCATTTCAAGAAGCTTAAGTGTGAATGAGTTCCAGCATACTTGGAGAGTAGTCGTTTGGCAGAAGGAAGCAATAGGAGAAACCTTGCAGGAATACTGATTGCAGTTATACTCATCATCTATGGTGTTGTAACAATCATCAATCTACAACTGGTCGCTGAACATATTGGTACTTACATCTATGGTAATGCTCTGATCTTGGCCATGTTCACTGGTTTGCCAGCAATAGTCATTGGACTTATCATTGCAGGGTTGGTCTATAGACGAAGGTGAAGATGAAAGGCTAGGTTCTGAAAAATGATTGGGACCTGAAAGTGTTTCACCGGGTATCTGATTGAAATCAAGTCAGCTTTTTCGCAGCGTCAATCCAGGTTTTGATCTTGTCCTTGCTGAACTTGTATCCAGCAGGTACTCTGACATCACCCTCGTCCAATGCTACCTGAATCTTATTGTAGATGTCATCCGCAGACGCTTTTGCAAGTGTCTCGAGGTCTGTGATACCAGTGGCAAACACTATTGCCTCAGCATCCTCCTCTGACACTTCATCAAGCCAAGCGAACCTACTCATTGCAATCCAACGTTCAGCCTGTTCTTTTTTGACATCAGTTACCTCAGCTACCTTGTCAGCATCGGCAACCATTAGATCTGCAACAGTAGCAATACCAGCTGCCTTGAGTTCCTTTCCATAGACATCTCCGATACCTTCTATGGTTTCAATGGGTAGTTTAGTAAGTTTCGCGGCGGGAGCTTCAACCTCAGGTACATACTCCTCAACATGTTCCTCTTCAACTGTTTCAGGCTCTGGCACAGGTTTGGCTTCTGGTTTTGGTGTCGGTGCAATAACTGGTTCGAATTCATCGGCAACATCCATGATGCAAGCATA
>JBHLRQ010000086.1:11008-12418 GCA_048882385.1 Candidatus Thorarchaeota archaeon | reverse complement strand
AGAAGCGCTGTTTCCCTCTCACACAAGCTTGTGATTAAAGAACGCAAGGATATCAAAGGCTGCGATTAGATGTAAGTGTCATCTTGATATTGACCTATCAACACTTCATCTGCATAGACTAATACAACACCTTCCTTGCTAACTAACTTGATATCCGGATTCTGCAATCCCACCGGTATTTCGAATTGGATCCCCTCAATTGCCATTATGGTTCCACTCTTCTCTCGAAATAATATTGAGTCATGAGATAACAGAGTATTTTTGGCAGTCGATGTTGGTTTTAATTGCATCTTCGCCATTAGCATGTCTAAATTCTGAAGTTCTGATGAAGTGAGTTGGTTTCTTATTGATTGATATCCTAAGTACCGATCTTTTCCTCGACCAATAATATGGTCGTCATATTTTCCAGCAAGTAACCTCTCAACAGCTAGATACGCCCCCAATCCTCTTGAAATTACATCCTGATCCGTTTCCCTCTCTCTAAGACCTGAACCACTCTGGGCAGGATGACTAAGTTCATGTGAAAGAAGTCCTGTAATTCCTGCTTGATGCCAGTCTCTTATTCTCTTGTTGATTCTTACACTTATTCTTTGATCCTCGTGGCCCCATCGAACATGTCCAAAAACAGATGTTTCCCCCCAAGATACAACAACTTCTTTCTTTTCAAGTTCTGGGTAAGCAAATGATATCAATGTTTCAGCGAGTTCATTGATATCAAATGTAGCAACCATAGTCGTTTTTACCTCTTGTTCTATTCTTGGAAAATTGAGCAATGAGCATCTTTAAAAGTCAAACCCAAGTTTTCCGCCGTGAACCTAGTTATAGGTGTCTAGGAGAGTAATCACTATCAGCCGTAAAAAGTGGGGCAAATCAGCCGCAAAGACAGAGAGAATCGTTCGAGATGCAATTGTAAAACCCGAAACTTCCTCAGGTATTGATGAATATCTGAAGAAAGCAAAATCTGTCACTAGCTATGATCTTGCTAATCGATTCAACATTCGTATCAGTGTTGCCCGGAATATTCTGAGAGAGAAAGAGTCCGAAGGAGTAGTTGTTCCCTATATTAGAGAAGGTGGATTTGCAGTTTATACTACTCCTGCTGAGCTTGAAAAGAGAGAGGGTGGCGCTCCAATAATGGTGGCTGATGCTTTAGAAGAAGTTGCTTCTACTGTTCCTAAGGAAACTGTGATTACCGAAGAGATGGATATTGCACTCATGGCAGCCGGTGCACCAGGAGCAGTCAAACCTGGTAAACTTGCTTGGAAACGGCGAGAAGTTGGTGAAAAGAAGGAGCGTAAGGATACTAGACCTGAGGTTGTTGTTGAGCCCCTACCTCCAGTTGAAAAACCAGAAGAACCTCCTGAAGAGGAGCCAAAGAAGAAAGCTCCTGCCAAGAAGGAGGAGAAGAAG
>JBHLRQ010000086.1:0-10908 GCA_048882385.1 Candidatus Thorarchaeota archaeon | reverse complement strand
AAGGAAGCTCCAAAGAAGAAAGCTCCTGCCAAGAAGGAGGAGAAGAAGAAGGAAGCTCCAAAGAAGAAAGCTCCTGCCAAGAAGGAGGAGAAGAAGAAGGAAGCTCCAAAGAAGAAAGCTCCTGCTAAGAAGGAGGAGAAGAAGAAGGAAGCTCCAAAGAAGAAAGCTCCTGCTAAGAAGGAGGAGAAGAAGAAGAAAGCTCCGGCCAAGAAGGAAACGAAAAAGAAGGAAGCTCCCAAGAAGAAGGCTGATGAAAAGAAGCCTGCTAAAAAAGCAACAACAAAGAAGAAGGCTGATGAAAAGAAGTCAGCCAAAAAAACTACTAAGAAGAAAGAGTAGTTCTTCGCAGGTATTGACTTGTGCACTTGGAAATCTCTTCTCAGAGAATTATCAAAGTATAAAGAGAGTTAGGCTTCGCACTCTTTTATTGAAGGCTCAATGAGCTTCGAATGCGAGCCAAATTGTATTGATATGAACCTATTTCAAAGCAGCTATCTGCTTGTCTACATCCTCAAGTTGTGTATCAAGGTCTGATTCTTTTGTCTTGTACTCATCCTCAGGAATGTATCCTCGCATGTAATCAAATCGCAAGTCAGTTAATTGAGCCTTCAATCTGTCCTTTTGTTGAAGCAAAAAGTCCATCTGATCGTTTCCTTCAGCTGGTGCAGCTTCTACAGCAGGAGCTGGTTCAGGTTCAGCTGCCGGTGCGGGCTCCGGAGTTGGTTCAGGAACAGGTTTTGCAATTGGTTCAGGAGTTGCCTCAGGAGTTGGCTCTGGAGCTGGCGGAACCTCCGGCGCGGGCGCCGGTGTTGTGGTTTCTGCCGGTGCCGGAGCTTCAGCTTTTGGGGCTTCTGTCTTGACGCTCTCCATCTTTTCCATATTCTTACGCAAAGTATCAATTTGGTTTGCTATCTCAGTGAAGCTATCGTTGATTGTCTGATTTATTGACATCTTCATCTTGGCAAAGTTCTCAGCCAAGTTGTCTGCAAGCCTCTTGGTTTCAGCAACATTTTCTGCGAATCCTTCAATTTCTTTGAGTTTTGCCATAATTCCATCTAAGTCAAAGGACATTATTGTCACCTATAGGCGGCTGTTTGGGTTACTTCTTTCTATTGGGTTCTTAACCTTTGCCTTGATGCATACACGTCAGATTTTGAGTATTCACACACTGATTATGCAGCTTTTGCCTCTGCTTTGCCTTCTAGAATGGCTCTTCTTATAATCTGAATCAGACGATCTCTATAGGAGATATCGATGGCTACAAGTTCGTATGTTGGAATGCTAAGAATCTGACCTACTCGTTCAGGAGTCAAGGCTGTAGGTAAGTCCTGTTTGTTTGCAATTCCAATGACTTTTGCATCAGGAACCTCATCTTTAACCAGAGTTACAAGCTTCTTACTCCTAAGGACATTTTCAAGTGTACTATCAGTCACAATAATGACAACCTGCGCATTAGCAATCATTTTTGCCCAAAGGATGCTGAATCGTGACTGACCCGCAAGGTCCCAAAGCACAATGTTTGCGTTTTCGACCTCTTCTGGTAATTTCTTTATACTAACACCAATAGTCGGATCGTGAACAAGTGGCAGGGTTTCTCCACGCAACAAGTGTAGTGTTGTTGTTTTTCCAACTCCTGCAAATCCAAGAATTGCGACTTTGACCATTGTGACTGCAATCTCATCCACTTTCTCATCAAATCCATCAAGTGGCTGATTTGCGGTTGCCAGGTTTGCATAATCCCTCATGAATGAATCAACAAGCTGGTCCATCTTTTCCTCAATCTGTGTCGAATCATCAGCCTTGTCAGCAACGAACATGAAAGTGAAAATATCCCTCTGTGCAAAAAAGATTCTCGAGATTGCCACATTCATGAATTCAGTCTTGTTTTCAAGATCAACTGTTTTGAGAAAATGTGTAAGGTTGACAAGGAACTCAACTAAGTTGGCTTTAGACTCACTCTTGGCATAATCCTTGGAATAAAGCATATTTCCCTGTTCACCAAGAACATAGACGCTTCTAATCACTGCACATCACCACAATTCTGAATCAAGAGCTCAAGATGTCTGCGTGCAACTTGAGGTGTTATTTCTTTCTCTGATACCTTCTTAGCGATAAGTGGGAGAACATATTCAGGAATGAAAGATTCAATTCTAGGGTCCGTAAGTAATGCCCAGAGACTTTCTTCAGTGAAATGTACCACAACTTTTTCTGACTCTAATGACCAGAGTACATTCATTACAACTGATTCCGGCAAGGCTGTCCTTTCAGAGATTTCGCTCGTTGTAAGAGGTTCAGCTCTTAATGTATCAAGTACCATATAGTTCAAACTATCAGCTATGAGTCGCGATATCTTCTCTCGATCCTCAAGAATTGGGGAGTTTGGATCATCAACAGGAATAGTTGGATTATAGCCTTTGTTAGGAGGCGGTGGTGAAAAGAATTGGGTCACAAATTCTCTGTATCTCTCTTCGATATTTGGTGACTTCTGCTTTGTCTTCAATATTGAATCAACTGGAGGAGCGCGGTACCCGAAAATATCTTTGACAAGGAAAACTGTTTCCGCAGTCTTTCCAATTAACTCAACTTTGACTATTCCTGAATTCATGAGAGGTGCCATAGCTTCACGCAAATCCACCTCGTCCTGCACTTGATTTTTTAACCAGATTGATAGCTTAGCAGCCTTCTCTACACCTTCAGCTTGCATTCGTTCTAGCAATAGTGCTGAAGATGGTGTTAGAAAGACGCTTGCCAATTTCTGTTCTTCACTCTTTTCTTTCAGAACGCTGCCACTGTTTACTAGCTCTTCAAGATTAACAGCTTCAGCATCTTCACTCATTAATGCAAGGATTAGTCTCCCTGAACCAGCTATTCTTGAACGACCTTCTTCGAAATCCTCTTCAGGTCCAAGTAAAGAACAAACCATCCAACCAGGATATTCTGAAGAACTGAAGATTGCAATTCTTAATCCTTCAATTTCAGCCAAGATCAAGTCCTGTTTCTCTTTCTGTTGTTTCTCAAAGACTAGATTCAGGACCTTCTCATTAAGTGTTAATGTCATAGGATGTCGTTGTTTAACAATGAACCCTTGAAAATCGTCTAGATGAACTACAAACGTCGCTTCTGGCATGTCGTGCCCCATTAACTCAGGTTACGCTTATCCATAAATGTTTGACCGTTACGTATAGGGCTCGATTATTTACGGATTACTTATGATGTCTGGAACCACCTTCGTGATGCTCTAGACACGTTATAGCTCCATCTCCTTCAAGAATCCAACAATTTTCACACACTATCTGTTTGCATATAGAGCATGTTCCTACACGTTGATCTAATTTCACAAGATACTCTTCATTTTCAGCAATTCCATGTTTCTTGCAGTATCCCAGGTAACATCTACAGCAAGATAGAATGGCGTCGTTATCACAAAGACTACATGACTTGTTATTGGATCTCTTTCTGATTGTTAGTTCATTTTCTCTTTTAGATATGATTTTTGACCCGCGACAATTTGGGTCTCTGCAATATCCTACTCCTTTGTATTTTCCACATATGGGACAAATTGGTAGGAGTAGTGGATCATTTCTTCTCATTCACTTTGCTCCAAAATGTGTGAGGCGCGTTCAAATTAATAATCGTCTCTCCATAAGAAAGTATGAAAAGCATTCCTATGACTTCAACTATAGGAATCACGATGGACCTTGAACGCTGGAACCTCATTGTACCTGCCACAGCTACGAGGAGACTCCAGTTGGCCGGAGGTCAACCAATGGAACAAGCTGTGCCAGAAGACTATGTTCTAGCTGGTATGGTAATGCGTGCCATTGACCAGAGAGAGGGTCGTGAACTTGAGTTCATTTTGAAGTGCTATCTACCTGTTGTTATTATACAATCTCCATTCACAAATCGCAGTTTCCTAGTAGAACTATTTGGACTTACTAGTGAATCTTTGACATGTCACAAAAATCCAGATGTGACCTCGTTGATGGAAAATATCGATACAGGTGATCTTCTAGCAGCCATAAAGATAGCACGTACGCTAATTTCTCCACTCAGAGCAACAAGTCGTACAACCCTTCTTGGCTTGATGAGTGGACTAATGTCACGTGGTGTCGCACATATACTTGAACGACCTCTTAGGAATAATATTGAGCCCTTCGCAGTCAACCTTTCTGGTCTTCTTGGACAAAAAGAATTCACAAGATCAATAGATCTGCTACGAGAAACAGCAGATACTCTAAGTTCTGTTGAAGACACCATAACTGAACTTGTAGATTCGATATCGTCGAGAGTTGAAAATACAGTTGGATCCAAGGAAGATGCCTCTCAATCAACATTATCAAGATTAGAACTCAGAATTAAGTCTCTAGAGAAGCAGATTGTTGAACTTGAATCTGAACTCACATTGGTTTCTGCATCATCGTCTGAAAAGAAGAAAGACAGAATAAAAGATCTCAAGAACACTATAGAATCTAGACAGGCTGCTTTACAAAGAGACAAATCTAGGAGAGATGAAATACTCTCAGATATTCAAGAAACAGCTCGGGATCTTCTAATAGAAAGAGATGGATTTTTTGCAGAAGCTCAATCCGCCAGTAAATTAATACAAGAGCAGTTGTCAAACCTTTCGGATCTGTCAGTTCCAATATCGATTGAAAATGCTGGAGACAAGGGTACACTAATCATGATACCTTTCTTTTTAGCAGGTTTCTCTAAGAAAGGGCAATTACGAATTGATGTCTACACGTTATCGCAACTTGTCACAAATGGTGAGAAAGTAAGTCGTCGACGCGATTTTGTTGATGTTTTTGAAACACCATCTCGTGCTTTTGATGCAGTAGCTTCACTTCTGAGTGAACGAGCCAATAATGATGTTGCTCTCAGGAAATTCATCCGTGATTCCTCTCAGAACTATAATCTTCTTGCTGTGAAGGAATCTCGTGACTCGATTCTAGAAGGAGCGGAATCCCTCCTCCAAGATGGACTTGTCAAACAGACATACATTTCAGAGATCAGAAATATCATATCTGGAACTCCTGAAACAAAGTTAAAGCATAGAAAGAAGAAACTTGCAGTTGCACCAGATGGGTCTCTCTGTAGAGTGAGATTCCATATCCAAGATGAAACTGGTCGCCCTGTGGAGAATGCGAAACTTGACCTAGGAGTTTTGCAGGCAAAATCCGATAATAAAGGTACAATTGAAGTTTCATTGCCAATGAGCAATTATGAAGGTGTTGTGAATGCCCCAGGATATTTCGAGAAGACACTCGAATTCACTCTTACTTCAACTAGTGATGTTGCTATTCCAATAATCATCAACTCCCTTTCCCATGAGGATCAACTTTCTGTTCGTCTAGACGAGCTAGTAGATCGTTCGAGACGCCTTGATATGATCAGAGCTCGTCTCTGGGAAGTCTTCGAAAAACAAGGTGCTACTCTGTTGGGCATCCCAGCATATAGAACAGCTCTGGTTGAGCTCCTGTCTGAACTTGGATATGAGCCTGAATCTTGGATTGCTGAAGCAAAAGGGAAGTCAGGAATGGTAAAACGACTTCTGAAACGGGATGACAGAACCGATGGACTCCGACGTGATATTTTACGGATAGCTGCTGATTCAAAGCAATTTGGCGGTATCATGCTGTTCTCTGAGCTACTCGTTAGACTAGATGAAAGTGGGTGGGGATCACACCCTGATGAAATTGAGAGTATTGTTGAAGAAATGGCAAAAGAAGGCCTGATTCAAGGTCTATCAACAATCGAGGGTGGTGCTCTAATGGTGGAATTCGTGCCTGTTGCGCTCACTAATGATCCACAGCAAATTCTTAGTCTTGCAGCAAAAAAGGATGGACGTATCAGTATTGAGGATGCAGTTGTAAATCTAGAATGGACTGAGGAACGTGTGAAGAATGCCTTGGAACTTCTAATATCAAATGGCGTAGCAAAAGAGCAAAGAAGCTACTCTAAGAGTACAATATATTGGTTCCCAGGGTTAAGAGGAAAGAAATAAGACCAACGAAGAACCTCTCTTTAGTACTTCAGGACCCCGGGGTTTGAAGATGAATCGTCTTTCACACATTGTATTTGCGTTTACACTTTTCGTTGGTCTCTATACCTTAATCTATGGGTTTACCGTGTTTGTAGATGTCGGTGGATCTCTCCCTGACCTTCTATTCTTCTATATTGCGGGTGGAATAGGAGTCAGTATTGTTTCAGTTCCAATTCTCTATTGGAAAGCTCCGAATAAAGACATGCGAGCTCGCACAACAAGCAACAGGAGCTCTGTGAGTGCAATATTTTTCGTTTCATTCTGTGTTGGTTCTCTGGCAGGGTCTGTTGTTTATCAGATGTACAGCGGCATTGCGATTATCGGTGGTATTTCGGTATTCATTGGAGGAGTTATCACTGTTGCAGGGGCACTGATGCCAGATTGGGATATACAATTCCTAGGAATTTCTAGACATCGAAATATCATATTTCATTCAGTGATATTGTCTTTGTTGATTATTCTCACGACTTTGATCAATATTGCTACTGCAATAGCTAATGGGCTTTCAATTGGCGCAGAGGTAGAGTACTATATTGCTGCCCTTTTCCTCTTAGGATATGCTTCTCATCTTTATTTGGATATTTTTCCAAGCGATGCAAACCCACTGGAGATTCTCTGGATTGCAGCTGAACCTCTCCATAATGCTCCAACTGGATTAAAACCGCTTGGACCAATAAAAATCAGCCAGAAGAATGCAAGAAGCTGGCTAGTTGGAAATGCAACATTATTAGTAATGATTGCTATTGCGTTGATGGGATTGTATTTCGTTAACATTTGAGAAGATTACCAATCGTCGTCATCAAATCCAAAGTCATCATCGTCGTCAATATCATCCTCATCTTCATCAGAGTCTCGCTCTGGAGGTAGATCACTGAAATCCTCTTCCTCATCATCATCTTCAAAGAGATAAGTGTCTGGATCTATTTCCTCAGGTTCTTCTTCTCTTACCTGTTTTTCTCTCTTCTTCTTAGGAATAGCCATACACAGGTTGTCCACAGGGTCAAAGAATTCACACTCTGGACAACACTCGCCTTTAGTAGTGCATGTTAGAAACGCACCACATCTCTTACAACACTTCAACTCAGACACGATTCGCGCACCTAAGATAATGTTCTCCCATACTCCACCCCCTGAATACCAAATAAGCGTCTCCGTGGTGAATCTTTTTCAATTCTGCCAGTCAAAGTTAAATGAAGTTAGAGGACAGACCAATTGGAGCTGTTTCAATGGAAAATCTAGAACTTGAGGTTCGAAAGGCTGTACTTGACAATGCAATCAAGTACAACGGAAAGCCTAGTGCTAAGTCGGTAATGAATGCACTCCTCGGTTCAAGGGCTGACCTACGATCTCATGCAGGAGAAGTGAAAAGGCTTGTAGAACAGATTGTTGACGAAGTCAGCAAGATGTCCATTGAAGACCAGATTGCTGAACTCAAACAGATTGCTCCTGAGCTTCTTGAAACAGATAATGAAATAGAAACAACAGAAGATAGGGAACCTCCTGAGCTACCTAATGCGAATAAGTGGAAAAAGATAGTCATGCGGCTTGCCCCATTTCCTTCTGGACCCCTGCATGTAGGAAATTCTAGGATGGTACTATTGAACGATTATTATGTCAAACGTTACAATGGCGAACTTATCCTAGTCTTTGATGATACTATTGGATCTGCTGAGAAAGTTGTTGAACCTGAAGCTTTTGATCTCATTCCTGAGAGTCTTGAGTACTTAGATGTGAAAGTCCACAAGACTGTCTATAAGTCTGACAGACTCCAGCTGTTCTACGATTATGCTGTTGATTTGATTAAGAAGAAAGAAGCATATGTCTGTGATTGCGATGCAAATGTCTGGAGGAAAGAGCACAAGATCAAAGGTATCCCTTGTAACTGTCGTAGCCTATCAGTTGATAATAATCTCACAAGATGGGAACAGATGCTGGATGGAACCTATCCAGAGAGAGCTGCTGCTGTCCGATTAAAGACAGGAATGACAGATCCCGATCCAGCTATGCGTGACCATGTTATTCTTCGAATATCTGAAACTGAGCATCCGAGAGTTGGTTCTAAATATAGAGTCTGGCCACTGCTAGAGTACTCCTGGGGAATAGATGATCATGAACTTGGAATATCTCATATTGTTCGTGGAAAAGATCTTGTGAAGGAAGGAAAGATTGAGCAGCATATATGGAGAATATATGGGTGGCAAGAACCCGAACTGCTTTACTATGGTCGTTTGAAGTTTGAAGATGCAAAATTGAGTAAAAGCAAATCGCGTGCTGAAGTCCTTTCAGGGAAATACTCTGGCTGGGATGACCCAAGAACCTGGAGTATGCAATCACTAGAAAAACGTGGCATAGACCAACGTGCACTCCGTAAAGTAATGCTAGACTTGGGGCTCAGTATAGTTGATATCTCAATCTCTATGAAATCAGTATATTCTGAGAATCGCAAATTGAGGGATGCATATGCACCTAGAGCTTTCTTTGTTAGAAACCCTGTCTGGGCGAAAATCGAAAACGTTCCTCAAGATCTTAAATTTGCTGAAGTTCCTGTTCATCCTGATTTTCCAAAGCAAGGGTTCAGAAAAATACCTCTGAGTATCAGTAAAGGTTCAGGTACAGTCGGGGTTGCACAGACAGATTACAGAAAAATGAAAAAAGGGAGTATAGTACGTCTGAAGGATTACGCTAATTTCTCAGTTGAAGAAATGAACCCTCTAAAACTTAATCTGCACAGTCTGCATGTAGATGAAGTCAGAAAGATAGGTGGTACAATCATTCATTGGATTCCCAAGGAAAAATCAATACCAGTCGAGCTCACAATGATAGATGGTTCTATTGAATCCGGTTTTGGTGAGCCAAGTATCTCAAATTTCAAAGTTGGCACATTTCTCCAGTTTGAAAGAGTCGGATTTGCTAAAATCTATGATGTTGGTGATCCTGTTAGAGCTTCCTTCGCTCACAAGTAGCAGCCAAAGAGAACATATAGATATCAGTCCTCCGTTAGTATAGTGGATCATTATGGCAAAGAAGAAATCGAAGAAGGAAGCCGCCCTTTCACCATCTTTGTTCAAGGTGACAGGTGCTCATGCAAAAATGTCGGTTGACAGTAAGAAGAAGAAGCTCTATTATTTTGGGTCCAAGATCAAGCCTGACAAAGCCAAGAAGATTGCTGAGTCTGATGCTGCTGAGATTCTAGGAATTAGTTCTGGCGAGATCAAGGTTGGAAAACCTTCACTAAAATACGACTTCTATTGCTCGTATGATGCAGATCTAGATGTCAGATTCCTGAGAATAAGACCTCAAGAGATTGGAGTTACAGAGCAAGTGAAAGGAGCATTGATTGGTAAGGAAGTATTCACGCCTAAGAAGAAGGGGAATTTTCATTCAATCAAAGTCAACATGATAGAGCTCTTTGAGATTAAAAGAAGCGATGGAATGATTCTTGATGGGAGAACTGGTGGACCAGCTCGAGCATTTGAGAAGCTCTTGAAGGGTCCAGGTAAGAAAAGTGCCAGTCCCGCTTGGATTAAGAAAAATAAAGTTTCACCTGGGAAATTCAACAGTCTTGAAAAGGTAGTAAAAGTTGTTTCAAAGATGGCTGGACAGAAACCATCTGGTGCAAAACGGATTACCTCTCATTCTCTGGAATTTAAGAAACTAGAAGGGTTCTATGTCCCAATCTACTACGTAAATATCACTGCAGGTGAAAAGAAACAGACATTGAAGATTAACGCTGTTGACGGCTCCGTTTCCGTCGCAGTTTAAGATTCTCTTGCTTCCTAAGGCTTGGAGGGGGGTCCAAACCCTCCTCCACCAGGTGTTTCAATCTGTACTCTAGATCCCTTTGGAGCCACTACCGTTGTTTTAGCTTCTAATGGAAATAATCGGTCATCATAAATCAATGTGTTCCGTCCGCTTGTTCCAGCTTTCCCCTCATTGAGCCCCCATGGTTCGGAATATCGTCTTTCTGATTGTATTGAAATTGTACACTTATCAGCAAGAATCTCAATCTCTCTGATGATACCGTCACCGCCCTTCCACATACCCTGTCCTCCAGAATCTCTTCTTATAGAGTATTTACGAACCATGAGTGGATATTCTGTTTCTAGTGACTCTATCGGTGTGTTCAAAGTATTCGTCATATGCGTGTGAATTCCACTGGTACCATCATTTCCCTTCGATGCTCCTGAACCTCCTCCAATGGTTTCATAGAATGAGAAAGATCTCTCAGTATGTGGATCGATTCCGCCGATTGTGAGATTGTTCATCGTACCCTGACTAGCCGCAGGCACAATGTCCGGAAATATTTCAGATAGAGCACCCAATGTGACATCAACGATTCTTTGTGAGGTTTCAACATTTCCTGCAGACACAGCCGCTGGATATTTTGGATTCAACAAAGAACCTTCAGGGATTTTCACATCAATTATTCTCCAGCAACCTTCATTCACTGGAATGCCTTGACCAAACAGCGCAATGAAGACGTAATAGACAGAAGACAGAGTGGATGCAAGAGGACAGTTTACATTTCCATTGACTTGATCCGAAGTTCCTTTGAAGTCAATCAACGCTCCAGCTCTGTTTATCTCTAGACTGATTGATATTGGTATTTCCCATTGACCAGCTCCATCACTATCAAGGACATCGGTAAAATGTGCTTTCGCTCCACTGTATGAAAATAGTACATTACTCATCATAGTTGCTGAGTAGTTCCTGAGTTCGGTGAAAGTCCTTAGTAATGATGGCCCTCCATAGGTCTTCTGAACTTCTTCGAGTCTCTTAATTCCAACAAGATTTGCGGCAACTTGTGCTGAGAGGTCTCCTAATCTTTCATCTGGTGTTCTAGTACTGGAAAGGATGTCTGTGAT
>JBHLRQ010000085.1:0-12636 GCA_048882385.1 Candidatus Thorarchaeota archaeon | reverse complement strand
ACAAACTCGGCAGGGTGGGTAGTTTTGCTGTTTCCAGTATCTGCTATTATTGGAACCTTACTTGGATTTGCCCTAGCGCCTCTTTTCCTCTGGGTCTATAAGAAGTACATGGGGAGAAATAACCTCTTTGCAATTCAAGATCAACAAGATGTAGAGAAATCTCATGGTATGCTTATGGGATTCTTTCCAGTACTGATGGCGACGAACTTTACACTTAGCTTAATATTCAATCCGATGATCATGGATATGCCAATATTCCAAGGCTATTATCTTCAGTGGAACAGTATCATCTTTCTATTCTTTGTCTTGGGTGCTCTGTTACAAACTCCTGCATTCGCCCTCTTTTCAGCTGCTTGGATAATCGATGAATCTGGTATCGTATTAATGAGTAAGTATGGTTCATTTGAAGTTCAGGCAACTGGCAAATGGTACTTGGCACTCTTGAAAGGTTATGCTGGGATAGGTGTCATTTTTGCCTTGTATCAATTTACTTTCGATTTTCTCGGTACATACGGAAGTGACGTGCACTGGTCTGCAGTTTTATTCCTGTTCATCTTGCCCATTATTGTCACCTTGTGGGTGATTCCAGCTATAATACTTGTAGGTGCAATAGAAGGAAAAAGACGGAGATACATCCTAGGATTTGCTGAAAGATTCGGAATCAAAACAGAATTTGAATTGAACATCAGAAGAATCGAGCGTAACGAAGCAGAGATCGCATAGTGAGTTTTTGAAAAGCAAACCTCAATCCAACGAGGGAGCAGTCAAGAAACTCGTCGATTTACCATATTGATACTCTACTTGAATTATCTTTGTCAAATATCATCATATGTAGCTGATTTAGTATTCATTTTAGATACTGATGAACTATTTTTGGAACCAAGAATCCTCAACCTGGATAGGAGAATATACCTAAATGGAACTTTTACGAAAACCATTCCTTCTTTGTATTTCAGTTTTGGAGGTTCATACCAAAATTGCACAGGTATTTCATCCCATATGTACTCTTCAGCTTTTACGACTGGAATTATTTTCAGAAGTACAAGTCCAGTCAAAAAAAGGAAGGGGGTTGGTACTTTAAACGAGCTACCTGGAAATATAATGGAATCTATGAGTGGGAGAGATGCACCAAATAATCCCGTCAAAATTGCAGTTGATTTTTTGGACATGCATTTGAAATACCTAAGGAGGAGAATACAGAAACCAAGGCTGATGAGGAGTGTAATTTCAAGATTGAAGCTCCTAAGGTATGTATGTGTATAGATCCCGAAACCACTTTCAAGAATGATATTAGTAGTTGGGTATATTCTATACCATTGAGAGATAACGATTGAATGTGAAACTAGAACCATTTCACCAAAATCATTTACTCGATGAGATGTATTGAAGCTATACGGCATTATTGCCACAAGAATACAAAGAATATATCCAAGGATTGAGTATTTACTGGGTTTGAATCTTGATCTGGTTGGTTTCGGTCTGTCCTTTAACATGTGTGTTTCTAGTAACTTTGATTCTCTCATCAGGAGAGGAAAAACAAGAAAGATAAAGATCGCCCAAGTAAAAGGTATTTCAATATCATATGGATACCAGTAATAGGGATATATCGATTCTTGTATTGAAACCAGCCCATTGAATAAAGCTATAGAAATTGAAAACAATATTATTGCTGATGGAAATGCGGAAACATCCGGAGCCATATTTCTCATGCTGTATTCGAAGTACATCAGTGGAATAGACATCACGATAATAGAACCTAGAAACATATTCTGATATGTTATTAATTCAATAGACTCTATGTAGTAGTAGAATTGTTCAGCATTCAAGAAGATTGAAATAACGCAATTATAACGGAAATATTGATTCTGACCTCTTGAAATAAGAAACTCGATTGAAAGTGGAAGTAGTAGTACGATGAGAAATTTCACCATGGTCCGAAGTATCGGGTTCCCAAATCTCATCTCAAATCAAAATTCCATTCAGATTGCTTGGTGATAAAACCCACCGGTTTGGTTCAATAACAAGAAACTAAAAAGACGCTATAGTTTAATCACTATAGTACTTTTTTGTACATATTATCTATTGATATAATAATTGTCATGGATTCGTGATTGGAAAATCATGGTCTAAACAATGAATAAACCAAATCAATCCATGCGATATTGAATGAGCACAAGGATGAACCCAATCGCTAACGCAAGTACTGCTTGAGTCATATATTGTGCTCCAACCACTGGCGAGACAGCTCCTGTTCCCCACATGAGTGATGAGATACCAATTATTAGAAAGAGGCCCCCGCAGAAGCCAACGCTCCTACCGAGGCACCCTTTCAATGGATTTTCAGGATCAGGAAGAATGTTTTCAAGACTTTCTCCCATGTTTTTCACCAAGTTATGCCATTAATTTCTCTTTAAGTGACACATATTGTCCCCATGCACTGTCCTTGGCTAGCTTGCCAGCCCATCCAATTCCAGGTTCGATGGAGTCCTTGATCATTCCTCCAACCCAGCATTCAGCATGTATCCCATTGGGATTAAGTGTCAGCTCGAAAGTGACACCTTTCCTCATGCCCATGACTCCAACTTTTCCGCCAAGCTTCACGAAGTTACTCTTCTTACTCTTGACTTTCAGTTTGACGCCATCCATCTTTGTCCACTCAGCGATTCTCCGAGCAGCTTCTTTTTCATCGTATGGTAGGTTAATTTCTTCTATGAATTTGCCCATATTTCCATTCCCCTTCCAAAGAGGTGCAATCGGTCGCATTAAACCATCTTATTAGTATAGTGGAGTTTTTCTCTACAGAAATTTACTAGCAAGTTAGGAATGGACTGTGCCAAGACCATATCAATCTAAACTTAGAATTTCCCTTCTTGAGATTCGATGCAAAATTACAAGAATTCTAGATTGATTATAGGTCTGAAAGGTCAACAGCTGAGCCCTGAGAGCAATAATAGTCCCAGCGGAGACTCATTGTTTTAGTTATTGAACATTGAGAGCATAGACATCCCTTTTTTTCATGGTTCATCTCGCTGATTCCGAACGTACAGTATACAGCATTGATTTCTCCAGTTTCTGAGTTTGTCGAACAATTGCTGCATTGGCATAGGTGTATCACCTGTTCAGCACTTCTCTTGATGTCTGCTTCCGACATTTGACCCATCATTGCTTTGTATTTTGCTTCGAAAGTATCTGTTGCCCATGTTTCAATGTCCACCATTCAACGCACCACTTGTTCTTACTTCATCAGCAGAATTTAATGATTTCCGCGGATATCGGATTTCAGAATTAAAATTACGCCTCACTGATTAATATCTCATTATCTGGAAACTAGAAATTAACAAGGTTAGAATTCTAAGCCTTCGGTAATTCGTTATACGGAATATTGTATTTTGATAGAATCTCTTTCAGAGTGTTATCTAGCTGTTGTTCAATATCTCTTGAGAGTTCAATAGGCTCATGGTTTTCAAGATGCTCAGATACAACCTGTTTGGCTCTCTGATGAGCATCCTTAGAACCACCTGAGATCCATGTTTCAATGTTCAGACGGTCTATCACGCTTGTAGGCATAAAATGCTCAGATCTTAATCTCCTTGAGGTATGTTTTTGCCTCAGATAATCTCCCTTTGAACCAACTTTAGAAATCAGCTCTGTTATGATATCAATCTCATCTAGCTCAAAACCTCGTAAGAGCCTGAAAGCTGTACCACACAACTCATTGTCAATGGCAAGTTTCTCCAATGATTGGCAGTTTAGATGAGCAAGCATTCCCGGTCCTGATATTACATTGACTCGAGAAAGAGCTCCGAGTAGCAAACCCATTCCGGATTCGAAACCACTCTGAGCGTCAATAGACTTCGAGTCACTTGATCCAAGATAGGAATGCGTTGGTATTCCGTAGTACTTCCCAATTTCCGTTGATGCACATGATGTGATGATTGCCTCAATCGCACCGAATCTAGGGGTCGCGTATTTCATGTCAAATGACCCGGGTGCTCCGCCGTATATGATTGGAGTTCCAGCATTTTTCAACTGAGATATAACTACTCCTGCAAGAATCTCAGCATTTGCCTGAACAAGTGTGCCGTGTATTGTTATGGGACTTGTAGCTCCTGATAAGGGAGCAGGTACAATTGCTGCAGGAATACTAAATTCAGCACAGTCCATCAAATTCTGAGAAGCAGTATCTCCCCATGTCAGTGGTGAGGTTGGACAACAATCGAAAATTGCACGAGGTTTTCTTTTCAACTCATCATGACCTCCAACCACCACGTCTAGAAGACTTTTCATCTCAATCAAACCTTCTTTTGAAAAAGCTCCAGTCACAACTGGTTTCACAGAATTCTTCAATGTGAGATATAATCTATATAATCCAGAGATTTGCTCAGGAACATCAGAAGGAACAAGTGCAGTGCTCTGGGCTTCGATGTGCTCGAGATTTTCAACTAGCCATACTAGCTCAATTATGTCATTAGAAGTTCCCTTCCGAATCTCTTGTGTATGACGATCTTTTATGTAAACTGCTGATGATGCAGGATTGAAAAGAACTCTGTCTGAACCCACTGTGCAGACTTTTTCTCCATTCCGTTTAAAGAGTTCAAATGAAGATGGAACCTTAGTAATGCACTCTTCAACTAAAGAGGGGGATAATTTTACAATACGTTCCTCAATCGAACAGCCTGCTTCCAGAAGCATTTCTAAGGCTGCTTTATTCCTTACGAGAACACCAGTCTTTTCCAATACGGTCAGTGTTGCAGTGTGGACTGACTGAATATCATCATGAGAGAGAATCTGGATAGTAATCATCCCTTCTTCTGTCCACTCGCTGGAACTTAAGTATACATGATTCAGAAAAATAGACAAACTGAAAAGTGAGATTGTCGGGCTGGAGAGTGGAGGAGTATAATTGGCTCTCGAAGGGGATGATTTTACTCAACAACGAACAGGTCCAAAAGCCTTCACTGAATATTCGTTTAACGCACTTCTTGTAATGGTTGGATTGGTTGGCTCTTTTTTGTCAGTAATTGGAGGCGCATCATTCTATATCTTCCTCTTGCCTTTTTCGTCAGTTTTTGATAGTTTTTTTGGCAGTAGTTCATTTATATCCGGAATCATAGGTCTCATCATGATACCTTTCGGAATAACTCAGCTTTACTATGCATGGAAAATTCATTCAGAGAATTTTACTGATTTTCAGACCATCATTCTTATCAGTTGGACCCAATTAGTATTATCAATCATCTCAGCAATCTTTATGGGATTCCTAATCCTCTTCGCGATTCAACTTGTGCTTGGTCAGGCTGTACTTAACATAATTGTCATATTCTTTCTAGGCAAGACTGAAGTACAACAGGAATTTGTATGGTCAACAGGAGAGTACTAAGTAATGGCAATCGAAGATGAACCATATGAACCACAGCCTCAATATGCATCACCGCTCATGAATTTCGAAACGATGACCTTATTCACTGTGGTCTTGCAGATTATTGCAGGATTGGTTGCTCTGTATTATGCAGTGCCAGGTTTTATCACAATACTGCTTTTTGCTTCATACATTGTTGATCTTTCAACACAGATCTATACGATAGTCTGGGGAATTCTACCAATCATTGGAATTATGCAACTGTATTTTGGATATCGTCTCTACAAAAAGAAATCAGGTACAGTTGGAAAAGCTCTGATTATTGATATGATTGCCATGTTGCTGTTCGGAATCGACATCGTGATTTCAGCATTTGAAGGGCTATTGATTCCTTATCCTGAGGTTATAGGCTATTTCGCAATGAATGTTGCATTACTTGTACTTCTAAACATGGGATCGGTTCGTAAGGATCTTGGACATCAAACTGGTACATCTCAATCCGATTATTTCCAATACTGAATCGACAAAAGCCGATTCGCGGTTCTAGACCTTTATAGCACGAATATATATTAACAACTAAATTAGAGCTGACTGTAACTCTCTCATTCGGAGGGAAAACGAGATGGCGGAAATACCAACACCAACTACTGGATATTCAGCTCCAGCAGGCGATAGGCCACTGGGCGTTACCATTCTGGCTATTCTAGAGATACTTGGCGGTTTGTTAAACCTATTAGTCGCCGTAGGATTGTTCGCACTTGGTGCTCTCGATCCATTCTTTGGAATTATCTGGCTCATGGTTGGCGCTATAATGGCTATTCTGGCACTCCTTGCTCTAGTCATTGGCTGGGGTCTCTGGGCTCTGAAATCATGGGCTTGGATGCTAGCGCTGATACTGAATATCATCAACCTAATTTTGAACATATTCTCACAAGGCTGGTTCGGTGCGATCATTAACTTGATCATTATCATCTACCTACAACAGCCCGATATCAAAAGTAGGTTCAGGTAATCCTACCGCTAATATAGAGAGTAAAACCGGATTCGGAAGAATCCGGACTCTCCTTATTTTTTCATACGTCAAAAGATAGTGTTATTTTGAGGTTTTTTCGGAAGCAATTGATGTAGCTGATTACAATGCAATTGCCAATGATAATTGTCCATGGTGGTGCTGGTGACTGGAAGGATGAAAGAATACCAGTAGGGATTGAACATGTCGAAAAGGCAGCTATTGCTGGGTTTAAAGAAATGGTGAAGGGTGGGTCTGCACTTGATGCGGCTGAAAACTGCACTTTATACATGGAAAGTTGCGGCCAGTTGAATGCCGGAAGAGGAGCAAGACCAAATCTAGATGGAGTGTTAGAGCTTGATGCATTGATAATCGACGGAAGTAAAATTGACTTTGGAGCAGTTGCTGCAATCACAGGAATCGTAAATCCCGTTTCTCTAGCACGATATATCATGGAGAAGACTGACTTCAAGTTCTTTGCAGGAAATAATGCAAAGCGAATATACGACATGATGATAAAAGACAGTTATAGATACGAAATGAAAGAAGGCGATTTGAAACCAGCTCGAAACGGACATTCTGGAGATACCGTAGGGTGTATTGCAGTGGATTCAGAGGGGAGGATTGCTGCCACTTCTTCCACAGGCGGAATCTCTAAAAAACTCCCAGGTCGAGTGGGGGATAGTCCGGTAATGGGGGCTGGAGCGTATGCTAATGAAAACTGTGGGGCTTCTGCCACGGGATGGGGAGAACATATCATGAGAGTTGTGTTGAGTCGAATGACCGTATTGTATGTTGAAGAAGGACTTGATGCAATGGCAGCAGCGCGTAAAGGAATACAGATGTTTGAAGAAAAAACTGGGAGTGAAGCTGGCATCATCGTTGCAGATAGATTTGGGAACTACGGTTACGCACTTAATGCAAAAGCAATGCCCCTTGCTGTCATATCAGGTGAAATTGACAACCTTACCTCTCATGCATGTATGGATTGAAAATCTTCGATTTCTCTTTTAATGGCTTTCTGTTAGCGCTGCGCTGATATTCTCCCTTTTATTCAATCTGTAGAGACTAAATTTCCTGAAAACATCTTATTCAGGAGACAGGAGAGAATGAAGCGTCGCATGTCATTGAAATTCCTTTCAGCTCTTAGTTTATGCATACTCGCTGCAAGTCTGGTGTTTGTAAGTTCAAACATTCCAGTAATTGATGAATCATTTCTCAGAATGGAAAATGAATTTGAACTTGCATACACACCTCATGACGCGATATGGATTACTAGTAATCAGGAGATGATAGACCAAGCAGAATTAGAATCATGGCCAGGAAACGGATCCACAGAGGCACCTTTTGTGATCTCTGGTTTTTCATTCATTCAGGATACTCAACCACTGCGTATTTGGAACACAGATCTACATTGGATTTTCACAGGTAATCTAGTTGATGGCGATGGTGGTGGTGTTCAGTGCGGTACATGGATTCAAGAAGCTGAGAATGGGGTCATTCACAATAACATCTTCAGGAACAGACACTCTGGGTTGGCTCTTATTGATATAACGAATGTTAATGTGACAAACAACATCGTCTATAGTAATAGTGGATTTGGTTTTGATGGAACATCCATGATGAGGGATTGTAATATTTCAGGAAATACATTCTATGAATGCGGTACAGGAGGGATAAATGTAGCGAGTGGGGCAATAAACTGCACATTTTCTGGCAATACAATTAGGGATTGCGGTGGTTCAGGTATATCATTGACCATGCTTCATAGTTCGATAGTATCTTTCAACACAATAAGCAACACTGTTGATTTCGGTATCCAAATCTTTGGAAGTACCTCGGATGAAATATTCAGCAACATAATCAATCAGTGTGAAGATGGCATCTTCTTGAAATATACTGATTTCACTCAAGTCTACAACAATACAATTAGCAATTGCCTAGAACTAGGATTCAGTATTAATTCTGGCGAGAACAGCACAATCGAGTGGAATACTATTCAGAATAATCTAGGATATGGAATACATTTGGACTCAGGAGTCGAATACTTTGAAGTGAAATTCAACAGCTTATTGGATAATGGAGTAGATTGTCAGATCTGTGATGATAGTATAGGATCACGAATATACTGCAACTACTATAGTGATTGGAATAGTCCCGATGAGGATTCCAATGGATTCGTCGATATTCCATATGTCATAGATGGTAGTGCTGAAAATGAGGATCTTTTCCCTCTTGCTGAGATGGGTATTGTTCCATCGATGCCATCAACAACAACTAATGAAAATGATATCCCGCTAGGTTTTGATCCACTGGTAGTTGGAATTGCAGCCTTAGGAATCGTAGTTGTCGTTGTGTTTGTAATAGTTCGAAAAAGAGTTGCATAGTTGTATTCGAAAATGTCTGCCAGTCAATGTTTGGAGAACCTGAAAACAGACTGGCGGACTCCATTTTCTTCAAAAATTGGAGGTGCCTTATAAAAGGAGTAAATAAATCCTTAGGATATAGCGGCTTTGAAACTACACCTTATATTCATTTTATGAACCTCATATTATGCGTGGTTAGGTTATCTAGCCCCGACCCGGAATTAGGTGCATAGGAATCATAACGCATTGAAGCTCACAATCCACTTAGCTTTTCTCGTAATTCAGTGCAATCCGTCCGACCGTAGCGGTACTCGTGTTGGATAATATAGATGGTACCTATTCCGGGTCGCACCACTTATGAATCTCGAGTGTCGAATGGCATCTCGTTTCCACCATACTACAAGACTGATGATTGCTAAAATAGCGGTAATCTGAAGAAGGATAGTTGTTAGTGTCGGAAGTTGACTTAATCCGCCAAAGACACCTATTGAGATGAATCCACCTGGTGCTTCAGTTTCATAGCCCAATGAGTCTACTGCCCAGAAGCTATATCTCATATATCTTGGATTAGGGTAATCATAGACATAGAGGTCTGGATCATCTGAGGTTGGCTGGTGGGTCATTTCATAAATAGCATCATTTACAGTAATCGTGACCATTTCCACTCCAGAAGGATCGCTAACTCTAGCTTCAAATCGCCAATGCGACGGAAATTCATACATGTAATCCACATAGAGACTCCCACCGGGTGCTCTAATGACAGGACCTTCAAAGTCAATTGGGAAAGGAGGACAGTATACTGTGGGAAAGTGGTCAGTACTGTTAGTCGACCCTGGAATATTGTAGGCTCCTGTTCCATTATAATGATACCATGCGTTTCCTAGTGAAAGTCCATCGTCCCAATGGTTATTCACACCGAACTCATCAACAGCTGTATAACCTTGTTCAACAGTAGCCAGCTCATTTCCAACCACTGTAGTATTTTTGGATCTATACAACCAAACAGCTAGTTGTATACAAGCAAATGTATTGTTAAGCACAAAGGTGTTGTTACTTTCGGTAATGAAGAGACTTTCATAACCACCACGAATAGTATTCTCTAGTATTAATATCGAATCGCAACTGCTTAGATCGATTCCAGCAAATTGGGGAATAATAGTATTATTGATAATCTCACCGTTTGTTACATTGTAAATCTCGACTGCATAGTATTCTACATTGAAGGTACAATTCACGATTCTGAAATGGCTTCTAGTGTTTCTAATGCGAATGAAATTCTCATCCTCAAACTCCTCTTGATTCAATATATAGGGATTTTCGGCAGAACCGTTCCCACTCCATCCATATGCTTCAAAATCAGAATCAGACAATATTATCATTGAGCCTGCTGAATCATTAAATGTCTTTGTGTAGTCTAGCTCGAAATTACCTGGATGAAGGGAAATAGAACTAGATGATAAAAGGACAAATACTACAAAGACTATCATCACATTCTTTGAATGCAGTTATCATCCCTCAGACAATACTGCAAGCTTCGATTAATGAATCTACTTCTAGATGTAGCTGCTGTTGTCTGGTCCTCCACCAGTCAGCTGTTCAAGAATCATGTCATAGTCATTATAGGAACGTAGTCCAGGGAGTTTTCCAATTGGTTTTCCATCCTTGAATGCGATGACCATTGGAACCGACTGCACTCCAAACTGAGTAGTTACTCTTCGATTCCTGTCAATATCAATCCTAGCAAAGTAGACCTTATCTGCATAGTCTTTGGCCAACTCTCGGAAAATAGGCGCCAACGCTTTACATGGGCTACACCATGCTCCGTAGAAATCAACTATCGCAAATTTCGTCTTGGAGATTATCTGCCAAAATGTTGAATCATAGAGCTCGTTCACAATACCGTTTGCCATTGGTTCGAGAGCTTTAGGTTGCTCAGCTTGCTTGGCTCTTTCCATGAGAATTTGCATTTTTCGTCTGCGTATCTCTTCAAGTTCATCATCATTCAGCATGTGAACACCCTGTGCGATTGTGCGCTTTTGTTGCACAACCGCTTATGAATAATTCGGTAGGTAATTTACCGAGTCGGTTCGGTTTATAACTAGGAGCAATAAGACTCAATTGGGAGCATTAGTGACAGACGAAGAGGCAAAGAATCCAGTTAGATATTACGTCATGCTTGTCATTGCAATGGCATTCTGGGGTGGGAGTTGGCCATCGGCTAAGATCACCGTTAGTGTAGCACCTGCTATGACAATTGGATTCTTCCGTTTTTTGATTGGAGGTATCTTGTTTCTAATCCTCCTCTTCGCAACAAGCGATGAACCCAAGAGAATATTCCAGCGGTCGAATTTTCGAATTCTCTTTATGCTGGGATTAACTGGTGTCTTTGGGTATGGTGTGTTATTCCTTACTGGGATGAGGTTCACAACAGCAGCACAGGGAGCGATTATAGCAGGTTTTAATCCAGCAACTGTCAGCATAGTAGCGCACATTATTCACAAGGAAAGACTTCCACGTCGGTGGCAATACATAGGATTTCTACTAGCATTCTTAGGAGTCGTCTTTGTTGTTGGAGTACAAGCCCTGCTTGATTTTCATCTGGAATACCTCATTGGTAATATCATCATCATTGTTGCTATGTTTACGTGGGGACTCTATTCATCTATTGGAAAAGAAGGCATGAAGACTCTAACACCGCTGGAAATCAATGCGGGTGGTGCACTAATAGGAGCTTTTCTCTTTGGTATGGGCGCAGTCACCGAAGAAGTGTGGTCCTTACCAGCTTTAGCAGACTGGGTTTTCTGGGTCAATGTAATATATCTTGGAGCTTTTGTGACATTCATTGGATTCCTCTTTTACTTCATTGGAATCAAAGAATTAGGAGCAACAAGAGCAGGAGGGTTCATCAACTTAGTGCCAGTCTTCGGAACCATCTTCTCAGTTTTACTACTAAATGATGTGATGTATTGGACATTCACTGTTGGTCTGCTTCTTGTTATATGTGGAATATTACTCATCAATTATCCAGTTCGAAATAATCAATCCGACCATGACACAACAAAAATAACAGTGTAAGAACGTGAACAGAGTGTGACCAAAATGGAAGCATATGACTCACTAATGCAGAGAATGAAGGATTTCTTTTTATTATATACCGCAACTGGAATTGTACAGTGGGACCTTGAAACATACATGCCTCCAAGAGGTATTTCGCTCCGTAGCGAGCAGCTATCCCAACTCTCTAAAATGCTACATAGGATGGCAACCGATCCTGAGATTGAGAATCTCCTTCAGAAGATTGAGAATGCATCAAAAGATTTGACGGAGGTTCAGAATCGCAATGCATTCATTGTTCGACGTGAATATGATAAAGAAACCAAAGTACCCGAAGAACTTGTTGCTAAGATGGCTAAGCAACAGGCTATAACTGTTGAAACTTGGAAGAAGGCTAAGGCTGCAAATGATTGGAAAATGTTCAAGCCAGAACTTCAAAAGATGGTCGATCTCAGTCGTGAGCGTTCCGAGATAGAAGCTAAGGTGAAAGGTATCCCAATTCTCTATGATAGTATGCTTGACGAGTATGAGAGAGGCCTCACATCAGACCAAGTCACAAAAGTGTTTAGTGAATTAAGAGACCATCTAGTTCCTCTTACAAAGAAATGTGCAGATGCTTCCAAGGATTTGGACACTTCTTTCCTGAAAAGAACAGTTCCAATCAATATTCAGAGGAAAATTGCTATCGACCTTTCGAATCTTATGGGATACGATACTACTTCAGATCATGCTGGAGGGCGTATCGACGAAGTAGAACATCCTTTCACAACAGGATATTATGACGATGTGAGGATCACTGTAAAGTATCATGAAGACAATGTTTCATCTGCAATCTATGCTATACTACA
>JBHLRQ010000084.1:0-12882 GCA_048882385.1 Candidatus Thorarchaeota archaeon | reverse complement strand
ATGGCACCTCTAAGCATCACAAAGGAAGCACGAACAGTCTTTGATGACATAAAGAGGCGAGACAAAGCCAATATCTCCTATGTTCTTCTGACTGATATGGATAAGACGAAAATCGCGTTTACGCATGCGGAGTTCAAGGGTGACAATATTCAGAATGCAAGTGAGATTAATTTGTACCAGCAAAGGTACAATGGGAATATTGCGAGATTTAGTGGAGTCTTTCCATATTCGTCCAGTAAGAAGCTAATGAAGACAACTGTAAACTTCAAAGTAGGAGCTATGAGCATCTTCCCGTTTGACCCTAAGGGAATATCTCCAAAGGATCTACGATGGCTCGTCACGATGTTGGAGAATAGTGCAGACCCATATCCTGCATCATAAGAAATTGAATCTACGAGGGGCATTGCGCCCCTTAATTCAATTTTTCACATCCAATCTCGAGCTTCCCTCTTTATGGCAATTATAGTTCGAGTGTTGTCTATGTACCATCTTGTTTTATCTCTAAATATCGGCCAGAACTCGAAGAAAGTCTGAGGGTCTTCTGTTTCTAATAGAAGAAAACCATTCCAGTCTGAACCCCATGCGTATTTGTAATCTCCAACAATTTTGAGATGTTCGGGCCAGCTTCCTTTGCCAAACTCTTCCCAGAATTCCTTTGCTTTCCCGGCTTGTTCTGGCGTCATTAGCTGAAACCGGTAATAAACAATGAACGCATAGGTCATCCCAAGACACCAGTTCGAAAGAAAGTGTGGATGATTAAAAAACTAGTTGTTTTCTTTGATATTCTCTACGGTGGATTAAAAAGATTGGATTTGACTATCTCATGAGAATGCCATGACCCCTGATGATATTCTCCGCCGTGAATTTCAGCATGGCAAGATAGCATATGGTTTTCAATGGAATGTGGCTCATCACAAGGCATTGGGTAATAGGGAGGGTGATCTCTCATCTCTATGGGCTCACTTGAACTCGATTCATGCTGGCAAGGTTCCAGAACTCCCATTCGCTGATCCCTTCTACAATCGCGCCTCCAAACTACGGCTATCAGATATGTCTGTAGCGCAGAAGGTCGTATTTCGAAAGAAGATGAAACGAGCAGGTACGATTGTAATGAGTGTCAATGATGATACTGTCAAGTTGTTAAGGGAGTTTCATCGGTTTCGTAATGATCTCAGTTACTCAGCGGGACATGATATTCTGCATGAATTCCTCCTGAATGACCCTAATACTATTGCAATTGAAGTTCCAGTTTGGTCTGAAAGGTATCGACTTACTGGACATGTTGATCTCATTCGAGTTGTTGATGGTGTGGTTCATGTCTGTGACTACAAACCTGGTCCACTCACACAAACCAAGAAAAGGTTCATGGAATCTTTGCCTCAGGTTGCTGCATACGGTGAACTGATGACACATCATCTTGCAGGAACATTGCACTCTGCATTTGAAGAACCTCTACTTCCCAAAGTCATATGTTGTATATTCGATACGCATGAATGTTGGCACTTTGGAGCAGAATTGTTTGTTCAACTCGAAACCACAGGAATGCTGCAAGGAATCTAGGTTTGACCATTCTTCAAAATAGTCATCTTGACATCCTCCTCTACGGAAGGAGCCTCACTTGCAATACCACTCCATTTCAATTGGATCGTAGGTCTCTCGGACACAAGGCCTTCACGAATGCGCCAAAAATAGTTCTCTGACATCGTACCGAAATTGCCAAGAGCTGGATCCACAGGAATCCATCCCTTTCTTTCAAGGAAAACTTCACACCAAGCATGAGGTTCTGGTTCTGGACCACCCCGGAAGAAATGTCCTACAACTCTTCTAGCTGGAATATCCACAGCTCGAAGTAAAGTAATGAAGAGGTCTGCATGTTCATCACAATCACCTTCCTTTTCGCGAGCGGCTCGAGCTGCACCCAGACGTTCGTCAAGATGGGTTTTTAGTTTGACCAATTCACGGACCTTTTGAAATACAAGTCGGACATACGATTCATCATCCCCAGTACGTTCAGCGGCTTTTTGTGACATCTCCTGGATCAAACCATCATCAATTTCCCAATATTTCTGTAAAGTGCAATACATCCCTCTGTTTCTTGATACTAACTCGTCAGGAGTTATTTGAGGTTCCATCAACCAATCTCGAGTTACAGTATCAATTCGTAAAACAACTGTAGGTGAAAAGCTCTCGCCAGGATTCAGTTCAGGAATTTTAATCATTGCTACCATATTCTTCTCTGCTTTCTCAGTGACTTTGGCAGGTGGAAAGACATCAATCATCTCGACAAATTGATTCTCTGTATCGGTGAAGAGATGCCATACCATCATACCCCTACGTAGTTTCGAAGTTCCACGGTTTTGTATATCTGCTTGCATCTCTATTTTCAGGCGCATCTTGAATTCTCAGGCTCCTAGACACTTTGGAGTTTTCACCGAATAGATTTATGTATTGTCTGGCTACCATAGCATCTGCCCTTTTGGGTTTGAGGAAAGTGAGGTTTCTATATGTCAAAAGAGCCTGAAAAGAAAGAAGATTCAGGAAAACGAGGCGGAGTCGTTGATGATCTTCTTACTGAACTTGGCGTAGATGATGAAATGAGACAAGAACTCATTGAATCTGGACGAATGACAAGTGATGTGATGAGGGTTGAATCTGCAGATCAGGTTCGACGACGTATGGAGATTGACAAGAGCATCGAAAAGTTGCAAGACAGCATCAGTCTTCTTGAACGTAACATGATGACTATGGATGGCTCCATTGATAGAATCGAAAGAGACCTAGTTCCGGTTGTTTTGTCATTCTTGGTAGGTTTGAAAGGAAACCTAGTCGCCATGAGAGGTGACATAGTTAGCCGAAGTAAACGTGCAGCTAAAACAAATCTACAATCAACCTTTATTGAAAATGATGTCAAGCCACTGGTTGAAGCAGAGTTCGGTAGGGTCGAAGAATCTCTCACAACAGGGATGTCCACACCAATTCTTGAGAAAGTCCGTGATGTAACTGAAAGCCTCAAAGAGGCTATGAAGATAACATATGAGGAATTGACTTCATTAAAATCCAATATTGATGATTTTACTCAAAGAGCTACTACTGAGGTTGAATTTCTTGCATCAGAACTTGGTATGAAACCTAGAGTCGAGATTCCGAAGGAGGTAGCTGAGAAAATGAAGGCTATGGAGCGGAGAGTTGAAGAACTGTCTCATGAACTAACACTATCTACACAGAAGATCGAGACACGCGAGAGTGAGATAGAATCCCTTCGAAAAGACAATGTTTCTTTCAAAGTCATCAATGAAGAGCTTGAAGAAGAATTAGCCACTCTAAAGGCAGCTCCACAGGCAGACCAAGAAGTATTAGTAGAGCTCCGCCAGAATGTCAAGACTCTAGAGGCGTCTCGAGATCTTCTTACAGAGAAAGTCGCTGAAGAAGAAGCGAGAGCAAATACAGCGCTACAAAGAACAAAGGAGCTTTCTGATGATGCAGCTAAAAAGGATCTTATGATTGGAGACCTGAATGCTCAAATTCGAAAGCTAGAAGATGAGAAAACTAAAACTGCTGATCGCCTTGCAGAAATGGAAGACATTCGGGCAAGGCTAAGGTCATTTGAATCAGGAGACAAAGCCAGGGAACTTGAACGCCTTAAAGCTGATCATGAACGAGCAGCAGCAAATCTGGAGAGAGCCAATGCGGACCTTGAAGAAACTAAAGCCAAATTAGCACACACTCAAGAAACACTTGAAGGCTACCTAGATCTCATGGATAGTACAGAAAAGACCAAGGCATATCTTATGGTTGAAGAACATGGTGAAATGTCCATTCGAGAGATTGCAAGATCGTTAGGAGTAGCCCCTGCTATTGTTATGAAATGGGCCGATGAGTTTCAAGCACTTGCTTTAGCTTGGGTTGTTGATGGACAGAAGCTTGTCCATCGTGACCACAAAAAAGACTAGGATAATGCAGGTTTGACTCGCTTTAGAAACTGTACTACTTCGAGAAGTCCATCAATCCTTAGAGCACTCTCGTATAAAGTCTCTAGATCAGATGTTTTGAGCTTGTCATTTGTCAGATATGTCTGAACTGCTGGTCTTAGAACATACCTAAGGTAATTTGATCTAAGCTTTGTCAAGGCTTTTACGAGTTTTCCATTAAGTTGCCCCGACTCAACGGCATTTCTTATCGTGGTGAGATTTCCATCGAAACTCGTACCACTTCCAAAATCTAATCTTGTTGAATTAAGAGTCTGTTTTGCTAGTTTAAGAGCCTCATTTGTTGCACGGCTATAATCGTTCATGGCTAGATATTTTGTTTCAGAGCATCTATCTAGAAATGGTCTATTTCTCTCTGAGGCAAGATTGAAGAGACCACCTAACCTTTCAAGCTCTCTTGGGTCGGGCATCTTTGATATCATCACTCTATTCGTAACTTTTCCTTTTAATAATGACGTCAATAAACACACCGTAACACGCATAAGAATTCAATTTAGGGATATTATACAATGAGAGAGGCAGTTCTTTATTCTAATTTGAAGGAAGGCATTAGATGTGATCTTTGTGCCAGACGATGCGTCATACATAATGGTGAGACTGGTTTTTGCAGAGTTAGAGTGGCAGAGGATAACAAACTCTATTCAAAGGTTTACGGTCTAATTGATGGAATGGCTCCAGATCCGATTGAGAAGAAACCACTCTTTCACTTTGCACCTGGAAGTTCTGCCTTCTCAATCAGTACATCATCATGTAATTTTCGTTGCATCTTTTGCTTGAACTATCATTCTGCTCACAGAGAAACTCCAGTCGGTCAATATGTGAGTCCAGAAGAAATTGTTGAGTTGGCAAAAAAGTACGAGTGTAATGGAATTACCTACACCTATACAGAACCCACAGTCTTCTTTGAATTAGCTTATGATACAGCAAAGATCGCGCATGAGCAAGGATTGTTCAACACTTTTGTGACGAATGGCTATATGACGCCTGAAGCGATAGATTACATAGCTCCCTACCTAGACGCTGCTTCTGTGAATTTCAAAGGTAGTGCGAATAAGAAATTCTACAAGGACCTGATGTCAGTTCCAAAGGTGGAGCCTATCTTTACTTCGATGCTAGCCATGAAGGAAAAGAACATCTTCATTGAGATAACCAACCTCATCATACCAGAAGTAGGAGATTCCTTGGAAGACACTAAGATTCTATCTGAATGGGTTGTCAATAATCTAGGAGAACAAACACCATTTCATCTCACTGCATTCGCTCCAACATACAAGTTGACTCATCTTCCTCGAACATCAGCAAAAACGCTTGAGAAGCATATTGATGTAGCAAAGAAATCTGGATTGGTTTTTGTTTATTCTGGAAACGTTGCAGGACACGACTATGAAAATACATATTGTCCAGAGTGTGGGTTCAAAGCTGTTGAGCGATACTCTGTTTATCTTGGAAGTAACAATTTAGACAAAGATGGAAATTGTCCAAAATGCAAGGCTGACCTGAACATGGAGGGTGTTCAGTGGATGGTTCAAGGAAAGGGGCAGTTCAAGCGATTTTGAGGCCAATGATATGCAAGTCTTGGGAATATCGTGGAAACATCAGGAGGATGGAACATTCAAGTCTGGTCTTAGAGTCTGGAATGAAAATGACATTCCTAAGTTCATTCCCATTAGTCCTGGAGATAAACTGTCTTGGATCTTTCGTGGTCCCCGTCGATGCGTTGGAAGTGTTAATTCGTCTCTCGAATCAATCAAATGTCCTGAAGAATCTGTTATCTTACAACGTGGGATGATACGCTGTGGACCCTGTTCTGCTATGGATTTTGTCGATCCATGTATTCGATGTGATGGTCGGACATGTCTAGCAACAAATGAAAGAAAGACACAGTGCAACGATACAAGGTATGCAGTGTATATTGTAGTGTTCAATGATGAAACATTGAAAGTTGGCGTTTCATCTGAAAAACGTGTAAGAATAAGATGGGTTGAACAGGGGGCTGATTTTGGTGGAATTCTTCATCTAATACAAGGTGGGCTAGAAGCTCGACGAATTGAAGATCGTCTGGGAAAGAATCCAAAAGTAGCAAAACAAGTAAGAGGGGAGAGAAAGATTCGAGGTCTCTTGAACAGGCTAGATATTGAAACAGCTCAGTCCATGGTTGATGACTTCTTACTTGATTTCGAGAGTAGTGAGTTTGTCACAAATGTAAAGTTGGAAGACCTGTCGAATTATTATCCACTCACAAGAGTTGATACTCAACCGAATCCATGGAAACTTAGAACTGAGAAAATTGATGGCCGTCCTTTGATTGGGGAAGTTGTTGGAATGAAGGGGTCACTCCTCGTTACTAACTTGAGTAGTGCATTTACCGTTGCAGACTTGAAGCAGGTTATTGGATATAGCTTAGACTATGATGGAGATATTACGGTGGTAACACAAACTGGCCTGTTGGATTTCTGCTGACAACTTATTTAGGGCAAGATTTCTGACGTAAATTGTGAACGAATCAGCTGAGGTCAAAGCAGAGGTCCGCTATCTCTCTCTCGTTAGGAAAGAAGGGGGAGAACCAATTATTGGTATTCCATACAGAGCTATGTCTGTGGATCCTGATTTGGTCGCCAGCTTTGTACTTGCAGTAATCATTTTTGAAAACAGGCAGCTGAAAACATTCACCAAAGAAGGTTACGTTGTTGTGATTGAAGAAGGCAAATACGTGGTTGGCCTTCTCATCGTTGACAAAGTAGAAGATGATACACCGTTTCGGAATAACTTGATCAAGATTGTAGAACATTTTGAAACAAAACTAGAACCACTTCTCCAGTCCTGGAAGGGTGACATTCGTCCATTCCGAGAATTTGCTCTGGATATCCTAACGGTCTATCCCTATAGAACATTTGACTTGGAGATGATTCCCAAATTGGTCACAAAATCTGAAGCCACTCCAGATCATCATGCAAACATACCTTGGTCGGTCGGCGAAACAGATGAGAAATTGCAAACAATTGTGGGATTCATAAATGGAAAGCGAACCATAGAGGATATAATGAAACAATCAGGATTTGATGACGCAGAGGTCATTGCAATACTCTCAATGCTTGATAAATACAAATGGATTACTTTTACACGACGATTGCAGGATGATTCTATACTAGTCAAGATCATGGATCCACCTCTGTTCTTGTTAGGAGTTTATGGCGAACAGCTTACAAAATTAGTTCAACAAATTGATGGAACAAGAACCTTAGCTGAAATCTGCGAACAACTGCCTTATAACATGGAAGCAGTTCGACTTGTGGCCAACAATTTAATCGATGCAGGAGTTTTGAGTTACAAAGACTCAGAAGAATCTGCGTCTGCCAAGGATGTGGAGGTATAGACCATGGCTCTTGATGTTTCCAAGGTTCGATATATTTCATTGATTCGGATGGAAGGTGGAGAGTCGGTTCTAAACATCCCTTATGCTGAGCTTACAGTTGATCCTGACCTGATAGCTGGATTTGTAACTGCGGTGATTATCTTCGCTAAAACTCCTATCCGAACTATACGGAAGGCAGCTTATGACATCTTGATAGAAGTCGGGGAAAGCGTTTTGGTTCTTCTCGTTGTTGATCCTGTTGCTGATGAAACTCCCTATCGTGAAAAGCTCAAACGCATTCTAAGTCAAGTAGAGATTGATCATGGTGATAAACTTCGCCATTTTGAAGGTGATGTCAGGCGATTCAGAGAATCCGCCCTAACTGTTGTTCAAGAATTCCCGTTCTCCTCAACAGATCTTGACCTTGTGCCAATAAAACGGACAAAAGGAGTTCGTATTCCATTTAGAGTTGGAATTGTTGACCACGATCTCGAACAAGTTGAGTCTTTCATAAACGGAAAACGAACAGTTGCTGAGATTATGGACCTCATTGGATTTTCAGATGAAAAAGTCTTAGCACTAATTTCGATCTTGACAAGGTATCAATGGATTGATTTCAAAAAGAGATTGACAGATGAGAATATACTGATTCGCTCAGACTGTCCTGAAATACCTCTTGATATGTTGAAAGCGCAATATGGAAAACCGCTTGAGGCTATTATTGAAGCCTTTGATGGTACAAAGAAAGTTAGAGAAGTTTTGGATGCACTTCCGTATGATCCTCGTGCAATGTGGTTCATTATCAATAAACTTGTTGAGGAAGGTTGTCTAACCATTCAGTAAATCAATCAGAGAACAACATCGCATCCAGGAATTCCTACAACATCACTTCTGCATTGCCTACAATGGCGAAATTGGTCGATGAATTTCTCGGCTTCATTTCTTAATCCAGCAAGCTCCGAATTCCTTGGAGGATTGAAGTTTGCTAGGCCTGCATTGGGAACTAGAGGTATGATGTTTTGAAGTGACGCTCCTAACTTGGCAATTTTCTTAGCTAACGGAATTATATCTTGTTCATTAATTGTTGGAATCAAGATTGAATTAACTTTTACGCGTAAGCCAGCATGAGCTGCTTTGGAGATACCACGTAATTGTTCTTCAACCACTTTAGATCCCATCTGAATACCGCTATATTTTCTTCCGCCAAAAACAGCCCACTCATATATCTTCGAAGCAGTTTCTGCACTTGATGTACTCATGGATACGGTCAAAGTTTTGAATCCAACATCTACAAGCCACTGAACGTGGTCTGCTAATAACGTGCCGTTGGTACTTAAACACAAATGGATATCTTTTCTGAATTTATGCACTCTTTCCAATGTTTCAAAGGTTTCAATATTTGCAAGAGGTTCACCTGGTCCTGAAACTGCAACAATTCTAAGTTGTGGATTCTTTTGGATTTCCAATATAACTCGTTCAACTGCCTCTTGTGGCGGCATTAAACGGGCTGCATAACCAGGTTTTGAGGTGTGACAAGAAGAACCAACTGAGGGGGAACAGAATATACATTTGACGTTGCATTTTTGCGCAACAGGTAAGTGAATTCGGTGCCACAAATTCTCTCTTTTATTTGAAAAGCATGGATGATTATTGTAGGGAGATTCGTCAAGAATTGCCATTTTCAATCAAATTGCCTTATGGAGAATTTTACGGGCATCCCGAGCTGCTTTCTTAGCATCTCCAAAGATGAGACCAAGTTTGGCATTATCTGGAGCGGTGACAGTAAGAAGGTAGTCTGTTGAAATCGATATCACCAGTGTCGTACCAAGATCGCCCTGAATAATGATCGATTTTAGCTCCCCCTGCCGAAGTTCTTTGACCGTCTGTTCTCCCGCTGCATGGATTGCTGCAACAATAGCTGCAACCGATGCTTCTTCAGTACCCCCATGAAATCGACTGACTAAAGGAAGGCCTTCTACGGAGAAAACAGCGGACCCTAGAATTGGAGACCTGTTTGATAATTCTCTGAGAAGATCTCCCAAGTGCTCTTGCAATTTCATAATGCTTTGGTTTTCCAAATGTCAATTCCCTCGAATCGTTCTAATACTGTCCTGTATAGAACAGGAGCATCTCAGAATTCACGCAAGCTATACATAAAGCTTGGCAGCATTGCGGCAAAGCACCATTTTTTCATATTTTCATCCAATTAATCGGACTGAAGTCACACTATCACTATGTAGTGAGGTTGTTGGTAGCTTCATTACACGCAGTACATTATCTGCTTGGTCATCCAAACCTGATTCTCTGAGTAGTTCAATGAATTCGAATCCAGTAGTAATAATGAGACCTTTCACGGGTTTGCCGACCTTCATCGAATCAAGAAGCTCTTTTGCTGACCAGAGTCTACATTTCATATCCAAATCTTTCTGTTTTTCGAGGTGAGTGATTCCTTTCCTTGCTATTCCCCTATTCTCTCTCTGTTCGCTGGTATATGCTCGTCTTTTGTAAATCCTCCTCAGTCTTTCAATCCCTCTTTCAACTACCTCTTTGGAATGAATTGTCTTTGCATAAATATCCTTCACGCTCTTCACAGATGATGTAACAAGCCATGCAGTACCATATGCAGCTTGGTACCTCATTCCTTTGAGAAATTCAGATTCACTCAATAGTGTTATTGACCGATATCCTTTGTATTCGACTGATATTGTCCAATCAGGATCCTTATGCTCTACCATTAGATCTGGTGTAAGTCCTTCTCCAGTCGATGGTACCGATGTTGTAACATCAGGGAACAGATGCATTATCAAAGCATGGAAAGCTTCGTGGAAGAGATTATGTCTAAGATTTCTAGCTTCTTGAGGATGTCTAAAACCAGCTTCCCGATAGAGCACTGGCATCTCGACCTTTTGCCCTGTCTTTGCTTTGATTTCACTCTTCGTGGTCAAACGGCCCTTTGCATGATTCTGCTTTACAAGAATAATTGCTGCTTCATTTCCAATAAGATCAAAGACAATCCTCCCGAGATCACTCTCTTTCTCTTCTGGATTTTCTTTTATTCTTCGTTTAGCTTCTTCATAGGCCCAATCAATCACATTTTGATAATCTTCGCCAAGAAGAGATGTTATCGATTGGAGTTTGTCTGTCAGTGTATATTTTCGCACATGTTTCTTCAGTGCGGTTCCAATGGTTGCTTTCTTAGCCAATTGTCGTCTCTCTCAGATTTTATGAATTAGGATCTCCTAAGGATGTCCTTGGTGAGATTGACCTCTTGACTCTCTTCATCGTATGAAACAAGATCTGCGTTTGCCAAGTCATGAACAGCCTTTAGGACAGCTGCTGGTTGAATTCCTGTGCTCGATGCAATGTTCCTCCTTGTAATTGCCGATTTAACATCATGTAATGTATACAAGATTCTTGCGTGAGGTTTACCGTAGAACACAGTTTCAATCAATGTAATGTAGATTGCAAGCAGATCACTGACATCTACTTTTTCTTGAAGCGCTTCTTTTTCTGCCGATGCTTCACGGTAGAGTTCCGAAACTCTACCTAGCTGTTCATTAATTTCATCCATTTCTTTCTTTAGAGCATCTCTCTCTGCTCGGAGTGTTTCCTCTGCTTCACTCTTGGAAGCTTCAGCTTCTTCTGTTCTTGTTTGCAGCTGTGTCAGCTCCTCATTTGCAGCAGCAAGGTCATTTGCAGTCTTTTCTAGGTCGTTAGTAAGCTCCTTGACCTTTTTCTCCGCAACCAGTGCTTTCTCTTCAGCTTCTTCTTTTGCTGAACTGAGTTCTTCCCTATCTGAACTTAACTTATCTCTCTCATCCATGAGTTTGACAATCGAGTTTTGAAATTCATTCAATAGTTCTAGCAACTTGTCTCTATCTGTCATAAAGACTCCTCATTCTTTTGATTCACAACCTGCTTTATATCAGTTTCACATCGAAAGATGCTGCTTTGGCTTTTAGATATTTAATGTATAGATGTTTCAACTGAGAAAGTGGTAGCCCAAAGGCTTTGAATGCTTCTAGCTCACCTTTCCGCTTTTTCTTTAGCATCATATCATTCTCTTTTTTGAGGTTTTCATCTTCACTGATTGCAGGTATATTTTGATTCTGGCGCGCACACTTGATATCTGATGTGCTCATTTTTTCAAGTGAATGTTCTATGTCTTGAAGCATTCCATTACTTCGCCAGAAATCTCTTGTTGTGAGGCCGATCAGTTTGGCCTTTGGTGTAGCCAGTCCTTTGATGTTAGAAAGCTCGATCGAGTTATTCTTTATCGTGGAGAAGATACGCAATGACCATGGGGACATATCCGCAAGAACCAGAATTGGTATTTCGTTGTCAGAAAGTCTACGTATCCAGGCTCTCATATTCCTTCCTGGCTGCCCAAAAAGAGACCCTACCCCGATATGCATCTTTTCAGGAAGTCCGAGTTCAATGAGGTTCCTTGCCATTGCTTCCTTTTCTACGAATACTGCTGCATTGATATTGATGTCATGAATCTGAACGTCAAATGGTCGTGATGAAATAAACCATCCGTACTCACCAGATGCATTACAATTCAACCTCTTACCTGAGAGGTCTGAGAGTGTGACGTCACCATAGAATGTTCCTTTTGGTGAACTTACTACGCCAAACTCCTCTCGTGGGACCGAAGATCCTTTGTGCTTTATGATTCTCTCACAAAGGTTGATCAATCGGTTTGTTTCGGTCTGATTTGATATCTTCAAGACTTGTTGAACATGTTTCACCTTGTGCATGTAGTAGAAGTCTCTCAAGCTCATTGACATCTTCTGTTCAAGGTGTTCTTTGAATCGAGTAAGTCCGTACACTAGCGCCGATATTGTCTTGGCGCTCTCTACTTTTCTTCCATCAATGAATGAAGGAGTATCTTCTATGGGAATGTATCCTTGAGAGTCGGAATACTTCACATTCTTCTTTGATGACCCAAAATATCCGATCTCTGGAAACTCTCCATCATCAATGGTTTCGCCTATGGTTTCAAGTACGGTATCGATGAGATCAAGTACTTCGGTGTTGGAATTACTCATGTTCATTATCTCCCTTTGATGGAAAAAGGCTGTCAAGAGAAATTTCCCTATCCAATACTGTTGTTAGTGTTTCTGACATAAACTGATAGTAACTCCATAGCTTGTTCTCTCTCTTACGTTGTTTGTGTATTCTATCACGTTTTCGAACTTTTTCACTCAATTCACGTAAACAGTCCTTAAAGCCTAGTTCAATCTCTCTTCGGACAATATCTACATCTGCGATGTATTCCTTACCCACAGTCTTGTATGGGATTTTGGTTGAGCAGACATGAACAACAAACGCAATTGGATCATCTTGTTTCAGTCCGTAATGTTTGAGATTGAGGTCTCTTACAACTCTATACGCTACATCCGACCTTTCATCATATAAGAGTGGAATGCGGTTTGCGAATCTGAATATCTTAACACCTGAACCTAGCCCGCCTCCATATGCAACACCAGTTTCAACAATGAATGGATGGCCCTCATAGACATTGGGTGCTCGTTGCCTAAA
>JBHLRQ010000083.1:0-13099 GCA_048882385.1 Candidatus Thorarchaeota archaeon | reverse complement strand
GACTGTTTTCCTAATTTCTATGTTAACTATGTTTCTTATGGACGCTTCAATGGATATCAGGTTGCTGCGGGATTTCCCATCGGAACTCCCCAGACTCTTGACAGAATAATTAGGTCTATGAAACAAATGGGTATCATAAAGGATGCATATGTGTTGAAGACCCTGGATTTTATTTCATTCTCTGGTCATCTTCATCGATACAATCCTGAAACGGGGTGGAATTGGGACTGGAGAGATTGGATTGAAGAATCTGAGAAGACGCTTAAGGTTGGCGAGCGTTCCAAACTTGAGTTTGACCAGAATCCAGCTCCATTTGATTATGACCATAAGGACATTGAGATTATCGCCCAAATGAAGGCATATGGGTCAATAACACACAGAGAACTAAGCAAAAGGATTGGCCTGTCAGAAACGCAGATCGGTATGAGAATTCGACAGCTAAAAGAAGCTGGAGTACTCAGAGGGTTTGCTTGGTTGACTGAAGAAACGCCAATGACTCTCATTCTTTACACCTTCTTCGAAATTGAAGAACCTGACCATCCAGTATTTTCCTGCTTTCTTCACCTGCCTTTCCGAAAAGAGATTATCATGGATTCATCTGATCGTTTCTGTGTACGAATAACCATGAACTCGACTGATGTGCTTGGCTACCTTAGAGGACTTGAAACACTTAGACCTCATTTCCGCTCATATTTTGTTCAGACGTGTGTGAATATTAGATTAGTTCCAGGTGGTATGTACGGGTTCTATAATCTCCACAACGAATCCACAGGTCGATGGGAGATGCCAGTAGAGGAGTATATTCAGAGCTTAGAAAAGTTCCTTGAGAAGTATTAAGATAGAATTTGGAGAATCAAAGAAAGTGCCAAAACGAAAACGGAAACTTACAGATGAAATGCTTCTGCGTGCAGTCACTGAACTCGGTGGAACTGGCAAAGCACCAGAATTAGGTGAGCTGTTAGGATTTCCTGAACGTACAATAAGATACAGACTTAGACGACTTAAGGAAAAAGGACACCTCCACCGAAAATGGCCTCAAACATTTGATGCCAAACTTGGCCTGGGGGAAGTGGGTCTCTTCTTTGAAATGACTGAACAGTATCGAAATCTCTCCCGAGAGTTCCTTTTCTGCTTCAAAAATCTCTACATTAATTATGCAACTTATGGATTGTATAATGGCATTTTTACAGCAGGGGGTTTTCCGATAGAAAATCCAAAAATAATCGACAGATTGATTCAAGCTCTTAAGAGGATGAATATCATCAAAAACTGCTATCGATTCGACACCATTGATTTCATACCTCTACCTGCAGATTTATCGAAGTATAATCCAACAACTGGATGGTCATGGGATTGGAGAGATTGGGTGAATCAATCTGAGAAAGCATTCAAAGCAGGTGAACCTTCAGGATTCGAATTTGATTGGGACTACAAAACACTGGATCATGATCACAAAGACATTGCCATTATTGCTGAAATTAAAACCCATGGTCATATTTCCCCAAAGGAAATCAGTAAACTTGTAGGACTGTCAGACACGCAAGTTAGATTCAGGATTCGAAGACTCATGGAAGAGCGAGTACTCAGAGGATCACTATGGCTGATTCCACCTACACCTAATTCAATGACAATTTACACATTTGTGGAACTCGATCCTCCTAACGAAGCCGCGTTGAACTGTTTTCGATTTCTTCCATTTCGCAGAGAGATATTCATCGACAAGCCAAACAAGTTCTGTGTAAGAATCACAATGAATTCGAGTGATCTAGTTGGTTATTTGAAAGCGTTCGAATCTCTCCGAAATCACTTCGATTCCTACTTCTTTCAGACAATAGTCAATCCTATCCTCATACCTGGAGGTATGCACGGATTCTATCATCTCCACAACGAATCCACGGGTCGATGGGAGATGCCTGTAGAAGAGTACATTCTAGACCTAGAAAAGTTCCTAGAGAAATATTGAGAAAGAACGCTTACATTTATGGCATTGAACATCTTTCAAATCACTAGTCAAGGATGAAAAGATCATGGATGCCCGAGATCCGAAAAGACCCTCTCTCGATATGAATAGTGCAAGGGAAATTGTTGAAGGTCTATATGGTTTAACAGGCACTCTGAATGAATTACCTAGTGAACGTGATCAGAATTTTCATCTCATAACTGACAGTGGAACTGAGTTTGTACTGAAGATAGCTGCAGAGTCCGAGAAACTTGAAACCCTTGATTTCCAAAATCGTGCGATGCAGTGTCTTGCTGCTCAAAGTGAATCACCTAGAGCGCCGCAGATTCATAAGACAATCGATGGGAATGAAATCACGCAGATCAAGACTAGATCTGGAAAGACGCATTATGTTAGACTTGTTTCATACATTCCCGGATGCGTCATGGCTTCTGTGAATCCACAAAGTCCAGACATGCTCGTTGATTTTGGAAGGTTTGTAGGATCTATCAGCAAAAGTCTCACGGATTTTGATCATCCTGCAACTCATCGAGAATTCTACTGGGATCTGAAATTGGCACCTGACACCATTGGAAAATTCAAAGATTACATATTAGACCCAATGAAGCAGAAACTTGTTGAGCGTTTTTTGAATCTTTATGAAACTCTCGTCGAACCACATCTGGAAGAACTGAGAACGAGTGTTATTCATAATGATGCAAATGACAATAATGTGATTGTGAGTTCTCCCTATGACAATGATAAACGGTCTTTTGGTATCTTAGATTTTGGTGACATGGTGCATTCACATACAATCAATGAACTAGCCATTGCAATTGCGTATGCCATTCTCGAAAAACCTGACCCAATAGGAATTATCCAGAAGATTACCTACGGGTATCATTCTGTGTTTCCTTTGACTGAAACAGAACTTGAACTGCTCTTTCCGTTGATATGTATAAGACTGACTACAAGTGTGTGTGTATCAGCGTATCAGAAAAGATTGGAACCAGACAATGAGTATCTGATAATAAGTGAGAAACCCGCTTGGGATCTTCTATCGAAGTTAATTGATATTCATCCTCGATATGCCATGTACTGTATCCGAGCCGCCACTGGATTAGAGCCATGTCCTAGTTCATCAAAGGTAATAAACTGGCTCAAAAAGAATAAAGGAAAGTTGTCAAGCCCTATCGGAACACGTTTCGATTCTTCAAACAGTGTTGTACTCGATCTGAGTGTAGGGAGTACTGATGTATCTTCTCCACATCAATTGGCTGACTATAGGGATTTTTCAAATCTCATCTCGACTAAACTAGATGAAGCAAAGGTGAAGATTGGAATTGGACGTTACAATGAACCTCGATTGATTTACTCTGGCGATCAATATCGAACAGATACTGATGAAAATCGTACAATCCATATTGCTATCGATATCTTTCTAGAAAAAAACACTCCAATCTATTCTATCTATGATGGGATAGTTCATAGCTTCAAGAATAATGACAAGCCACTGGACAATGGACCAACAATTGTAATTGAATATCCAACAGGCTCTGGTGGACCATCATTTTTCGTTCTATATAGCCATCTGAGCGAGAATTCATTGGATGAATTATCCATTGGCAAGAAAGTGAAAAAAGGAGAACAGATTGGTAATGTTGGAGAGTTTCCTGAGAATGGTGGGTGGCCTTGTCATCTCCACTTTCAACTCATAATCGATATGATGGATTGGGAGGGTGATATGTATGGAGTTGCTCCTGCAAGTAAACGAAATGTCTGGCTAAGTATCTGTCCAAATCCGAATCTGATCCTTGAAATTCCTGCATCCATATTCCCGAAAGCTGAGCTCAGCAAGGATGAAATTCTAAGTATTCGTCATGAACACATTGGCCGCTCGCTTAGTATTTCGTATAGGACTCCTCTGAAAATTGTTCGTGGTTATATGCAATACCTATACGACGAGAATGGAAGGCAGTACCTAGACATGAGGAACAATGTTCCGCAAGTTGGACACAGTAATCCACGCATTGTCAGAGCTTTGAGTCAGCAAGCTGCTGTTCTGAACACAAACACAAGATATCTCCATGACAATCTTGCCAAGTACGCAGAACGTTTGTGCTCCAAGCTACCAAAAGAATTGAGTGTCTGTTTCTTTGTAAACAGTGGGAGTGAAGCCAATGAACTGGCTCTAAGACTTGCAAGAACCCATACGAACCAGAATGACATCATAGCGATTGCAGGTGCCTATCATGGAAATACATCTGAACTAATCAACATCAGTTCATACAAACATGATGGCCCTGGTGGTGAAAGAGCTCCTCTGCATGTTCAGATCGTACGTATGCCCGATCCCTATCGAGGAGAGATAAAAGGAAAGGACACAGGAAAGAAATATGCTGTTGATGTGCAAGATGCCATCGAACGAATTAACGAACAGGGTCGTAAAGTTGCTGCATTCATCTGTGAGCCCCTGATGGGATGTGGTGGTCAGATCGTTTTCCCGGATGGCTACTTGAAGGAAGCGTTCAGACACATACGAAAAGCTGGGGGAGTTTGTATTGCAGATGAAGTCCAGGTTGGTTTCGGACGAATGGGGAGTCATTTCTGGGGATTCGAAACCCAAGGAGTTGTCCCTGATATTGTTACGATGGGGAAGCCCATTGGGAACGGACATCCCATTGGTGCAGTCGTAACAACCAAGGATATAGCAGATTCTTTCGCAACTGGGATGGAGTTCTTTAGTACAACAGGAGGCAATACAGTATCTTGTGCTGTAGGGCTGGCAGTATTGGATGAGATTGAAAATGAACACCTCCAACAAAATTCATTGGAGGTAGGAACCTATCTCAAGACCCAGTTGTCCGATCTTATGCATGAGTTTGAAATCATTGGTGATGTGCGAGGACATGGTCTCTTTATTGGTGTTGAACTGGTTCGAAACCGTGAAAGCCTTGAACCGGCTGAGGATGAAACCCGTTACATAGTGGAGCGCATGAAAGATTTGGGAGTTTTAGTCAGTCTTGATGGACCCTATAATAACGTGCTGAAGATTAAACCCCCTCTTGTCTTTACAAGAGCCAATGTTGACACTTTTGTCAACACACTTGCCATTGTTCTATCCGAAGCTCCAGCATCGATTTGATTTGTGAGGAAACTGAAACTTTCCTCTGACAATTCCTGATTGATTATACTAAGACCATGATTCAAATCCGTGATAGGGGTTTCATCATAATCAAACCCTAGAGCTGTTGCGTTCATACGCCCTGTCCAATTGAGGAATACATCTACTGTGTAATGGTCTGCACCAGTGAATGCGTGTTCTGTATCTCCAACAGTTGAATTCACTAGCATATTCTCAAAGAACTGGTTAGTGATGATGTAATCGATGCGACTTTCCTGTGGAGTGTATTGATGACCAAATGAGTAGCCAGGGTCAGTTGGATTCAGAGTCCGAAATACATCTGTGAAATTATGGACATCTGAAGAATATTGTCCGTATGTTGGATCATCAGGCTCAAGGAGCATAGTCATTGGACCGGTACCAGGATCCCAAGCAGGTGCCAGAGGACCTGTATCTACCGGTGAAGCTGAATTGAGGTCTCCAATATACACGATTGGAACATCCCCGAGAGAATCAAAGTAGTTGATTATGCCTTCATTCTCCCACTCTCTTCTATTCTCATTGTCATCACCACCACCTGCCTTCAGATGACAACCAACAAAATGCACACTTGTACCATTGATATCAATGACTGCATCAATGAAGTCATGAGTTACATCATAACCTGTTTCATCGTCGAGATAAACAAACTGGATTTGGCGGAAAGCAAGAACAGGAAACCGACTCAGGACAGCTTCTCCACTAGTTGAGAAAAAGATGTCTTGTGCACAAAATCCTTCGTAGGGATCTTCTTCTGTGAAATAGGCATTGAACTCCTCTACAGCTGCAATTAAACCTGCACTCCCATCGTCATCCCAGTAACCTGTTTCAACAAATATGATAACATCAGCATTCTCTTCTTTGACTACTTCCTTCCAGTCCGGATTAATTCCAGACTCTTGTACATTGTATGACATGACTTTGAATATTGGGTCAAAATCTACGGAGTCGAAACTGATTGAGTTGTTCACGACAACGTTGATGGATGAATTTGCCCAGTTTGAGCTAGGGTCTCTTGCACGACATGTGATTGTGTGAGGTCCATCTGAAACACCAAGCGTGTTCCAGTTGTATGACTGACCAACTGCTGTAAGTACCCCGTCTATGTATATCTCAGATCTTGCGACTCCATTCTCATCAGTCGCAGAGAATGTTATAGCCTCAGCGCCATAGACCTCCTCATCTGCTTCAGGTCCTGTTATTACAATAACAGGTGGTGTTGAATCTACTGAATCACCATTATTTTGAGGTGGAGCTTGGAGTGAGATAAACACAACAACAAGGGACACTGCCAACACCACGGATATTACGAGACCAACTACTTTTCTAGTATCCATCTGATCCATCACCATCTTACAGATTTCTCTTCTCCACGATATCTGAGCAATAAATGCTTGGTTATCTAAAATCCCTCAGGAACCCTCATCTGATGAAAATAGTATTATTGTGGAGTAGGGATAGATTTTCTTTTCCGATTCACAACATACACAACACACAGTACCATTGCACCTCCACCCAATACCATCCCTGATATGACAACTGGTGTGTAGTCTAGAACCAATTGAGTGATATTCTCTAAATTCATTACATAAAATCGATAGTGGACCTTGTCCTGAATTTCAGGTGTGTAGGGATTTTGAACAAGCCAATCCTCGATAACCTGACCATCAATTGCGTATCCTGATTGATTCTGAAAAATCCTATTGCGTGGATATGTGTCGAAAGCATCTTCAGGGACATCCTCTGCTGAGAAATCACTTGTATATGCCTTCTTCAAGTTTCTACCCCAAAACTGGAAGACACTGTTTTCAAAAGACTCAGTCGTTGAATAAACATCGATTGTGACATTGTAGATTGGTGAAGGTAAAGTTAATCCAACGAACGGGATGATGTCGCGAATTGATGCTATGTCTGACTTTATTGTTTCAACCAAACTATCTGAGTTTGGAACTCCAGGTCCAACAATCCAGTCGATTTGGATATCAAGTTCTGGAGCATACTCTGACCAACCGGTAGTCTTTCTTGGTTCTGAAAGATTAGCAGACAGCATCTCAAAGAATGAATCTGCTTCGTACAATAATATTTGCAGCTGATTATAGTTGGAAGTAATCAGCAGTTCCGGTACTGTAGACAAACTAATCTCTAATGCATGAATCTCTGACTGTTGAGCTGATGACAAAGAGAATCCTTTGAAGTATTCAATCTCATCTAGATAGCGGCCCCATAACTGGAGACCCATTGCGTTGTTTATGAGGTCAGTATCGAATCTGTCGAATCTCTCTGACTGTTGATAAGCTGCCATAACTGACATACATGAACTCGCAGCAAGCCATCCGAAAACAGAATGAATATCGGTCTGACCAATACAGTGTCCAATTTCATGCATTACTGTAGGTGTTATCGATATCCGCGGTTTGTCTGGGTCTCCACCATAGAAATATGAGAATAGATTTCTTCCATTAAGACACCACGCGTCTATTTCAGGGTACACGGAGTGAAGACGTCCAAGTCCTCCAACGGCTGCACTGTATTGTGTTGCCCATAGCAAGTTATCCTGCAACATAATCAGAGTTGGAAAAACTAAATCCGATGAGCTATAACGTGGATCTGATGAAAAAATACTATGTATTATGGTGTCTGTCCGGTTTAGATAATCATCATCAATCAATATGAGACCATCGATTGTCTTTTCTGCCATTAGAGATGCGAACTCTGTGGCGTTCCCATAATCAAACCAATATAGTTCAGTTTCCCAATCAACAAGTGGGAGTGCCTCATTCAGAGTGCTCTCCACAAGGTCTGAGTCAATAATCCATTCATGGATGTTGGAATCATCAAAAGTTTCGTTGAAATCGTACATTACTATTAGAGGAATAAATCCTTCATACGGAGCAGTGAAATCTTTCACATAGTCTAACGCAGTATAATTTCGAGCTTCGTCAACATCTGAATGAGGTTTCTCAAGACGGGCTGTTGTCAACTCAAAGAGAAACTCCAGTTGTCCACTCAGATTCTCTTGATTAATTCCACCTTCATGTTCGTGAATGGGCCATCCGTATCTATAGTCGATCCAGTCATTAATCCAATTCATAGCTCCAAAGTCGAGGAAGTAGTTTCTACTATCTGAGATGAAACCACGCAGAGGGAGTGAATATGGTACATCTATCAAAGAGAAGAAAGGAATCCAATTGTCTTCAGTGATCACATCAGAGGTATAGCCAGAGTACCAATAAGTCAGTGCTATATCATCCTCTGTAGCAACAGTTTCCTGATTAAATCCTGTCCAAAAAAGACAGAAGAGAATCAATATTGTTAGAACTTGAATCTTCGAAACTCTCATCGAATCCGCAGTTGGTTCTTAAATGGAGTATATTACATATCGTTTTTCAGCATGTGTGATGTTTCTCCTCTCACATACTCACACAAAGGAAAACTGGAGTTAATCCCATGATCAATGTTGATGCTATTGAACAAGCTCGTGAGCGAATTAACGCCCATATCAGGAAAACGCCTCTCAAACAATCTGAATATCTGAGTAAAATGCTAGAGGGATCTATTTTTTTGAAATTAGAAAGTGAGCAGATTACAGGGTCCTTCAAAGTCAGAGGAGCTCTGAATAGACTGATGACCCTCTCTCCAGAAGATGCAAGATTGGGCGTGATAACTGCATCTACTGGGAATCACGGTCTCGGCGTTGCATATGCTGCAAAGCTTCTTGGAATTAACGCGAAAGTAGTCTTTCCAATAAATGCATCAACGGTCAAACGAAATAAGATGAAACAAGCTGGTATTGAAGTAATTCAAGACGTTGATTATGATGAGATTGAACCATATGCGAGAAAACTAGCGGCTGCTCGTGATTTGACATATGTGAGTCCATACAACGATCCTGAAATTGTCGCTGGAGCTGGTACAACTGGCTTAGAGATTCTTGAACAATTAGATGATATTGATGCAATAATTGTACCCATTGGCGGGGGCGGCCTCATCTCAGGGATTGCTACCGCCATCAAGGAAAAGTGTTCAGATATTGAAATCATCGGAGTTCAATCTGAGGTTTCTCCTGAGGTGTATGAATCATGGGTTGCAGGTGAATGGGTTGAGGCTGAAGAATCTGATTCATTGGCTCAAGGATTGATGGGCGGCGTGGAATCTGATTCGATTACACTGGACATTATTCAGGAGTATGTCGACCGAATTATGTTGGTGAAAGAAGAATCCATTCTTCAGGCTATGAAAATTCTATATGAGAACGAAGGTCTTCTGATAGAAGGAGCTGGAGCTGCATCGACTGCTGCAATTTTAGAGAATGCATCCGAGTTTATGGGGAAGAGAATTGTGCTTGTATTAAGTGGGGGAAATATCAGTGAAGATGAAATTCAGAATCTTCTCAATCACTGACGGCGGGTTTTCAAGAAATCATTTGGTTCCTTCTTCTGCTATCCTCAGTTGAGCTGAGATTCTTGTTAGAAACTGATTTTCATTGGGAATCATACCTACAAATGATAGTCGATTATTGACCGATAATATAGGCGATGATGAACCAACGAAAGTTGAGAAACTATGTTCATTGAGGACAGTGTTATCTCCGCTTCCACGCAAGGCTGCATTTAACCAAGAAATAGCCTCTTCAAGGTGGTCCTTTGAATCATACCTGGCTGTTCGTATACAGATACTCTCTCCAAATCTCATCTGAGCCTTCTCTAACAACCGACTGATTTTCTCCATAGGTTCGTCACTTTTCAACTTGACCACAACTACGTTCGCATCTGCGGGGTTTATTGGCCCGGTAGAAACAGTTGTATCACCGCAAGCATCCTCATCCTCAACTACTGGATCACCCTCGACTATACCAATTCCTGGCATGGGTGGGAAGACAGTTATAGTGACCTTCTCAAAGCAATCGTCATCCTTCATATTTGAAGCATAGCCAGGATTCCGCTTTATCTCTATTGTTTATGCCCTTTTAGTTGACTTGATGCTTGCTGCAATATCCTAACTATTTCTGTGTGTCCTTCCCGCTGAGCGTACAATGAAGCTGTCATTCCATCTTCTTCGTTTGTTCCTTCAATCTCAATTGAGGAATCTGCACCTGATTCCAATAGCAACTCTACAATTTTCTTGTGACCTTTCCCTGATGCAAACATGAGAGCGGTGCCTGATACATAGGTCTTAGCATTTACATTTGCCCCATTTTGGATTAGTAGCTCGACAATCTCGAAATATCCTTCCATACTTGCGTGCATTATAGGTGTCCAATCAGCAGAATTTGAACTATTCACATCAGCCCCTCTGTCTAGGAGAATTGACACTATCTCGTAATGCCCTCTCAAAGCTGCCCAATGAATTGATTTCATCCCTCGTCCATCAACAGCTTTTGGATTCGCCCCATCATCAAGAGCTTTCTTGACACCTTCAAAATCTCCAACTTCAGCTGATTCTAGTAAGTTCTTGTCAGCCTCATCGTGACCAGAAATACTCGGTTTCACCTGAGCCACACGAAAATCTTCTAAGATTTGTACAATCTCAGGTCTCCCGTAGACTGACATTGAACCAACGTGGATTACATCATTGAGGATCCTCTCTGGGATTTCTTCTGCTTTATTCAAAATCAGTATTACTATACTTGTCCATCCATCACGTGCAGCTAGATGTAATGGTGTCATATCGACTCCGTCCATCTGTAGCAAGTCAGCTCCATTATCAATAAGAAATCGAACAACCTCGATATGTCCTCCACTTGCAGCTAAATGAAGGGCTGACTGCTTGAAGTCCTCATCTTTGAAATTGATGTCTGCTCCATTTTTCAGAGATGTCTTCACAGCTTCTAGATTCCCTTCCTTAGCAGCTTGAAGCAGTAGTTTGTTTGTTTCTTCCATCTCTCGTCTGCAACCTTTTCAGTCGTATCTCAATACCAATTAAATCGGCTTGAAAAGACAATCTTGTCTATTATCAGACTACCACTGAATGTGGTAGACTGCCATGTTGGGTGTTCCGACTACAACAGGATCATCAAGATGCACTGTATACAACTCTGTAACAGCTCCTCCCACATTAGTGATAGCATGTCTGAAGTATGGAAACCACTCCACATAGTACATGATATAGGTACAGTTCACATCTCGTAGAAACTCTGACTGTGAATATGCATTTGTATAGTTGTGTAAAAGTAAAGGCGTCACTAATCCATATGTATCAAGAACAGTACCTCTTGCAAAGAAACCTAATGCTCCAACATCGTATGTGGCAATTGTTGCGTTTTCAGGAATATTGTCACGGATCCAGAGTGCCAGATGGACCTGCATTTCTTCAATGTTCTTTGCCTGATTTGCATGGTGCTCAACATACCCAACACTGCTGATGAGAGACGGAGTGAATAGAAGGAAAATTACGGCGGCGGTTATGAAAATAACATCCTTGTCACCAGGATTACTGCTCTTAGACACTCGAATCAATCCTGCTTCCAAGACCAGAGCTAGTCCTGAAATGAATGCTATTGCCATGAGATCGAACAAGGGCACAAGATATCTAGCAGCAAAGAGGAATGACATCCCTGGCATTGTCAAATAGTAGAGGGCATACAGTGATGAGATTAGGACTAACTCATATGGTCTACGTTTCGCAACGAGGATTACGACACCTCCCACGAATCCCAAACTGAGGTATGGTTCTGAGGGGAACCAAGTACGCAACCAAAACCAATTCCAAAGGTCAAAACCCCCTTGATCTACACCCCAACGGAGCTTTGAGTAATATGAATCTGGAAGAGGTAATCCTGTCGTGTTATAACAGTGGAGAATCCAAGGCAAGACAACGAGGACTGCAAGCGCAAACATTGCAGAGAGGGTAAGCAAACGTCGTTTCCGATTGTCATCTCGATAGAGACCGATAAGCGATCTGATTGGTAAGCACAATGCTGCAATCAATACAAACTCGGGACGACAAAGGTAAGCCAAGCCTACAACGAGTCCTAAAATAATATCATATTGCCACTCTTGTCTTGGAAGAAAGAGAAGAGAGAGGAGTATCATCATCATTCCGAGTGGTGTTTCCATTCCTGAGAGCATGAGTCCCGCATTTCTTGGTACGAGGACAAAGATGATCTGACCCAGTATTGCTAATTCCCATTTCTCTGTGTGCTGTTTGACAATTTCACCAACCAAGAACACATCGATGATGTAAAGAATTCCAGAAATTGCCAGGACTGCTGTGACAACAGTATCATGGTCGTATCCAAACAGAAAGATTGGGGATAGAACTACAGACCAAAGCGGTCCAGAGGAACCTGTACTCGGAATTCCCCAAGCATATTCCCACGCTCTGCCTTCAAATATAGTCCGTGCATATTGAACATGAATCCAAGAGTCATCAAATGAGAATCCATAGATTCCCCAAGATGCCATGACATATTGTACATAGGAGATTGAAAACAGAGTTATGATGACTGCAGTCAGTAGAGTGAACTTCCAAGAGGTCCACTCAACCCTGAGTAGTTCTTTCAACCTAGAAGACAATCTAGCAGAACGTTCTGTTTGAACTGTCTTCTCATTCATCAGGAATTCACCAGCTTGCTACACGCAACTGACCGGTAAAGAGCATGATATTAGTTTTCACTCGCGTATAATCTACAACAAAGAAACAAACTGGTCATCAATATTCGACATCATAAATCTCATGCTCTCGAGCATAATCATGAGCCTGTTGAACATCATCGAAACACTTCAGAACATCATATGTGAAATACTGCTGGTCTTCTCTGTCAAGTTCAATGATTGGTCTTGGTTCCTGACTCGCCTTTTTGAAGATTCGAATCAGACAGAGTTTGTTCTGAATTCCTGCATCCTGACACTTCTTACATCCCTTGGGACCCTTGGCGCAATGAACCCCCTCGATGACACGTATGATGTCCTCGAACTCCTCTGATTCACTGGTCATATCAAAAATGGTGCATTTTCGTATCTAATAATGTTCGTTGGATATTTATCTTGTCAAATTTA
>JBHLRQ010000082.1:0-13992 GCA_048882385.1 Candidatus Thorarchaeota archaeon | reverse complement strand
ACATAACCTCTAATTGGTACCATTCGTAGACTTCAAGCCAGATGACAGTAGATCCAATGGCCAGATTCAATCTCTCTGTACTCAGGGCGTTTCTCCTTGCAGATATCTTCAGCTTTTGAGCAACGACTGTTGAAGGGACAGCCTCTAGGTAGGTCAATCAGGCTTGGTGGTCTCCCAGGGATAGGTCGTAACCTCTCACCCCTCTGACGTATCTGTTTCATCATCTCGAACGTTGGATTGCTCATGAGAAATGCCTGTGTAAAGGGATGCACTGGCTCATTCATTACATGTTTTACACTGCCAAACTCCATCATCATTCCGGAAGACATGACTCCAACCTTGATACAGGTGGCAGTGATAACCCCGGGATCATTAGAAATCATAAGCATGGATCGTTCCAAGTCTTCGCATGCACGCCTGATAGCAGTCAATATTCTATGTTGCAATGCAGCATCCATTGCAGTCGTTGGTTCATCTGCGATGATCAAATCAGGTCGAGATATGAGAGCTATGGCAAGTAGTACACGCTGGTCCTCACCTGTACTGAAATCAGTTGGAAACATTTCTCTTCGAGTAGCCATATCTCCGAGTTCAACTAGGTCCAATGCTTCTAGAACCTGCATGGCGGCCTTCTTGTCGTCTATCACTTTCTCTCTGAACTGCATCCAAAGACTTTCCAAGACCTGGGCTTCTATGGTGAGAAGTGGATTGAGAGCTTTTGAGGTTCCCTGTGGAATGTAAGTAATCCTGTTCCCAATTATCGAGGGATGCTTCTTCTTGTCTAAGTTGACAAGTTCTATTCCATCAAACCAGATATGTCCCTCAACACCAGGAAGCTCAACTCCCATCTCTTCTGAAGTCTTACCTTCTGCTCTTGCCTTATCTCTGAGACTCCATAGATACCGGTTCTCCTTATTTTTTGCAGAAGTGGCATAGTATCTTGACTGACGTTCGAACAGACCAAGAATTGCGAGGGCTATAGAGCTCTTCCCAGCTCCTGACTCACCCAGGAGCCCAACGCTCTCGCCTCTTCGAATATCAAAGGACACATTATTGACAGCTTTGACTAGACCTTCCTTAGAGCTATGATAAGCCCGTAGATTCTCAATCTGGAGCAAAGCACCTCCAACCAGCGACATATGACTAGTTCATAACAAACTAAGAAAAATCCAGTGGAACAAGCATTCAATGTTTGCCACCATTTTTTGGTCAAGAATCTCAGTTCTCAATAAGTGGAAATATTCATTTACTAAAACCTGTCCCCTCGGCGGCGGGTGTTTCGCATGCTCAAGATACTTACACGGGAGTGACCCGGCGATTCTTTCTCACTCGGGTTCAGGAAGACCTGAGTGACATTATGGGCTATATGAACACCGACATACTAACCCGGTTTGGGGAGGTACTAAACGTTGACAAGTAACGCTGCAGAAATTGAGAACCTATCAAAGACCTTCATCAGTGTAATAAGGGAGGCTATCATCAACCCAACAAGAAAGAACGACATAGCGTTGTTTCATTACTCTTCAAAATCTCCTCGCTTTGTTTTTCAAGACAAATAGCGCTTTTGGAACGCAATGCATCATTTTTATTCCTATTTCATTAGTTGATAAAATAATTAGATAATATTAATAGGATCTTTTTACATTGGGATATAACTGGCGTGGCCAGGGGAGATAGAAGGATGCAAGCTAGGAGAAAGAAAACAGTAGTGATTAGTTTATTCTTGTTAATGCTGTATCTCTTAATGATTCCAACAGAAACTCAATTAACAATGAGCAGACAAGGTGGCACCATAAAAATAGAAGAAGATTCGAAATATCAACCAGAAGCAATCATTGAGGGAGAACGGATTTTCCATACATCAGCTGCTGGTGACGACTATGTTGACTCATATCAAGGATTTGTCGTCGGGACAAATATATCAGCTCCACCATTAGGTATGGGAGAAGACTCTGCATCAGCCACTGAATTGACAGAGAGTTACTACGCTGGAACAACTTGGACAAATCTGATGACGCAGGCTACATTTGAAGGCTTGCCATCAGGATGGGAAGATAGTAACATTGTTTATGGTGGTTATGGTGGTTACTTCGGCTCAGAACCTCTCGCTGCTACTTCTGGATATTTGACTTGTTCAGATGTATCAACAAGTGGATACGACATTGTGAGATTCACAGTGTTGTGCATATCTGCAATCATCCAGGGGGGAGTGTATATTGATTTCTATGACTCAACATCCAATTGGGACGAGATTGGAACTATTCCTGGAGACATGGTGGAACAAGATTATGTCTTTAGTTCAACAGATAGTCAATACATGCACTCAAACTTCAGAGTCCGTTTTAGATACGTGCAGGGACTGATGGAAAGTGTCGGGGGTAAGAATTGGAGAATCGATGCAGGAGATGATTATGAAGCTAGAGGTTTGGATATCACCTATAAATTTGCAGATGTTGACTTTAACAATTTCACATCTGAAAAATTATACGTTGAATTTGATTCAAACTCAAGTTCCGAGTATTTGGACTTCAGATTTGAATCAGGAGACACAACGCCAGACTTTCTTATTGGAGATGATCAGAATAGCACATTCAATGTGGACATTCATGAATACTTGGTCGGGTCAGACTGTTATGTGAACATTAGAGATGAGTATCAAATTGGGGACGATGACACGGATTATTGGAAAATCAGACGAATGTACATCCGACTCACAAACGCAGCCCCTGAAAATGTTCAGGCGCCAGCTTGCACAAATTTGGATGATGTGGATAATCTCTACGCAAGACACAAACTGTATGAGTTCAACATCAGTGTAATTGATGATGATGGATGCTCACACATTGAATATGTTAATCTCGAATCCTACGACTCTTCCATGACAGAGCTGAGATGGTCCATAAGATTCAATGAAGACACTAATACATTCACTGAGGAGGCAGGGATATCATTCATCAACCTCACTGGTGGGTATTATTCTAGGAGTTCTACTCAGCTGAATGTTACTTTTAATCTCTACATTGAATGGGAACATCCAGATACGATGGATGATATTCTAGTTCAGTATGTCCAGGACAGTTTGGGAGATTTCGATGAAGACATCTATTATGTCAACTATGATTATGAAACACGACTAGACATACATGGTTTCTCTATAGATGATGGTATAGGAGCATGTAACTGGGGCAATATTGGCGGGTCATTAACAGTATCAGGGACATTAACATACCTTGGTTCTAGCATCAATCCAAATACGGGATTAGTTGATGTTTGGGTTAGCGCTTCATTGAACTCAGGTGCAGGTCCTTGGTTAGACGATTCTCTGGATTCAGGATATTTCTCAATGACTGTTGATGCAGATGATATTCCAGGAATTGACATCTATACATCAAGCGTGGTTTTGAATGGAACTGGGTCTGAGGGAAATTCTCAGCTTCATTTCATTGAAAGCAGCATATATGTTTCAGATTGTGTTCAAGTACAGAGATACACAGCCGATGACACTCAATGTAATATCAATGAAGCATCAGAATGCTATGTAACGCTTTGCTATGAGGCCACCGGTTCATACGTAACTGATGGGACTGTGACTGTCAATGGAATCAATGCAATATACACTGGAAGTGATGGAGTTTGGATTTTTTCAGAAATTTGTACAACAGCTCAAACAGTAATATATGACTCAGTCGTGGTCAGCAATAATTCAATTGGAATCACAGAGGTAAATCAGAACTCCCAGTCAATAACCATTACGTGGGACACAGCGACTACACCAACAACAGGACCCACAGAAACAACAACGCCAACAACTCCAGACGATTATGGGCCACTCATAATGGTAGGTACTATTGGATTGATTACGGCAGCAGTTATTGTGCTTGTTGTTATTGTGATCAAGAAGAAGTAGATGCTAGATGAATTAGTTGAGATAGATATTCCCTCTCCTAATTTCTACATGACTGGAAAAATTCATATACAAAGAGTATACCGCCCCAAGATAGGTGTTTCGAATGCTCACAGCAAAACAACGGGAATGAACCCCCGTGCGATTCTTTCTCACTCGGGTTCTGTAAGACCTGAGTGACATTATGGGCTAAATGAACACCGACATACTAACCCGGTTTGGGGAGGTACTAAACGTTGACAAGTAACGCTGTAGAAATAGAGAACCTATCAAAGACCTTCATCAGTGTAAAGAGGAAGGCTATCATCATTCCTACTGAGAAGAAGAAGGTTGAGGCTCTCAAGTCGGTTTCACTGGACATACCGAAGGGTCAGATCTATGGCTTACTTGGACCCAACGGTGCCGGGAAAACGACTCTGATCAAATGCCTCGCAACCCTTGTTCTTCCGACCTCTGGATCAGCCAGAGTAAATGGATATGATGTACTAAAGGAATCCACATACGCAAGAGCATCGATGGGCGTATGTCAGGGAAATGAGAGAAGCATCTACTGGAAGCTGAGTGCCAGGGAGAACATCATCTTCTTTGCGAAGCTATACAGGATGCCCACTAGCGAAGCAAAGGAAAGAGCAGATGAGCTACTTGGGCGGATGGGACTCACTGAGAAGGCTGACGAGAAGGCCGAGAACCTTTCGCATGGTATGCGGATGAAGATCGTGTTCGCACGTTCACTCATTCACGACCCTCCGGTATTACTTTTCGATGAGCCAACGCAAGGATTGGATCCAACATTTGCATCAGATCTAAGAAAGTACATCCGGGAGAAGCTCCGTGACAAGACCATTCTGCTGACAACACACTACATGCACGAAGCCGACATGCTCTGTGATAAGATTGCACTCATCAACGAGGGAGAGATTAAGAGTTTCGGGACTCCACATGATTTGAAGGAAGGAGTCAGGGACTATGACAGTCTTCACATGAAGATTCTTGGTGTTCCAGACATCGATTTCATCAAGAAAATGGAGCATGTCATGTCTGCAACCATGAACACAAGGAATGGTCATTCCGACCTAGTTGTGACAGCACAGAATGGCTATGAGATGGCACACACTCTCCTCGACTACATGCGTTCGACCAGTGGAGTAAAGGTCGAACACTTCGAAGTGAAAGAACCAACTCTCGATGACGTATTCTTGCAGTTGACTGGAAGGAGGATTGAGGATTGACAGTCTCCGTTCAGGAAAAGGATGAGAAGCCTCGTATCGAGAGCATTTACATGGCAGACTTTAAGCCTCGTATGATGGACTGGTCTGCTGCAAGAATCTTTGCTATGAAGAATCTTAGGATTGCTATGCGATATCCCTCTAACTGGGTTATTTGGGCGTTTATGCCAATCCTTTGGTTTGCTCCGTTTATACTGATGGTAAATGCAATTGCAGGACCTGAAAATGTATACTTTACAGAGCTATCTGGGTTCTCAGATTATATCCAATTCTCAGTGATTGGTTGGTTTGTGTACATGTTCCTAGACAATAGCATATGGGCCATTGGTAACAATTTCCGATGGGAGCAGTTCAGTGGTACTCTCGAGCCTTTGTTCTCAACTCCAGTTCCACGTATCAGTATCCTCTTGGGTGCTGCATTCTCAGATACTGCACTATGCATAATCCAGTCATTGGTCCTTCTGGCCATATCGATGGTCATGTTTGGGGTGTCGTACTCGCTCATTGCAATTCTACCAACAATCATCATCATGATTGTAATGGTCATTGCTTTGTATGGATTCAGCTTCATGGTTGCTGGACTGATTCTGGTATTCAAGGACCCATCAGTTCTAACTGAACTAGTATCCAATGCCACCTATGTTGTATCTCCAGTGCAGTATCCAATACAGACCCTACCTTCAAGCATTAGGTTCTTCGCCTATCTGATTCCAACAACAATAGGCATCATCACAGTAAGAGAGCTAGCAATCACTGGAGTGTTCGATCTCTTGTCCTTTGCTCAAGTCCTCTTTGGACTTTCAGTTCTTGGGGTGTTCTTCTGGACACTTGGACTTGGATCTTTCAAATACGCAGAGAAATGGACCAAGAGCCGCGGTCACATGGGGGACTTCTAAATGCCAGAAGAATCAGTATCACCCATTTTCAAGAGAATGTGGGAGAGAAAAGGATGGCGAGCTGAACTTAGAGCTGCAAACGCATTGGCAATAAAACAGTGGCAGGTTGAGCTCAGTTATCCTCTGAGCATTCTGTGGTTCGTTGTCATGCCGTTCCTGTGGTTCATACCCATGTTATTGACAGGTACAGCAGTTACTGGAAACGCGGAATCTTCTGCTCTTGAGGGGATGGTAGGTTCTGGAGACTGGATCAGCTATATCGCTATTGGTAGTGCATATGCAGGTCTAGCAATAAGCCTCATCTGGGGTAGTGGTTTTACTCTTCGCAGAGAACAGAATGCTGGAACCCTTGAAACCATCATGACCACCCCAATGAGTAAGAACACATTCATCTGGGGATCAACTCTTCATAACATCCAACATGGAGGATTAGGAGTTGTCCTTCAGCTGGGGGCTTCTGTGGTCTTATTTGGTGTGGGTCTCAATCTCTGGGGAGTGTTACCAGCTCTCGGGGTGGTTGCACTCTCAATCATCGGGATGCAGGGTATCGTATTAATCGTCGTCTGTATTGTCATCTTGGCAAAACAAGGCTGGATGATTCTGGAAATGCTCTCGAGCATACTATTCCTTGTAGCTCCGATGTCCTACCCAATTGCTGTTCTTCCGATATATCTTCAATATATTTCAGTTGCATCACCATTGACATGGAGCGTTGAAGCATTCAGAGGATTTCTAATGGAAGGATTGGCATTTTCAGGAGTGATTAATGCAATCATCGCACTGATCATCCTCGATGTGGTCTTTCTCATATTGGGAGTCGTTCTCTTCAGAAGAACTGAGAGGTATGTAAGGGGAAAAGGAGCTCTTTCACAGTTCTAAACAAGACAGTGAATTGGACATTACTATTCATGTTGACCCAGTGTATTCATGCAGGTGTGTGTGGAAACACTTTCGCCGCGTAAAGGTTGGTCTTTATAAAGAAAAAAAACATAATCAGAGGCACTTCTTCCCGTTACTTTTGCGTGATGGAGGAATAGAATTATGGAACGAAATCAGACTATTGCAATAGTCGTCATCCTAGTTATCGTCGGTTCTGTTGGAGCCTATATTGTGCTCTTTCCACCGGGACCTGGTGTTCCTACAATTGTTGTGGGTACTACAGATTCTGTGGAATCGAGCTTGGACATGGCTCAGTCATACGACTACTTCGGATGGAATACAATTATAGCACTGAGCTCAGGCTTAGTTGAGATTGATCCTGGTTCCGAAGCAGGGGCTGATGATATACTACCTGCGTTGGCGACTAGTTGGGACGTGAGCGGAGGAGGTACCATATGGGACTTCACTCTGAGACAAAATGTATTGTTCCCTGATGGCAGAGAGTTTAATGCAACAGATGTCAAGTATACATTTGACAGAAACTGCAACCTCACCGGAGAAGGTCTTTTCGAACTCGACGGACCGCAGTTGAACATGGAATATGATGCAATCATCGAAAATGTCACTATCATTAGTGAATTTGTGGTAAGATTCTATCTGAAGATAGCATTTGCACCATTCTTGCAGCTAATGTCATGTGCAGCATCATATATGGTGGACAGGGCAATTGCGCCAATGAACGAGCTTGTCAACTTTACATCAACACCACAGACTCCAGCTGCACTTGGCCCATACATACTTCAAGAATGGGTCAGAATTGGTGGAAGTGATGATCACATCACACTGATTAAGAATCCAGACTACTGGAATGCTGCTGCTGGTTATCCAAAGACAGAACGAATCATCATCAAGATGTATTCGAGCGACCAGACACTAGCTGCAGCCATGACAGCTGGTGAGATTGATGTTGCTTACAGACAGTTGACTGCAGACCAAATTGACGCGTTCAAGGAGAATACGAATGTCGAGGTATGGGAGGGTATTGGAGCCCAGATTCAATATCTCTGTTTCCAGCAGGATATTTACCCATACAATGAAACAGCAGTACGACAGGGAATCACAGCTGGTATCAACAGAACACATGTTGTGGATTCGGTGTTCAAAGGTTACTTTGATGAACTCTATAGCATGATACCCATCGGAATGGCATATCATACAGATACATTCGATATCTGGGGCGATGCTAATTATACGAAGACAAGGGAGCTATTAGCGCCATTTGGCTTTAATGAGACGCACCCGCTTCAGTTGCATCTATACTATGAGAGTTCTGGTCACTATCCATCGAGTCAACAACAAGCACTTGTTTACCAGCAAGACTGGGAAGACAGTAATGTGATTGAAGTCACTCTCACGGGTATTGATTGGCCAACATATAGAACACGACGAAACGAAGGAACGATGGATGTATTCATCTATGGATGGTATCCTGACTTCATCGATCCCGACAACTATGAGTTTCTACCATTCGCATCATGGCTGAACCTTGGCTACAATAGCTCCTATCCACAAGGTGGAATTGATCAGTACGCTCTGTGGAATGAAGGGCGAAGTGCTGAGAATGACACTGCCAGAGGATGGGCATACACGGACCTGCAAGAATTGCAGGCACAAGAATGTTCAGTTGTCCCGATATGGCAGAGTAATACCGTAGCTGTTACAAAACTTGATGTCAAGGGTGTCGTGCTAGATATTACAGTCAATTGGCGTCACTGGTTAGTGTATATCGAGGCGCCCACAACTTAGTTTATCTGATAACAGGCAGGTTATCCAACCTGCCTATCTCTCATTTTTTATTCGGAAACAACTAACTGGTTTTTCAGATTTTATATTTACTTGGGTCGAAGGCTTTAAGATACAATGAAATGGTAGAATTTTGATATTCCACTGAATTCAATTGTAGGTGTTACTAATGACATTAAGGACGTATATCGTTAGCCGGGTCCTTCTAACAATCCCCATGATAATGCTTCTTCTCACACTTGTTTTTCTAATTATAAGAGTAATACCAGGGGATCCAGCATTACTTCATTTTGAAAAGAATGTTGATCCTGAAGTGCTAGCAGAATTTCGACATATACTTGGATTAGATTTACCACCCCATGTTCAGTATTTCAATTATCTATTTGGTCTCTTAACACTCGATCTAGGTTTATCGATGCAGGATTATTCCTCAATCAGCGGCCACATCTGGGTAAGGTTTCCTGCAACACTTGAGCTAACACTATACTCGATGCTATTTGCAGTTCTACTTGGTGTTGCACTTGGAGTAAAATCCTCAAAGCGTTATGACAGTGCTCAGGATCATGGAATCAGATTTTTTGGGATTGTTACATATGCAATTCCAGTATTTTTCTTGGGAATGATACTCCAGTTCATTTTCTCAATTTGGTTGGGGGTCCTTCCCACTGGCACACGATTTGATCCTCGAATTGATTCGCCACCAACAATCACAGGGCTGTATACGATAGACAGTCTCTTAACTGGAAACATAACAGCGTTCGTGGTAGCTTTCCGGTACCTGCTCTTACCTTCAATTACCTTAGGTACCGTCCTATGTGGCATATTCATACGACTGACAAGAACCAACATGTTGGAAACTCTTAGAATGGATTTTGTTGTAGCTGCAGAAGCCAGAGGACTCTCTGAAAGTAAGATCACCTACACATATGCTCTCAAAAATGCATTCCTTCCTATTCTAACAATGATTGGTCTGCAGTTTGCAGCTCTCCTTGCTGGAGCTGTTCTCACTGAAACAACGTTTAGCTGGCCAGGTCTTGGGACATACCTTGTTCAAAGAATCAACCATCGGGACTATACAGCGATACAAGGAGTCGTAGTTTTCTTCGGTGTCCTTGTTAGTTTTGTAACGTTGATCGTGGACATTCTCTACGCATATTTAGACCCCCGAATTCGTCTGTAGGAGGAATTGAAATGACTCAGAAAAGTCTGGTGAGCGGTGTATTCATGCGTTTGAAACCACCAAGAGATACGTTCAGTGAAAAATCGCGAAAGTGGTGGGGCGCCTTCATTATAATACTTGGATGTACTATTTTGATGTTGATGGGACTCATACTCTTTGGAATAGGAGCATTCTCTGGGATTGGTCTACCTGTGATAGGTTACACCTTCCTCTTTGGGTTCGTCTTATTCCTAACAGCGGTATTTCGTCGTACACTTATCGAGCAAATGACTATGACCCAAAAACGAGCGAACATAGTTTTCATCATTGTTGCTGGGGCGATGGTGGCTCTTACATTCTTACTAGGGTCTATATATCAACCATCAGAAATAACCGATTCCAGTCTTGCTTCAACACTTCCAATAGGGAGCATATCTCTCTCTCTAATTATACTCCTACTATACGAGGGCTATCCGAGATTAAGCGACAGAGGCTCACCAGGATTCATTTCCATGGGAGGCTTATTGATAGTCTTCTCAGTAGTCTATATGACTGCATTATCATGGTGGATTGTGCCTTATGACCCATCAAGACTTGATGTGGGTCCCTATGGTGCACCACCGTCCTCTGAGTTTCCTTTGGGAACTACTTCAATAGGACAAGATCTTCTCAGTAGGGTGATAGCTGGCGGAGGTATAATGCTTCAAGTTGCGATGCTATCAGTATTGATTTGCTTCTCAATTGGAGTGCCTTTAGGTCTGGCCGCATCCTATAAAGGTGGAGCTGTAGATAGAATTGTTTCTCTTGTAATGGACAGTATTTTCGCATTTCCAGGACTTGTTCTAGCAATAGCAATTGCAGCAATGCTTGGACCTGGTGTCATAAACATGGCGTTGGCAATTGGAGTTGTATATATTCCATCCTATTTTAGGGTGGTCCGAAGCCAGGTCTTGACTGTAAAGGAGCTACCCTACGTTGAAGCAGCAGTAGTTATGGGAGCACGAAATAGAGAGATACTTCTAAGGTACATTTTGCCCAATATCCTTGCGTCCTCAATTGTAGTGATGTCTATCAACTTCGCTGATGCTATACTAACCGCAGCAGGACTGACATTTGTCGGACTCGGATTGCCTGTAGATGTTCCTGACTGGGGATGGGATTTGACATGGGGTTCCCATGAATATGTGGCTGGAAAATGGTGGAGCATCACTTTTCCAGGTTTAATGATTGTAATCCTTGCTTTGGGCTTTACTTTAGCTGGAGAAGGACTCAACGAGATATTAACACCAAAATTGAAGGAGTGATACAATTGGTTGAGTTTGATAATCCCACATTACTAGACATCAATCAGCTTACTGTTGAATACAAAACACGTCGAGGTTTAGCCCGGGCTGTTGATAATGTCTCATTGAAACTTGTTGAAAACAAAACTCTTGGTCTAGCTGGAGAGAGTGGATGCGGTAAGACCACTCTAGGTAGAGCAATAATGAAACTTGTACCATATCCAGGAAAGATTACGAATGGTGAGATGATCTTCGATCTTAAAGAGGACATCCCATACAAGAAAGGAGTTGTTGAAAAGGGATTAGTAAACATTATGGACCTTTCAGAAGATGAGATGCGAGCTATCAGAGGAGAAGAGATAGCTTACATTTTCCAAGATCCAATGACCTCACTCAATCCTATGATTACAATTGGCACTCATTTCATTGAGATAATGAAGGCTCACAACCCTGAGATCGAAGATGAAGCGGCTTTGGAGAGAGCAGAGGAGATTCTCGACGGTCTGGGAATATTGCCAGAAAGAATCAAAGACTACCCGCATCAATTTAGTGGAGGAATGAGACAACGAGTCATGATTGGTCTTGGTCTAGCTCTCAGACCTAAACTTTTGATAGCAGACGAACCTACAACTTCCCTCGACGTCATAGTTGAAGCTCAGATATTAGAAGAGATTGCAGAGTTAAAAGATGTCTTTGACCTTACCATGATTCTAATCACTCACAATCTCGGGGTTCTTGCTCAAACTGCTGACACTATCGCAATCATGTACACAGGAAGAATAATGGAATTATCGCCTACAATTGATTTGTTTGAGGATTCATTGCATCCATATGCTCAAGCACTTCTTCAGTCAGTTCCTGATGCTTCAAAACCAGAAAAGAAACTGTCGTGGATTCCCGGAGCTCCCCCAGACCTTGTTGATCCAATTCCGGGTTGCATGTATAATCCAAGATGCCCACATGCAATGGATGTCTGCAAATCAAAAGTACCTCCACTAATTGAGGTTAAGAAAAATAGACTGGTTGCATGTCACCTTTATCCGGAGGAATGAGTCATGGCGTTGATGGAATTCAAGAATGTCAAAAAATACTTCCCAGTTCAAAAGGGATTTGTGGAATCGCTAATATCGAAAGAGCAAACCTTCGTCAGAGCTGTCGATGATGTTTCATTTGAAATAAGAAAAGGAGAAGTATTAGGACTTGCTGGAGAGAGCGGTTCAGGAAAAACCACAACCGGTAGGCTCTGTGTTCGATTGTTAAAGCCTACTGAAGGAAAAATCATCTACGACGGAAAAGATATTGCAAAAGCAAAGGGAAGCAATCTGCGTTTCTTACGAAGAAAGATACAATTCACATTTCAAGATCCCACATCATCACTGAATCCCAGACTCACGGTTGGAGACGCAATTGCTGATGCTTTGAGATTCCAGAGAATGGGCACAAAGGATGAAAGGAAAGAACGTGCAATTGAAACTTTGGAACGTGTTGGTCTTTCTCCAGCAAGCTCATTCTATAATAGACTACCACACCAGTTAAGTGGTGGGCAACGACAACGTGTTGTCTTTGGCAGAGCGATAGTACTTGAACCAGAGTTTGTAGTAACTGATGAACCTGTTGCAATGGTTGATGTTTCAATAAAGGCCCAAATCCTCGATCTTATGACAGACTTGAAGAAGGAACTCAATCTAACTTACCTATTCATCAGTCACGATTTAGCTACGGCTCGACATGTGTGTGACAGAATAGCTATAATGTATCTTGGAAGAATCGTTGAGGTGGGTGACAAGGATAGCTTGTACGAAGACCCGTTACATCCATACTCGAAAGGATTGATGAGTGCAATTCCTGTGCCAAATCCAAGAATCGAAAAGAATGAGGCTGTGCCTAGAGGGGAAATTCCAAGTCCAATCAATCCACCACCAGGATGCCGCTTCAATCCTAGATGTCCAAAAGCATTTGATAGATGTCCAATTGAGGAACCAGAACTCATAGACATGGGTAATGATAGACTAGTTGCCTGTCATCTATATGGATGAGCTAGAAGAATTCAGAATTGAATTTTCATAACTCGATTTCATCAACCTAGATTCATCCATTTTTTGGTAACTTGCTAGCTATTTTGAAACACTCATGAAGAACATAATATCCATTTTTCACTGTTTCACGATACTCTTCCAAACCTTGAAAATTCGATAGATAGAGTTTCCATCCTGAATTATAGAATCCATAATAATTCTCAGCAAGTGTTTCAAAACCTGATTCTACCAGTTCTCGGTGAATTTTAGTTCGATTCCATGACCACAATTCAATTGGGTCATTATGAGTTTGTGTGAGAATTCTTACAGGTGAAGGTGCTACTCGCCAGCACATTTGACGAATGACCGCCCAAAAATCGAGCCCAGTCCGATCGAGAATACGACGAGGTAAGTCTACAATATACTCTTCGTCTTCTAATATCCTAGCTAAATCACCCGTTCGAATCATTTCAGGAGGTGGCGGTTCAGCAAGAACTGGTTTGCCATATAGAATCCTGATGTCTTTTAATCGGGGAGGTGTGTATTTATCGGATTGTTTAAGAAATCGTGTTTCAATGACTTGCATTCTTGGTATATGTAAATTGTCTGGTCTTCGTTCAATGAACTCTCCCTCACATTTTGCAGACAGGTCTAATGCAACATCAAAATCATCAGAAGAACCAACAAATAAAGGCATATCGTCATGAATACCTATATGGATGTCCACATCACTAATTATCGGAACATAATCAATATGAGAATCCCATTTCTTCAATGCAGATCCTTTAGCATAAACATACTCCAAGCGTGGACCTAAGAACTCTGGA
>JBHLRQ010000081.1:0-14356 GCA_048882385.1 Candidatus Thorarchaeota archaeon | reverse complement strand
AAATAGGGATGAGGTGAACGCCCGAAGCGAAAGGATGTCTAGCTGTGTGGGGGCAGCCAGATCAAGGAGATGATCGAGCGTTCCACCTCTTGGTTAGTTACAATCTACTCTAGACAAGACAGCATCTTGACTGCAGACTCTGGGATAATATGGATATTATCGTAATACTCAGTGTCTTCGTCGACAACAGTCTTTGAGAGGGCTACTTTAATCATACCCTCTTTCTTGCCTAACATGTATCCTGCAACATACTGAACTGGAACACGCATTTCCTCTGCCTGTTCCTTTGACATGGCGCAGCATTCTACACCCGGACTCTCGAAGATGACCTCAACAGTCTTGTGCTCTTCACATGCTGGGTGTCGATGCAATTCCTTAGTTCTCTCAGCGATTCTCATCTTACCTGTGATACTCTCAACCCTGGAGTGATCATAGTGAAACGGATCTCCACTGAGCCTGTGAACTGATGGTGCTAGGAATAGCGTCTTTTCAGACAATTCGGAGATATCATCAGTACCACCATCGACAAATCTCTTGTCTTCGCTTTCCCCTACAAGGTATCGTATCCTGTAATGCTTAGCGTCTACTCTCTTCTTCTCTTCACCTTCATTCACGGTGACCATAGTATCATCCCACATCTCTATTGCAGAGAAGGGATTCTTACTTGCTTCAATCATTGATTATTCACCCTTAACGGGATTATTTTAACTATTGTTAATTACACAATAGTTAACTTATAAGGTTAATGTCTTGATATTTGGAACATTCGAGAAGGAATCTGTCATGATTGAATACATCATCATCATTCTGGCTTCAACTCTATTCGGTATACAACACAGTGGGCTTTCAGCTCTACGAGTAAAGGGGAAAATCATTAGAAAGTGGGGGAAATCTGGATACGCAAGGATATTCACTATAACGAGTCTGATCACGCTAGCAGTTGCATTTCTATCAATGAACTTTGGCGACTGGCTTTATTTTATCACACAACCTTCTCAAATCAATCTGTTACTATTGGTACCTGGAATAATCCTATGTCTAGCAGGAATTTCATTGGCCATAATGGCATCGAGAGTGATATCCGTCAGTACAGTGGCTGACATGAGGCCGCATAGGAAAGCTGAACTAGTCACTGAAGGACTCTATTCTCGAATTCGTCATCCCTTGTATTTAGCTGTGTTCATGATATTTACTTCACTAGCCCTAATCTATCCATTTCCATCTGTCATTGTCTTTTCGGTGTCTATGATATTCTACACAATGATTGGAGCTTATTTTGAGGAGCGTAAATTAGTGAAGTATTATGGTGATACATACCTCGAATACAAGAAGACTACTGGATTCATATTTCCAAAATTACGATGATTCTGAATATTCATCAATCATACTCTGAATCTTTGAAAGATGTCTTGAACGTTTTACAGCATCTGGTGATATCTCATGTAAGGTGCCTTTCTCAATTACATAATGAACGGTTTCAATTTCTTTTGCGAAGTGACGTTTGATGTCTTCTACAACATAATGTAGTTGTACACAATGAGGGCTTCCATCGATAGATAGAACTACCACTTTTTTGATGCCTGAATATTTCACAATCGAGCCAATTTTGAAGCCAGCTTGGTTGACATGAGTTTCTTCTAGGCAAATCTGGAGGATTGACGGGTTCCCCTCCCTCTCGCATATTTCCCTTACAAAATCAGGAAAGCGATCCATACAACTTCCAATCAAGAAGAGATTCGGATTTTCTCGTAGACGTTTGTCTCCAACATTTGTCCTCATCAAATAACGAATCTGGTCACAATCGTCGTTCAAAATCACCATTTCCTTCTTTTTGGAATTGGCTCTTCTTGTTCAACTTCCATAGAAGTCCATTGGTCTCCAAGAGGAGCTGCAATCCGTGCTATCATATCCCCCTCAAAAACATAGTTGATGCGACTCACTGAGATTACAGCACCATCATGTGGTGTAACAATCTCATTCTTGTCCTGAACCTGACCAATCACATCTCCAGAATTTACGGTTTCCCCGAGGTTCACTTTTGGAACAAAGAATCCCTCTGTATCTGAGTTAATGTGTTGAAGTCGTCCCATGAGTGTATTTGACGATTCAATCTTCTCTCCAGGAATCATGTCTTTGATACGCATCAAATTCAGAATTGCTTCTCTAACCTCTACAGCCGCCTGTGAGTCTACTTGGTCTGTGTCGCCTCGCATCTCAACAGTGACAGCAGGGATTCCTTCGTGCGCTGCTTCCGTAGTAAGAGCTCCTCTTATTCCAGCAGATTGAGCGACATATGGTAAAGCAATTTGTGAAGCAAGATTACGGACATGGATATAATCACGATGCATTGCCACAATGTGACTGCTACAGTTCTGCCATCCCGTTCTAAGTTCAATAATAAAATCTGAAGCTGAAGCTCTACGCCAGATTTCCCATGCTGTTCTTTCAGTCACAGAACCATACTCGTTTCCTGGAAATACAGTGTCAAGGTCTCTCGAATCAAGTGGAGACACTTTGACTCCAAGACGAAATGCCAACGGGCTTGCTACGGGTAGAAATGTGACCGAGCCATCAATTCGATCCAAACTCTCAAGATATTTCATTATGAGATAGCTCGCATAGACATCAGTGGCAGAACGACCATTCATTGCGGCAATGATTATCATGTTTGGCCTCTCTTCTCCAAACGTGTAGTAGCCAATCGTAGTTCCTGTCTTTGGGTCGATGTCAACGGCATCCACTATTGCTTTCACCATAGCAATACCTTCTATCAACTATTGATTTTAACAAGTCCTGCAAAAATATGAAGCAGTGTAAGACCTCAGATCCATTCTGGTTTGCAATTGAAGAAGAACATGTCTGTCTTGAAATCTCCCTCCAGAAAGTAATCATGTCTACTCAGAGCATATCTACTTTCTTTCGGAATGTGGGGTTGACCAAAGATGTCCGTATGACCACACTTGTTCGGATTTCCAATCCAAGCAGTTGGCACACCTGACTTCACAATATCTATTCCCGTCGTAGACAAAAAGGGCTCCCAACAAATTATCACAAATGAAGGTGAGTACTTTCGAACTGCTTCCATTGCATCTATCTTTTCTACCCACTTTGGATATGCAATGTTGTATCGTCCGTCCTTACTGTCTGTCGCAATACACTGTCTTTTAATCAAGGGTTGAAGAAATTCTGTTAGCCGTCCATCACCACCCATTACCTCAAGAACTGGTGGCTTCTTTTTTCTTCTACCCAATGCTTTGTTGATTGCCTGAGCAAGCTCTTCTACAAACTCGATGCTAAAAATCTGGAAGACCCATCTACCTGCAGCATTCGACCCATTACAGTACGACTTCGCGTTTCCTTTCTGTTCCAATTCTTGGAAGAATCGGAGAACTTCAGCGTAGGGCAAAAGCTCTCTATGGATGTCGAGAAGCTCATCTTGCTCATCCATTCTTCATTCACTTCAATTGCTGTAGCAGTTCTAGTCAATTCCAGCTAACCATAGCTCTAATAAGGGAGCCCCTATTGCATGAGTGGTAAGAGTGAACCAGGATGGATTGCGTTCTCGATATCTAACACATGCTCCTTTTGCGAGTCCTTTATAGAGGACACCATCTTGGAAAGTTCTAGTCCTTCAGTGTCAATAGAGGTTATGTGATATGAGTGAATTCGCTAAACTAGAGCAGAAATGGCAAAAACGTTGGAGTAAGGACAGAATCTTCGAGGCTGATCCAGACCCCAAAAGAAACAAGTTCTTTCTAACTGTTCCGTATCCATACCCCAATGGTGCATTGCACATGGGCCACGGTAGAACATACACTATGGGGGATCTTATTGCTCGATATAAGCGAATGCAAGGATACAACGTCCTATTTCCAATGGCATCCCATATCACTGGCACACCTATCTTAGGAATGGTGGACCGACTAAAACATGGAGATCCTTTTGCGATTGAAAATTACAAACGCGACATGCGCGTGTATATGGACGATGAGGATAAAATTGATGCTCAGTTGAAGAAGTTCACAGATCCATGGGTGACAGTCAGATTTTTCGCAGATGTTATTTCGAAAGACTTCAAGGCCTTGGGCTACAGTATCGATTGGAGACGCAATTTCACCACAGGTGACGATATCTACAATCAATTCATCACTTGGCAGTACCAGAAGTTCATGGACTTAGAGTACATCAAGAAAGGATCCTATCCATTACTGTACTGTCCCAACTGCGGGAATCCAGTTGGCGAAGATGATCTGTTAGAGGGAACTACAGCTAAGGTAAAGGAGTTTACCACAATCAAATATCCTTTCGAGGACGGATTTCTAGTTGCCGCAACACTGCGGCCCGAAACCACCTTTGGCATTACGAACCTGTGGATCAATCCATCGGAAGAGTATGTCAAAGCCAATGTGAATGGTGAGAAATGGATCGTTTCTTCCATCGCTGTAGAGAAGTTAAAGCTACAGGCGAAAGAGGTTGAGGTCTTGGAAACATTTTCCGGTTCCAAGCTGATTGGAAAGACATTCAAGACAGTTCACGATGGGAGTAGCAAGCTGATTCTCCCTGCAGACTTTGTCGATGTAACTAATGCAACAGGAGTTGTCTACTCAGTACCTGGGCATGCCCCATTCGATTATGTTGCATTGAGGGACTTGTGGAAAGATCCATCTGCACTGAAAGACTATGGGATCTCCCCCAATGATGTACGTGATATCGAGATAGTCATGATGATATCTATCGAAGGTGGTAGTGAATTTCTGACAAAGGATGTGGTAGAGAAAATCGGTGTGGAGTCCCAAAATGATGGTGAGAAGCTAGAAGAGGCAACTCAAGAAGTCTACAAGGCTGAATACTATGAAGGAACCATGATGGACAACTGTGGTCCTTTTGCAGGTAGAAAGGTCAGTGAAGTAAAGGATGATGTCGTTGAATGGCTAAAGACACAAAACAGAGGTGATGTGTTCTTTGAACCCGATGAACGACCAGTCATCTGCAAATGCGGTACCGATGTACAGATTGCAGTCTTATCCGGACAGTGGTTCTTGGACTATGAGAGCCCTGGATGGAAAGACAAGGCGTGGGATGCGTTAAACTCCATGGAAATCATCCCCAAGAACTTCCGCATCTTGTTTGAGTCAACCTTTGACTGGTTAGCCCAGCGTCCGTGTGCAAGGAAGAGAGGAATCGGGACACCACTACCATTTGATCCAGACTGGATAATAGAAGCTCTGTCTGACTCGACCATTTACATGGCATTCTACACCGTTGCACACAAGATCACTCAGAACAAACTAAAACCAGAACAACTGACACTGAGTTTCTTTGACCATGTCTTTTTAGGCAAAGGAAAAGCGGAGAAGGTGGAAAAGGAAACAGGTATTTCGTCTGATCTCTTGAAGTCAATGCGTAATGAGTTTCTGTATTGGTATCCCAATGACCAAAGACATACTGCTCCGTCGCACATCTCTAATCACTTGAGTTTTGCAATCTTTCATCATGTTGCGATATTCCCTAAGAAACACTGGATACAATGCATCAGTCTAAATGAGCACATGAACATGGAAGGTAGAAAGATGTCCAAGAGTAAAGGGAATACAATCCCTCTGGGAGAGATACCCAAAAAGTATGGGGCTGATGTCTTCCGGACGTACGTATTATCGGCTGCAGAACCTGCAACATTGATGGACTGGCGGGAGAAGGATGTCCCAGCTGTAAGAAACCGTATACGACAGTTCAGCGAGATAATGAAAAGGTACTCAAAGAAGACACCTAGAGTATATTCTAAGAAGGACAACCCAACTACTATCACCAGATGGATTCTGTCCCGTGTGAATTCCATTATTCAAGAGTGTACAGACCATCTGGAGAACTTCAAGATACGCGACTATGCAATCACGGTCATGTCTGAAATGATCAGATCAATCAGTCAATATGAGAAACGAAATGTACCCAAGGAGGAAAGAGAGGGAACAATGGCATATTTGTGCGAGAAGTGGGTCCGTTTGATTTCGCCCATGATCCCTCACACCAGTGAAGAGTTCTGGGCCAAAATGAACGGTGATGGGTATGTGTCAATGGCTGACTGGCCAATAGCTGACAAGAAACTGATTGATCCGTCAGTTGAGATGGCTCAAGAAGTAGTGGAATCCACTGTCAAGGACATTCGGGAGATTGTGAAGCTTTTGAAGGGTAAGAAAGCATCTACTGTGCATATCTACGTGGCACCCGATTGGATGTTCAAAGCTATGAAAAGTATACGAGAAAACAATCTACCTATCATAGTTGGTGACATAATGAAACACCTGATGTCCAATGATGAATTCAAGAGTCACGGTAAGTTAGTAAAGAACATCGTAGATCGAATCGCTAAGGAGAATGGTCTCTGGGATCACTCATCTAGTGCAAATGATGAAATGGTTGCCCTAAATGACTCTATTGAATACATGAGTTCAGAATTGAAGATGAAAATAGCCATACATAGTTCTGAGAAAGCTGCGTACGACCCACAGAACAAAGCTCGGTTTGCTTTGCCTGGTAGAGTTTCACTCTTCTTAGAATGAGAGAGTCCTACTGAGGGCTCTCAGCACTCTTTTCTTTCTTCCAGACATAGATTGACAGGACTAATAGATAACCTACAATTGCCCAGTATATCCCCCATTCCAAGGTCAATCTAATCGAAAAATCAGGTCTCGGACCACCTAAGCCTTCCCAAGGTCCATAGAGGAATAGTGCAAACACTGTCATGTTGATGAATCCACCAAGTGATAGTCCTTTGTAAATCCTGACCTCTTTCTGGACCAGTATTGCTATCGCCCAGAGTAGAGTCATGACCATGCCACTGAGAAAGAACGAGATTGCAGTCACTGAATGTTCGTACATGTAGTTCATAGGATATACTCCAACCAATGCTACTGATACTGCTGAGTATACTCCTCCTACAGCCGCAATCTTACTGACAATGTTGTCAATATACAGTCCAAGTCCAATCATAAATGGAATGTAGAGAATTCCAGCTAGGAACAATCCAATGTTAAACATCCATGCAAGTTCGGATACTCCCAGCTCTCCCAGCTCTGACACAGCATGATTAAACATCGAGAATGGTTCTCCAAGAGTTCCGGTATAGAATAACTGTGGAGTCAATATGAAGATAAGACCAACCAGCGAACCTGCCAGTCCCCAGAGTGGAAAGTGCTTTTCATCCACCAGATTTCTAAGATTCATCATGGCAACTCTTCAATTGATGTGAGAGAAAACCACCTGATAGTTGTACCGAATGCACTCTGCAGAATTATCGGATTGATTCTCCCTTCTACGACTTCATAATTTTGGCCTAATCTGCTAATAAAATTACGAGAATATATCATAGCTACGTATATTTGGCATTTTCAAGGTGAAAATCACGACCGTGTTTGATAAATAGATACTAGTGGGGCTTCTATAAGATGCAGGCAACAGATCTCGTGCTTGATTTGGTTCTTCTTTTCACGTTCATCACGTTTTATGGGACCATTGCATGGGGACTGATCCGATATTCTAAGAGACACGGTTATAGACTCTGGGCTATTGGTTGGTTGACCTATACCGCTGGTGCGTTACAGGGAGCTTTCGGGTCATCGCCATCGGGACTCGCTCCCCAAGACATGTTCGCAATGGTAGCTATGTATATTGGAGCCACATTGATATTAGATGGAACACGAAGCTCTGAATTGACAAAGAGACGAATTCAGCTTTATGGTGTTGGCGCGGTCCTCTTTTCTAGTTTGTTGATACTAGGACTTGTTTTCCAGATAGGATTTCAGTATGTCTTCATGCCTCTCGGTTTTCATATCGTCTATGTTTGTATTCTAGCGTCACGCACGGTTTTCGGGTTTGAGAGTGTCGGTGATGGTAACTCATCTCAATGGTGGTTCATACTTGGAATGCTACTCATTGCAGTATCATGGTTACTTTTTCCCTTGACAGTTTTTACCTTCGATCTATTCCAATTCTTCACCTTTTTACAGGCTGCGGGCGTAATCATAACTGGATCGGCAATGCTCACTCTATTTACAGCGGCCGTCAATAAAGATCTTGAAATGCAGTACCAGATATCCGAGATAATATCTGGTCTGGTTCAACATGACATCAGAAACTACATTCAAACAGCCAGACATGCATTAGAACTAACGGAGGGAGCGGATGTTGTAGAAAACCGTTGGCTAGATATCGCAACTGAGGTTCTTGTTGATGCAGGACGTTTTGTAGATGACATGCGAGATATTTCTGTATCTTTGAGTCAAGCACGAACCCCCTCTGAAAAGATTCCAATGACGACAATCTTAGATGATGCGAAAGAGCGAGTTATCAAAGAATACAAGCTCACTACTGAGCAAATTCAAATTGAGATGCATGATGATTTCCTAGTTGAAAACCCCCGACTAATCCATGAGCTTATGTGGAATATCTTTGATAATGCTTTCAAACATGGAAGTCCTTCTCTCAAGGTTTGTGGGTCGAATTCTGATTCAAATGTCATGGAAGTAGCAATCAGTGATAGGGGAAGTGGGCTACCAGAGAATATCAAGACATTCCTGAACTCTACAGATGCCATATATAAATCGGAGAAGCCTCTTGTTGGTCTTGGTGTTCTACTCATTCGTGGCATTGCAACACTGTGCGGAGTTCACCTTGATGTTACAGACAATGTTGAAGATCTCAGCGTGACTGGGACAACATATCTTCTTAGATTCATTTGACAACAATGACGAACACTTCTCAGTAACCTAATCATTAAAGACCTCGCCCTCTACCGCACTAGCTCCTTGTAGATGTACCCTCTCTGGAGATATTCCAGCCTGTTTAAGCAGCACTTTCAACATTGTGTAACGTGACTCCATCTTGAGATTCCCGCTTGTATAATGATATTTGGAAACACCCGTTGATTTAGGAGTGACGTTAGACAAGCACAAAGGCCTTCTCGAACAAGTCCGGCGTCAAAAATACTCTGCTATTTAGTTTCCTGATACGGTGAGGGCTGATAATCGTGAATTATGATTGTAATTTTGAACTTGAGGATTTCTAGCAACAGTTTTAAACTTGGTAGCGATGAAAGAACATTGAAGGTGTTTTCGCATGATAATAGCTTTCATCATGGCCAAGGTCGAATCGACTAAGTCGCGTGCTATCCTCGAAGAGGTACGCAAACTTGACGAAGTTGAAGAAGCCTATCTGATATACGGTGCCTATGACATGCTAATCAAATGTGTATTCAAGACACCTGAAGCTCTGAGTTCCTTCGTCGTCAATGACCTACGTCGCGTTGATGGTGTGAGAGACACTATTACGAATGTATGTGCCACCTGTGAATAGACTAAGTATCTTTTTCTAATCCAAGTCGCTCCAATGTTTCTTTGAGTGGAAGTCCCGTTTTGAGGTCCCATCCACGTTCAGTGTAGTACTCATCGAGCATCATATCTATCTCAACGACCTCGCCAGAAGACGGTCCCAATGGTGCTTTCTCCTTTGTCAATCTATCAGGTAAGCAGTCATCCGCTCTTGTTATTCCAAGACGTGCGTTGAACAACCTATTGAGATTGACAATTCGTTCACCGATAGTCTGGAGTTCCTTTCCAGTAAAGTCAAGACCATTATGGATTTTTAGAGCCAAGGCAATATCATCATAGAAGAATTCAGGAGGAATCTGTGTTCCATACTTGCATAGACCCACACTCTCAATCATTACCATGAAATCTTCGCATTCCTTGACCATGATTCCCTTGTATTTGGGATTCAAACGATCTGCCATCTCAGGTAGGTATTGTTTGCCAAATCGTTCTCTGATTTCATCATCAAATCCCGCCTCGTCAAGCACAGGAAAAGAATAGAGGTGATCAGCACCCCTGGCTGCAGTCACTGCAGCGAGACCCATTGATTTCTGCGCTCTTGGCTCTTGTCCTGCAATCTCCTGTTTTTTCACTGCCATAACGAACTTTTCAGTTCCTCTACCAATCCTCTGAGCTGCTCGAGCACTTCCCTCTGCGAGCACATCTCCGAATCCCTCTCGAAGAGCAATCATTCTTGTCAGGTTGACAACAGTTTCATGGTTTCCCCAACTGAGATCGATTCCTCCTGTATCTTCAGATGTCAACAAACCCTCGTCCCAGGCTTCCATTGCCCAGGAGATTGTAGCACCCAATGATATTGTATCCATCCCAAATTGGTTTGCAAGATGATGCCCGAAAAGTACTGATTCCAGATTATCGTTTCCACATCGGGACCCCATTGATGACTGAGTTTCAAACTCTGGAGCTCCTCCTTCATAGGCATATGGTCCTGTCCTTACTGCAGTATAGCGACCACAACGCTGAAGACATGAAAAATCAGCTCTTGCTTTTACGAGGTATTTTTGGTTGATGGCGTCACCGCTGATCTTCTCGAAGCCTTCAAAGACGCCCTGTTTCATGTTATAGCTTGGTAGACGTCCAATGTGTTGCATTAGTTCAACAAGACTCGTGGTTCCGTATTTGATTCGACCTGGCGTGAAAGGATTCTCCATCATCCGCTTGTGAAACACATCTATCTGTTTCAAGTAGTTCTTGGGATCGGCAACTTCTAGCTTTCCAGAACCTCTGACTGAGACTGCCTTGATTTTCTTTGAACCCATTACAGCTCCTAATCCAGAACGTGCAGATGCTCTGTCTCTATCATTCATGACAGCTGCAAATCTGACCAGGTTCTCCCCGGCCTGCCCAATCGACAGAGTTCTGCACCGCTTACCATGCTTTGACTTGAGGATGTCATCAGTTTCAAAGACATCCTTACCCCACACTCCAGCTGACTCTGCATCCAAGATATCTACATTCTCATCCTTTATGTTGAGATATACAGGGCTTGATGAAGCTCCTGTGAAGATTATTGCATCATACCCTGCAAACTTGAGTTCAGCTCCCCAAAATCCAGCAGCATGACTCTCACCCCATACATCGGTGAGAGGTGAAAGTCCTGCAACAACATGCCTTGAGGCCTGAGGAAACATCGAGCCAGTAAGGAGTCCAGTAGCAATTCCAAGCACATTCTTATCGCTCAACGGGTCAATACCTTTTGGAATTTGGTCGAAGAGAATTCTGGAAAGATATCCTGCCCCGAGAAGGTAGTCCTTGATCATGTCTTCATCAAGTGGTCGTTTTTCGATTGATCCCTTGGTAAGATTCACCCACAGGATCTTGCCACCAACACCATGTATCATAGCCAGTCCTCCTTATCATAGATTACGTCTTTGTGCTGTTCGTGAAGATCTCTGATCGTTCCATCTTTGTCTCTCTTAGAGAGATCATCATCAGTTGTCATCCAAATCGCATCAGCAGGACATCGTTCTACACACTCTCCGCATTGGATGCACTTGAATGCCTTTCCAGTGTCTGGATGGATTCGGATTGCGAAATACGGACATGCCTTGACACATTCGCCATGACCCACACATTTTCTGTTGTTGACTATTACAACTCCCTTTGATGTACGCATTAGGGCTTCTTCTGGACATGCTTTGATACATGCAGCATCTTCACAGTTTCGGCAGAAGAGAGGAAAGTCCAATGCTGGCTCAACTCTCACAACTCTATTCCGAGCTCGTTCTGGGCTTATCACTTTGAAATAATACATACTGCAAGTGTTTGAACATGTCATGCATCCTGAGCATAATTTTGGGTCACCAAATACAAATTTCAGTTCAGTCAAGGTTCTAGTCTCCGTTAGGTCTGAGTCCACTTCCCATGGCTTGATATTTCCCGTGTCCTGGTTTTGCAATCAACTGACCATCTTTGAATACTTGTACCCCTCTTGAAAATGTCATTACTGGGACTCCCTTCATATTCATTCCCTCATAGAGTGTCCAGCCACATTTGGAGAACATTAAATCTGCAGTTATCTTCTCTTCACGAGTCTGATCAAAAATCACAAAGTCTGCGTCAGCACCAATACGCAATACTCCCTTCTTCGGATATAGTCCAAATATTCTCGCCGGATTTCGAGAACACACTCGAAGCAGTTTTGAGAGCGATAGTCTTCCCTTGTTGATTCCCTCTGATAGAAGGATTCTGAGTATCATTTGTATACCATCGACGCCTGACCATGCATCCCTTATGTCATTTGACCCAGCCTCTTTTTTCTCAATGGGGCACGGTGCATGATCACTCACAACTGTATCAATAGCTCCTCTCAGTAGAGCAGACCAGAGCGCAGCCATATCTTCCTTTGTACGCAACGGCGGATTCATCTTACTCTTTGGTCCTAGACGGTTCATGTCATCCCTGAAGAAAACAAGGTGATGTGGGCAGACCTCAGTTGTCACCATGTTCCCACTTAGTTTAGCCTTCTCGATCTCATGTACTCCTTCCCTAGTCGTCACGTGAGCAATGTGTAGATGCCCACCAGTCTGCTTCACAATATCTAAACAGGATCGGATGGCAAGAAACTCTGCAATATTGGGTCTTGCCAAAGCGTGGCTTATGGGGGCATCCCAATTTCCATCCATCTCATTTCCAAACTCATTCAGTACTCCTTGATCCTCAGAATGTATGGTCAGATGACCTCCATATTCTGATACTTCACTCAGGCACTTCACAATCACACCGTTGTTGGTCTGATAAGGCTCACAAGTGAAAGCCTTGAACGCGGCTACGCCTCTCTGGATAAGTTCTGGAATCGCGCTAATATTACCCGCGTTCATCATTCCTGCATAAAAGGAGAAATCAACTAGGCTCATAGATTCTCCCTGAGCAATCTTCTCCTCTACTGATTCAATAGAGTCTACCTGATTTGTTAGAGGCATATCCACAATGGTTGTTACTCCGCCAGCAGCAGCTGCCTGCGATCCTGTTGTGAAGTCTTCGTGATCCAGCATTGAGGGGTCATGAATGTGAGCATGTGTGTCTATGAGTCCAGGCATCAGAATTTTTCCTTCAGCATCAATGACAGTTGTAGCCTCTGGAAGATGGTCATCCGATGCGATTATGACAATCTTCTCACCTACAACTCCAATACCTCCTCTACTCACTCCAGATTCTAGAAGAAGACGAGCGTTCTTTACAACTAAATCGACAGAATCTCTCACGTGCCTTCTAAAGGTAGATGTGAGAGTGCTACTCATTCATCCGCCTCCAACTGGAGGAAACAGAGCAATAGAATCATTGTCTTTTAGGACAGTATCATAGCTATCCAGTAGCTCGATGCGCTTTCCATTGACCATGCATGAGAAGAATTGCTTGAGCTTGCCGTCATCATTCAGCACAGTATCAGAAAACTTCGGGTATGTTTTTGTAAGAAGATCCAATAACTCTCTGATATCTTTCGCTTCAAATTCTGCACTTCTGACTCCTGTTATCTCTCTGACAGTGGCGAAGAACTTTGCTGTGACTCGAGCCAAATGACACACCCAATCCTAGCAAATAGATTATGTGATTAAAACCGTTGCCTTCTGCCCTGTTATTCATATATCATCAAGCACAGCAGTTATAGGAGCAGTCTGTTGCACTTCAAGGTTGAAAATGGAAATATTAGTTGTTGGACACTTGAGTAGAGACCTCATTATTACTCCTGAAACTAGACGGGAGGCTCTAGGTGGAAGCACCGCCTATGCTATGCTTGCGCCAGCTATCGGAGCATTTGGAGCAGCTATTGTTACAAAGGTTGGTGAAGATTTTGAGAATGAGTACCGCAGAACTCTCGAATCAAGTGGTCTGGACCTGTCTGGTTTCAAAGTAGAAGGAGCGAAAACCACTCGGTTTGTTAATGAGTATAATCAACTTGGAACACGTGTTCAAAGAATTGAATCAATCGCTCCACCAATTTGTGCGTCGGATTTCACAGAATTACACCAGAATGCCAAGATAGTGCATTTCTCACCACTAACACCTGATGAAATAGATCCATCTTGCTACAAGATAGTCAGTGAAGAAGGCGCTCTGATATCATTAGATGTTCAAGGATACCTGAGAGCAATTTCAGACGATGGACATGTAACTCCTAAGGAGTGGGTCGAGCGAGATACGATTTTCAGTCAAGTTGATGTTATCAAGTTTCACGACTCCGAATTGAAGCAGGCTGATACGACTGAGTCAGAACTCTCTATAGTAAGTAAAATCTTGGACTATGGACCAATCATAGTTCTTGTCACAAGAGACCATAGAGGTTCTACAATCTATACAAGAAATTCTCAGGTTGAAATTCCACTTGTCCTCGCAAAAGCTCAGGTGGACTCAACAGGATGTGGTGACACCTATGCGATTGGCTTTCTCATAGAGTACATGAGGTCAGCGGATGTTTCTAGAGCTGGTCTGTTCGCTGCAACATGCTCATCATTCAATGCAGAAACTGTAGGACC
>JBHLRQ010000080.1:0-14436 GCA_048882385.1 Candidatus Thorarchaeota archaeon | reverse complement strand
GGTGAACCAATCACTGCCGAGGATGTTGCCTTCTCATACACCTACGCTTTCGAGAGTGGTGCTTTTGGTAATCCCGCAGTAGCTGACATGGGTGACCTTGTGGCTGCCTACGCTCCAACTCCATACAGAGTTGTAGTCGAATTCAACAGTGAGTCATTCTGGCACTTCAACAACTTTGCCTATGACACAGTCATTCCGGAGCACGTATTCTCAGAGATTGGCTTCGAAGGCTGGAACACTTGGAACCCTGTGTTTGATGCAGCAGAACCAAATGTGAACGCTGGTCCGTTCATCTTTACTGACTATGAAGCTGGTGAGTTCTACGAGATCTCAGCTAATCCTGATTTCTACTACTATCCAGAATTCCCACCAGAACCAACAACCACTACCACTCCTGAGACAACACCATTCGATCCTACTCTAGCGATCGTGGCTGGTGCAGTTGGAGCTGCTGTGGTCATTCTAGTCGGTGGATTTGTCCTGCTCAGGCAAAAGTAGTTTAGCGCACATTGGGGACTTTTGTCCCCTCTCCCCTCTTTTTTTATTTCATAATCCTGAGCTGCAGCTAGGTTGACTCTCCAATTCTATCAATAATTGCGCGAAAGAGAGTCCCTTTAATACAAATTGAATTCTGAGGACAAGGGTTTTGCATATGAAGTTTGACAGACAACGACTTTCATTAATCTCTATATCTTCTCTACCTCTTGTTGTAGGTGCCATTCTGGCTGGCACAATTTTCGGATCTAGCATCCTTAGTGAAATTGTAGCCCGAAATGCACAACCCTTTACCTTAGTTGACATAGCTATCCAAGGAATAGTTTCCACGGGATTAGGAACATTCGTCGTTCTCTCGTTATTCTGGATTCTCCGAAAACGTGGAGCGAGTGCAAGAAGAACCTTTGTATCCCTTGTTGTTTCTCCAATTCTGACCGTATCATTCTTCATTGTAGGTCAGTCGTTACTTCTTCTACTGTTTAAAGATGTGACAAACTCCATCCTCCCAAGTGTCTTGTCATTAGCCAGTCTTGGAGTTCTACTCCTTTCCTTCGCTTTCATACTTATGGATTCAATCCCTTCTTATTTGCGGAACTTTTTCGTCATTTTCTATGGTAGCGTATTCGGAACCTTTCTAGGCATTATTTTCATAACACAGAGTATGTTCATCTTAGTAGTGTCTGTTGTCATTGAGGATTACTTCCTCACTAGACTTTCTCCTGTCACTGACTCAGACGCATTGGTTGACAGAGTTGGTTCCGATCCTTTTGATTTGACAATGATTCAATCGCAGAACGTCGCTGTTGGTGTTGGTGATTATATAACATTTTCATTAATATCAGCTCACTCATTGCTATTCTTCCCACTTTATGTCTGGGTTTTGTCTATGCTTCTAGCCCTACTTGGAGTTATCATCAACATGACAGTAGTTGTTCGTGAAAATGAGATTCACCCGGGAATTCCGCTTCCTGCTATACTGGCACTTTTCCCCTGGGTTGTTCATATACTCACTCTTGGACTTCTAGGTGGATGATTATGAGATGCGTGGAGCAAAAGGGACTTATTGACAATATCTCGATAACTGGTAGTGAGAAGAGATGATCGCGAGCGAACGATCTCAAAACGTCATCATTGCAGTCACAATTCTGGCTGCTCTCATGAGTTCTGTATTTTTGGTTGGCAATGTGCAGTACTATAGTGCTAGCTATTCTCTTGTTGGACAGATGGAGGTCAGCCTTGCTGAAATAATGATAAGCGATCTTGATCCAACAAATGAGTCCGTTTTCCCGCGTTTACATATCATCTTCAACCTGAGATCTGATGCAGTATCTGAAGGTAGTGTGAGAATCGAATTCATAGGCGCTGAGGTATATCTAAACGACGATATCCTGTCTTATACGCCATTATACTACGAAGTGCCCTATGATGAACAACCACTTTACCCGAATTACAATCGTAATTTCACTTTAGGACGGACAACCAATTCAATTGATCGTGAAACTATTGTTGACGCAAATGCAACTGGAACTTGGAATTGGACTATTACATATAGAATGCGATTCACGTCGTTTAATCAACCTGACTCAGCTACCAGGCGATACATCCAGTTCGAATATACTGGTGTTACGCTCATATAGTGTGATCTTGGAAAATTCCTATTGCATAGATTTCAACTTTGTAATTTTATCAACTGAGAGAGGATTGACTCCTCTCAGCTCAGCTAGTTCTATGGAAACCAAATCTAGGTAGAATGTGAACATCAGCATCTCCTCGATTTTGGAATCGCTTCTTATTGCTAGCTTCAGAAGCGGAAATCCCTCCTCTTCATATATCTGCATCAAATTATCAGTACTCTTTCTCATAGAGTCTGTTTCGTATGAGCTTCTAAGAAAAACTGGAATTACTGAGTCTAAATTGCTTGAGTTAAAACTCTCAATCTCGTTGTGATTTGCTTCGGGTAATTCGGAGCTGAAAGCCATTGCTTTGGCGTTCTCGTTGATTTGACTCTTTGCTCTATAGGCAACTGGGACTAGATGTTGAGAACCAATGAAGACTGGAATGTAACCGAGTAGGTCGGCGGCCATTGATTTTGGTGAAAATTCTGACATTTCCCAATTCGCCACTTTATCTGAGAGCTTCTCTGAAACGTTAGTGAAATCTGTTGGTCTGTGCATCGTTAGGATTTCAACCAGATTTAGTAATGCTGAGAAAATCAGAGGAAGTGCAGCTCGTGGCTGATATGAAGAAGGTAAAGTCACCTCCTCATTCACACCTTTTATTGAATGTAATTTTCCACCGGAAGTTATTACAAATGATTTACACTTTCGTTTCAAAGCTTCCTGGAGCGATCTGATGGTTTCAAATGTATTTCCACTGTAACTTACTGCAATAACCAACCAGTCCTTCTGAATATAAGAAGGAATGGATGTTTCTCTGACATTTATAATTGGAATTGATACTGAATCCTGAAGGAGTGATTGAACATATAGCCCCGATATGGAACTTCCTCCCATTCCAATAATACAGATGCCATCAATCCTCCCTTCTCGAAGCTTCTCACATGTCTTCCAAACGTGTGGTGTAATTGAAATCTCTGTTAGAAGATTTGGGAATGCACTCACCATACTCCGCATATCATTAGTATCAACCTGGACCAAACAGACACGCTCCTATATTGAGCACGAATGTGAGTCATCTTAAAGATAATCCTATTTTCTCGATTTTTAAAAGAGAAGACTATTAATTTCGAGAAGTAATCAACAAAGAAGAAATATGGTTTACACAAAATCCACTGAGTGACCAAAATTGGTGTCTGAAATCTTAGAATTCCTATCTGGTGATACACCGCTTAGGGGAGTTTTATCCCAAGGACAAACACGTCTTGATAAAGGTGCACTAATCCTCCACCCTCATCCCCTCTACGGAGGTGATATGCATAATCCCGTTGTGACTGCCTTAGAGCATGTACTTCTTGACGCAGGATATACGACACTTCGCTTTGATTTCAGAGGAACTTCCACATCGCCTCAAGGGTATTCAGGAATTGATAGTGCAATCATAGATGCATCTAATGCAATGAAACTATTATTGTCTAGAGGCGTTCGTGAGTGTGGTGTCGCTGGTTACTCTTTCGGTGGGTCCACTGCTATACGATATGCCATTGGGCACTTACCACTATTTCTGATAACGCTAAGCGCATCTTTTGGACTAATTGCTGAAGGGAATTTTGATACCACGCAACTTACAAGAATCACATGTCCAACTCTAATGTTTCATGGACTGGCTGATAGGATGGTTCCTCATGCAGACATTGAAACATTATCGAAGTTCATCGGAAGTCAGGAACTAGAAACAGTTTCAATTGAGGAAGAAGGTCATTTCTATAACAGATCAATTGAGATTGTGAAAAACAGGACTCGTCGATTCTTGGGAAAAATCAATACAATAGATAGAACATGAGCTTAAGGTTATGCTTAAGTGTACTATCTATTTGCTCACGGTCAGGTGTTCTCAGAATGCTAAAGGCTTTGGTGTTTGACATGGACGGAACCATAACAGTTCTGACATTACCGTTAGAAGCAATGAGGCGAGACACCAAAGAGTACTATATCTCCAGAGGCTTCCCCTCCGAACAATTTGAGGAATGTGATGGAATATCTAGCTCAACTGGGAAGGCTAAGTCGTTCTTCCTTTCCAACGGATACAGTGAAGATGAATGGAACAGGATGGAATCTGAAGTGGATAGTATTCTTAGTCAACACGAGGGATTTGCTGCGGCGACTGCAGTACCAATAAACGGAGCTTTAGATATAGTGAAGAGCGCTCGTGATGCTGGATTGAAAACTGCAATTCTTACAAACAATGGGCGTCCTGCAGTTGACAAGATTCTTGAACAGATCCCATTAAACAAGCATTTTGACATAATACAGACCAGACATGAGTCTCCCAAACCAAAACCATATCCCGACGGTCTCCTCAAGATCGCATCAGATCTAGGAGTTGAAAGAAATGAGATTGTCTTTGTTGGCGATGCTCTGATAGATGGAACTGCTGCTCAGAGAGCTGGAATTGAATTCTGGGGAGTTGCAACTGGAGAAACTCCATCGGAAAAACTTCGTGAAGCTGGAGCATCTCGTGTATTCACATCATTGTCAGAGATTTTACATGCTGCACTTCATGAACAGCAGGAAAGATGTTGAAATAACCTTGGCCATTTGTTAAGCCATTCTTGATTATGGTTGCATATCGAAAAATCGCTTTCTAGTATGTTTCTTCGCATTACCTTTAGAGACAAGGTTATTTAGAATTGAGGCGTCAAAATAACCTGTAACCAAGCTAGAATGAGCTTCTGGGTGCACCACCGAGTAAGATGAGCTCAACTGAAGGTTATATGCGAATTCGCGTTTATTGCTTGTGTGACAGGCAGTATACACACACAATCAGTCGTGTCAAGCACGCTAGAGGTAACAGATCAAATGACGATAGATGAAGCAACATATCTAATTCTTCGATCAGCATCTGGTGCTTTCTCATGCCGCTATCCGCCTGTTCCCCGATATTGGAATCCTATCGACCGCCCACACGTTGCCATGCTTCTACCTGATGAAGGAAGTATATTCTCAGTCTTTCTCTCGAATCCTGAAGATGATGGCTCGAATCAGCCTCAGTCTCTTGAAGTATCTGATCTTAACAGATTGCCAATCAAAACTGTAATTGAGATTCGTCACAGTAATGCTCAGTATGCATATTATCGTCGTGACAATGGCTCATGGACCAAAGTTGCTGAAGCTAGTGACCCATTCGTGGTTGAGGTATTCTCACATGGATATGCTCCTATCATTATGAACATGATTCCCCAGATCTAGTTTCTCTACTTTTAACCAAAAGTGTTCAATACTCGATAGCAGAATCAAAGTTTTGAAGGAGTGAGGGCGCCAGAAAAATTCAGGTTCGCATGGTTGCTTGAGGAGGGAGAGGATGTTTCAGGAGGGGGTTGGCGCCTCTCACACACACTTCACTATTTGTTTTTTCCACAATTACTTATAATAATTGTGGTAATAACTACAGATTATTCATTATTTTATTGCGAATATCGCAAAAAACAGAGATGAAAGAGAGAATAAGCTCAAAAACACACAGGTCGACCTTTCAGCATCACCCTAATTAAATGAGAGAAATTTCTACCTTTCCACATAGATAATTCTAATTCGCAATGCTTTTTGCGTAATGAAAACGTTTCAAGTTTCCCAATGACTCCCAAGGGCTTCATCTTATACATTAATAATGTCATTAGTAGTCGCTTCTGAGAATGTTTGCATCTGTGTGTCTGTAAGATTTATCTCTTCTAAATAAAGAACAGAGCTATCGTGGTGGAAGATCATTGCAGAGTGTGTCATCTCTTCTTAATACGATCTACATGTATATGGCAGTAGGATTTCTACTCGCAGTAATACTTCTTCTATTATTTTCTCGTAGTAAGGTTGCTTCGTCTGCTACAAAGACGTATGTCATTGGATCAATACTTTCTTTCTTAGTGGGAAGTTCAGGATACTACTCAATCTACTTTATAGTAATAATCACATGGGGGAACGTACTCGGTCTTATCGGTGGATATCTCTGCATCATTCTTGCCATAGTCCAATATTTCTTTGACAGAAGGAAACACTCTGTACTTAATGTTTGAAAATTCTATAACTGTCAAATGCGAATTCTAAAACCATAGATGAATAGTCAACTTTCAAGCTGGATTTGTAGTAATACTATCCGCAATCCGACATTTGCTTAAATATATTCTAAGCAATACTATGTGTTAGGGCCAGGGGGTCCTTTCTCTCTCACAACTCTCTCCTCCTTCCATGTTCTCTGCGGGGCCCCCTTTCTCTCCCTTCATTTTAATCGTACAAGCTTAGGATATATCTTCTAACCAATATGTTCACACTCAAACTGGAGTGAGACAAATGAGTTTAGAGATTTAATCCAAAGGGTCATGGAAGCTTTTTCTTACCATCCAAATTATTGTACTCACTACTATTATCGTGACGGTTGCATTCACATATCTAGGTGCCTTTCCTTTCAACGAGTTGAGAATATACCGTGTTCTTCCTGGAGACATTCTTCTAGATTTTCTATAGCTCTATCTAATCTCCATATTCATTGGGGGCGTTGTCTATATAGCGACTCCCCAACTTTCTGTCTTCTTTTGGAGGATGCATTCGAGGATTACAAGAAATAACTATAACTATTATGTTCAACAGATTGATACCAAATCTTCAACATCATTTACTCTTCGTCGTATGTTTCTACCCGGGCTCGTATCTCTTGGACTCTCTTATTCAATCTCCAATGCAAATAGTGCAGTCGATGCACTCATTGTGACTGAGAGTTTCGAATCTCTTGCCACAGAAGCACAGACCATTGTTTCTGGTATCTCACTACTCTTTATTCTCCTTCTCTTGGTCAGTTTCATTGTTTTGATTTTTTCACCCATGTGGCTGATGCAAGATAAGGGATTAGTCTGTGAAAGAAAACTTGTTCCACGTGCAACTACAGATATTGACGGAGTTGGTAACTGGTAGCTGAAGTTATTGAAAGGATTTGCTGGAGTATCAACGTTTGTGGCTTATGTATTTACTATTATTCAAACAGTTGAGTGGTATCAATTCGTTTTAATATCTCCACCAGAAGGTGGTTTCTCTCTTTTGATATTCTTGATTCCTCTTGTAGCAGTGATTGTTTCGCCTATTCTCGCTTTAGGTCCGACATCACTTATCTATGCCCTCTATGAGAAATCGCTAGGAAGAAATTTGACTATTCTTGACTCGAGAATCAGTCAGAGTGGTTTGAGTACTGTGACCATCGATCTGAAGAAGTCATATTGATTTTCCAAACCACCGAACGCATCGATCCAAATCAGAAACCACAGTCAATTGCATCATTCCTTCCTTTCTCCCATGATTCGATTGCATGAGATTACACGAATATCATACTCTAATTCATGGACTTTATCTTGTAGAGAGAAATCTATACTCTTGGAAAAACAAAGGTACAGGAGTTTTCATTCTTCTCATCATCTCGGGAACAACCAATTGTTGCTTTGTAACGATTCATTAATAGCTTGATGGTAAAGAGGTCCAAATCCAGCGCAATCATTCCAGATATGCCATCCCCCTCCAGAAATAGTTTGAGTTCTTCTGGAAGGGGTCTTCCTTGACTTGTGACCTTCACAAATGGTCCTGCTTCATTCTCTGACATCTCAAATGATATAGCTGGCTTATTGGTCACGCGGTTTTTCAAATGAAAGGCAATAGCGCTTTGAAAGGCTAAAGGTAGGAGATTATCACCCTCAACAGTCAGAGATTCGAGTCCAGAAAGACTTGTTGTGAAAATATCCTCGCCAAACAGCTCTTTCGCAGACATAATTGCGTCATCTATAAGCTGAACCAAATTAACTGGCCATAATACTTGATCCATGCTCTCCTTTATTCTTGAGAGTTGTACAACTTGGTGATTCACCATTGCAGCCTCTCTACTCAAATCTCCAGCGGCTGCTCTTGTCTTCAAATCTTCTTCACTATTCTGTTCAGATATCTCAAGAATGTCGAGATATGTAATCATGCCCTGCAGGAAATTTCCAATTTTGTGTGTCCACATCCTTAGGTAGAACTCACTCTCTTGTTTTGAGAGATTCAATTCCTCAGTTCTTTGATTCACCATCGTTTCAAGATGCCTATGAGGGTAAATGATAGATGTGATGAATTGAACCGATGCGATCAGGAGAAATCCAGCTATGATGGATGTCAACCATATTAGCTCAGCTACTTGAAGTGGGTCCCAAAGTACAATGATAAAGACTGTACCGATAAGCCAGAGAATCATGGCTAGAAGAAGTGCTAGATCAAGGGTGTTTCGAGTCCTTCTCCATATCTGAGCAAGTCGTGGCACAGCGAGTACCTGAGAAATGAGGTATCCTAAAGAGAGCGCTGCACCGATCGGGGTCAGTCCTTCAATTCCACCTTCTGATGTAACCATGATGAACACAGGGTCAGGGCTTATGAACAATCCAATGCTCAAAATTGGCAAGATTACAGTCCCCCAGACGATAAGTAGGAGCACACTTGGTCTGGAAGGTTTTAGTTCTCCTGTGAAAGAACCAAGAATGACTGTCGGTATAACAATAAGGACAAGTGCCATTGCCAAAGTTCGATTTCTATTTCTCTCTGAGAATAATACAGACCAGTCAATTGAGGATGGGTGAGAAAGGAGGAATAAGATTCCCCAGAGAATGATGTTTGCACTCATTAGAAGCAACATTAGATGTCTTACTTCACGACTTTGTGAAAATGAAACAAAAGAGTATGTCAAGACAGTAACAGCAGAGATTGCAAGGGCGAATGTGATTATGACCATCCAGAATGAAAACACGGTCAATTCAAGAATTCTCCATGCTAGACCAGAAAAACCTGCAACCGCGAAGCTGACAGTTATGAATACAAACAGGACTAGTAATATTCGGTTCTCCCAATCTGAACCACTAACTTGCCCCATTGCATACAACCTCTCTTTGAAGATAACACATCCAAGACTAAAACCTTTGACTTATCCTATCATAAGGTTTCTGCTCAGTAGTTTGGAAACCAATCAATAAATATGAGTAATGCTTATATTCTAATAATTCATATTATGTCTTGGACAGGGGGTCCGAATCGCGACCATCATGAATCTGTCACTCCCTCCCTCTCTCCCAACCGTCCGACCCGATTTTTACGGGCCCCCTTCTCCCTGCTTTCTTAGTTCTACTAACAATACATGATCGATTTCTTTGATTACTCCTCTGCTTCATAAGAGTCTTCAACTAAGATGACCATTTCGCAGTTTTGACAAACAACTGTTCCTTCAATGACTCTTTCTTTACTATAGAGATATGTAGCTCCACAGGATGGACAAACTATTGGAGGATGGATTCCGAATTCTTTGTTACAATTATAACATCTGACGACATTTGTTAGGATTTCATCCTCTATGCGATACGAATAGATTGCTCCACAATGTGGACATTCTCGTCGTCTTGGTTGTATGAAAGAACCTGGATTAGCCAATAGCTCAATATGACCGCAAGTTTTGCAGAGAATAGCATTTAGAGGAACATAATCTGGTCCTGATTGTAGCTCTGATTTTCTTCGAAATATCAACGGTGACTTTGCATATTGTGTTTGATCAAATATTACTCCTGTATACAAGTCCGTACTCCCACATCTAAGACAGGTTCTCTTTTTCACATCTTTCCCTCATGCTAATGATGACTGAGAGCCATTAACTTCTTCGTTTATTTTTGTACATCTGTTTCTCAGCCAGAAGGTTTTAATGGAGTTCACATTGTGCCATGGCAAGGCGAGCGAAATTGTCTGTGGCGAAAAAGGCTGTTGACAGCACATTAAGACGAATTTTGAAATACACTGCAGAGATTATCATGTCTATTGTCCTTTTGATAATTATCTGCATTCCACTAGCTTTTGTCATCGCAATGTGGTTCCAAGTTGTAATCTTGGGAACGCCAAGGACAATGGTTGCTCTTGATCCCCTAAGATGGTTTGGACTGGATGGTGCATTGTGGCTTACTCTTTTCCTTGGGCTAATTAGCTTCTCGATTGCGTACGTCTACATCCTCAAATTGAAACCAGGTATTTCAGCAGAAACAGAACCTGAACCTGAAGTGGAAGATGAGGAGATTGAAGTCCTAGACGATGAGGAGGAGGAAAAGGCGGTAGAAGAAGAGATTGAGGAAGAGGAAGAAGAGGAAATAGAAGAAGAGATTGAGGAAGAGGAAGAAGAGGAAATAGAAGAAGAGATTGAGGAAGAGGAAGAAGAGGAGTACTAGATACTGCCCAATCCAATACTCCAGTTTACTTCATGTCTGTTTTTTCCTCCAATTTGTCTACCACTGCAGAGAATGCTTTTGCAGCCTTAGAGTCTGAATCCTGAATTACAAATGGTGTTCCTTCATCACTTAATGTTATGATTCTTGGATCCAATGGTAGAGCTCCAAGGTGATCTACCTTGTACTCTTCTGATGCTCTCTTTGCAGCTCCTTCACCAAACAATTTGTATGACTCACCGCACTTTGGACAAACAAACTCGGACATGTTTTCGACAATACCAAGAACAGGTACTCCCATCTTTTCCACAAGTTGAATGGCCCTACGTGCATCAAGTACAGCTACTTCTTGTGGAGTTGATACAATGACAACACCATCAATGTTTGGAATTAGCTGCAAAATACTAAGAATCTCATCACCGGTTCCAGGTGGAAGATCAACCACAAGAATGTCTAATACGCCCCATTGAACATTCGCTAAAAACTGACTGATTGCTTTAGCAACAAGTGGTCCTCTCCAAGCTATTGCATCATCATCTTTCCTTAGCAAAAAGCCCATACTCATTACTTTGACATCGAGTGGACCAAGAATGGGGTCAATGAACTCACCGTTAGCTGTGGGATGTTGTCCTTCCAATCCTAGTAATTTTGGAACATTAGGGCCATAAATATCTACATCCAGAATACCTGCGGAATTCCCGCGTTTGGCAAATGACACTGTCAAGTTTGTAGCCACAGTTGTTTTACCAACACCACCCTTGCCAGACAAAATCACAATCTTGTGTTTCACACCTTTCATGTTCGCAACAATCTCAGGAGGGACAGGAGGTTTTGACATTGCAATCAAAGTCGGGCGCAAGTGTGTGTCTAATAAAAGGTCTGATATGTCTGAAATGTTAGCTAACCTTGGAAGTAAGCTAAGATTTGTCGAGCGAGAGTTTCATTTGATGCTGCAACAATATTCATCATTATCTCAGGTTCTAATGGACTATTGAATCGTTTTCCAGTCATATCAAGTACAAAACCTCCAGCTTCAAACACCATGTGCGTACCGCAGAGATGAATTATGGGTAGCATGTTCCTTAGATCTACCAATCCATCTAGAAAACCAGCAGCAGTCCAACACAAGTCCAATAGGTTACTTGCTGACCTACGAATATCATGTAACGCTTTGATTGTATTCAAGGATTTCTTCATGAATTCGCTGTCCCAAGTTTTCTTGGTGTCGTATGAAACGATAGCATTCTCGAGCGAAACAGGTTTTCGAACCTTAATGCTCCTTCCATTTCTCCTGACTCCTTTTCCAGAAATGGCAACATACATTTCATCTGTAAAAACTGAATCAATAACGCTGATTTCTGCATCGTCTGATGTCATAGTGTCTTGATAGGGGATTATGGAGATGCCAATTGATACAAGAGGGAGTCCTCGTTCAAGGTTGGCAGAACCATCAATAGGATCAACAATTGCTAAATATTCAGGTTTTTTTTCACTCCTTACAAATCCCTTCTCCTCGCTAAGAATTGTAAATTCTATTCCAGAGCTTGTAAGAACAGAGAGTATTTCTTCTTCTGCCTGTGCATCCAGGAGCAAGGTTTTATCACCGTATTGATTCACAGTGCCAGTCTTTTCAGAAGCATTATCCAAATTATCGATGATACTCTTCTTTGCAGCTATGATAGCATCCTTGATGGTCATTAGAGCTGTCATGTTGTCGCACGGTCTTGAGGAATTTTGTTCCTATATATTACTAGTCCGGTAGTTGTACAATACCTTAAATGCGTCAAATCACGAGTAGAGTTGTAAGGCCAAAATTGGTGTACATCATGGGATTCCTGAGTGGCAAAAAGAAAGTAGATACAGAACGTGGAATCCTTGAGATGAAGGGCACAATGAATGCTCTGACCCTAAGGATGCGAAGACTTGAGACTAGGATGACAGAGGAGCAAAAATCCGCGAAGGATGCGATGTCTCAAGGAAATAGATCATTAGCCAGGTCTCATCTTACCATTGTGGTTGATCTTGAAAATCGTAGGTCTCGATATCAGCAGCAGTTCCTCACCCTTGAAACTGCTTTATTAAACTTGGAGGAAGCTAAAACTCAAGCAGAGGTACTTCGAGCATTCACTATCGCAAATGATGCACTAACAGAAGCACGATCAATGCTGCAGCCTGAAGAGATTCAGACGCAACTCGACAAATTATCAGAATCCTTCGAATCAATTTCAATCGCTGGAGAATTACTATCTGAAGATCTCTCAGGTGCAGACTCCACTATTGAAAGTGAAGAAAGAATTGATCGTCAGTTGGAAGCGATGGAAGCTGAAGTTCTTCTTGAGAAAGAAGGAGTTCTTCCACCTCTTGGTGTTGAGAGCGGGAAGCGACCGAAAGAAGGTCAGGCTGAATCCTCTGAAGAGAAAAGAATTGATGAACTCTTAGAAGATCTTGAGCGAGAAGCAAAGGAAGAGCGGGAACGAGAGGCTGAAAAGTAAATCATTTTCTTCTTTTCAATAGATTTTCAGAGGTTTTTCTATTGTCGGTCAAGCTAGTAGTCTTTGATGTGGACGGTACTCTCACCAAACACAGTAGTATCTGGTGGAGAATTCACGAATTATTCGGGACAACAAAAGAGGGGAAAATATACTACGATCAGTATTTTGCCGGAGAGATAACCTATGATCAATGGGCTGATCTTGATGCTGCTCTTTGGAGTAACAAACCTTTGGCTAAAGTAATGGAAACAGTTCGAAACGCGAAGTTGGTTCCTGGTGCAAGTGAAACCATTCAAACACTAAAGGAACACAAAATTGACACAGCAATACTTTCAGGAGGTTTGGACATAATGGCTGACGACATTGCAAGGAGACTTGGTATTGACTATGTCATGACGAACAAACTCCATCACAAGAACGGTATTTTGACAGGCACTGTTGAAAATCTTGTAGCTTGGGGAGGTAAGGCTAACGAGATTGGTAAAATCAATGAACACTTTGGTGTATCTCTAGAAGATACTGCTTTCATAGGAGACGGACGCAATGATGTTAGTGTTTTTTCTAAAGTCGGTCTTTCTATCGCCTTCAATCCTGAGCACCCTGATGTAGCTAGTGCCGCTGATGTTGTGATTCTTGAGGATGACCTACGTGCCATTCTACCTCATGTCATATCGGGGTACCAGCGATAAGAAGTACAAACACATACGCCTGAAGCAGAATGATCATTGCTCCTTCAAAGAAATCTAGTTTGTGATCATCTGTTATTGCTTGTTTGAGGAACCAGAGACTCCCAGCAATTACCATTATCTGGAATAGTACGTATCTGTCTAATGGGATTGGTACGAATATTCCTATACCTCCCATCACTAGAAGTACAATCTGAAGGACTCCTCCAATGAGGTTACCTACAGCCAAACCAACCTTTCCTTTTGCAGCCGCAATAAGTGCTATCCCATGTTCCGGAAGAGCTCCTGCGGCTCCAAGAATAAGTGCTGCAATGGCAACTTGATTTCCAAAAAGTCCAATGACCTCATGATAATCTTGTAGTAGTAATTCGACAGAGCTTGTCAGAATCTCGCCAGCAAAAAAGATTCCAACAAAGCCCATTAATGATAAGATTGCAGCAGACCTCTTCGAGTGGCTGGCTTTAGCTCTGGGTTTGGTTTCCCCATCTACAACATCTCCCGTAGTCAAAGCTCCTGCATAGATAAGATATGATAGAAAAAGTACAAATGATGCGATAGATGGAAATCTTGGATCAATAGGTCCATCCGGGGACACCAAGTCCATTACTCCAAGTGCAAACATACTAAGTAGGGCTACAAATGTCCATCTTATCAAAACTGAATCTTTCTTGATAGCTTCCTCTGGTACTTCCATGTCCTCTTTGCCCTTTGTAGATATTATGATGGTGAATCCTAGAAGTAACATGTTGAACCCAGCGGCAATAAGAACTGATAATACAGCAATATCTAGGAGGTCTTGGTTTCCTGTTGCCCAACCATCAAAAGCAGCTATGCCGCTAATGACTGCTTCAGGCATGTTACTTGCAAGGCTAGAAAGCATCCCTGCAACATA
>JBHLRQ010000079.1:0-14959 GCA_048882385.1 Candidatus Thorarchaeota archaeon | reverse complement strand
CGGAATCACAAAGCGAACGAATCATGATGGAGCTTCTCAGATGGAATATTGGCTCGAAATCCCTGTTCATCGAATTGTAGATCCTAACATTATGCATATCAAGAGTCATTTGACATACTTGGATAATTATACAATTGTGTGTAACCCCAAATATTCCCGCCATCCGCTCTTGGAACCTTTCATGAAAATAGTGCTCCCGCCAGATGAATCACATTCAGCGAACACACTGACAATTGGTGATGTTGTTATCATGTCTGCACGTCATTCAATGACGTCCCTTTTGGTTGAACAAGCAGGTTTTGAAGTAATTCAGCTGGACATGAGTGAGTTTGAGAAGTGTGATGGGGCACTCACATGCCTTTCCATACTTTTCTAAGTTCTTCGAGATTTGAATGACAGCACAGCTACCAAGAGAATGACAGCAACAGGTCCAATACTGACACCTATGGTAATATATCGAAGAAGTCCTGAATCATCAGTTGTGTTCGTAGTTGTAGTTGTTGTGGTTGTTGTTGTCGTTGTAATAGGTATAACCGCTGGATTTACTGTCACTAAAACTGTGTCAGAGGTAGTTTGATCAGCATCATCAAACACAACTAGAGTGAAATTATATTCTCCAACAGATATGGTGAATCCACTAGCGGAATTGTATCATCCAGCGAAGATACTATGAAACTGTCGACTGGAAAAGAATTTGTATTCTGTAAACTTAGCAGCACAATCAAACTGACTATAATTGTGGCCAATGCACTTCGATTCAATTGAATCCCTCCACTACACTGGCACTGTCATACCTATCATCCGCTTATAATAACTACTGAATTAGAAATGCAGAATAGAACTTGTGAACATTGTCCCAATAGATTTTCTGAAGCACCGTATCAGGCAAGTTCAAACCGTTAATGAAAGTCCCTCCAGAATTTACTGTATCCGAATCGGTAAATGGTAAAGGCATATTTACTCCTTCAGTTTCAAATAGAAGTCTCAGAGCGAGATACCTTCCTTTGTAATATTCTCGATCAGGACCCCATGATACACAGTCTGTTCCAAATAGGATACGATCTTGGTATTTCATGAAGAAGTCTCTTGCTTTCTTTGGATCTTTGCTCAACTCTCTTGATAGCCATCGTGCAGAACTCGTATCGATATTCAAATTCGGATAGGTATCAAACCAACGAGCAAGGTTGTCAAGTCGATGTATTTCTGGTTGTGCCGCAAAATGGGCCAGCTGAAGTTTCATACTACTGTGCCTTTGGAGCACACCTTCAAGTTCTTTGAGATCTCTTTCTTTGGAAGTGTAGTACTTTCTATCTGTATATCTTGTAGCATAGTATGTATCGGGATCAGAGAGGTGTAATATGAATGGGATTCCTCTATCCTTCATTGCGTCGAAGAATCGAGCCATATCGTCATCATCCATTCTGAGGTAATCGATAGATGCTGATGCTCTTCCTCTCATCACAGGCGCAGATTGCATCTTTGCCAAATGATAGCCCTCAGCTTCCAAAGTTTCTATTTCCTTGATTAAATGTTCAACTCCTAAAGTAAAACGCATTGAACCTGAAAAATACTTGGCGTATATGAATCGCTTTGGAAACTTCCTATCAGCATATCTTTTGGCACCAAGGCTGTGACAGATAAGCAAAGATTTCTGAACACCGAATTCCGTCCCGACTTGAACTAGTGTATTCAATGCTTCAGTATCAACAACGTGAGTGTGAGAATCAAAGATTTCGCCTTTATAGGTTAGTTCAGGATACAGTATCTACACCTATATGCGGCACTGATTTTCATATTGAAAACTCTGTTCATTTGGCTATCAGGATAATCTCGACCATAATCCTTCAGCAGATTTTCGTGAAATTTCCGCAACATGACTATCTGAAACCTGTGTCAACAACCTGTCCTTCACTACAACTTTTCCTTTGACTACAACATCTCTCACATCACGGCCGCTGAATGTGTTAATCAAATGACCAACCACTGATTCAGGAATAAGAGGCGTTGGAACTCTCGAAGTGTCAAGTATCACAATATCTGCCTGCTTTCTTTTCTCCAGACTTCCAAGGTTTCTATCCATATCATAAGCACGAGCACCTTCTATAGTTGCCATTCTAAATATCTCCTCAGGACCTATGGCACTTGGATTCCCGCTTGCTAATCTATGCACAGTTAGGGCACATCTCATGTTCTCGAATGGATCATAGATCCACCCATCATTCCCAAGACCCACAGTGACACCTTTCTCAAGCATTGCTGGTACTGGAGCAACTCCCACTGCATTCAACATGTTGCTCATTGGATTATGAGCAACTGAGGTTCTACTTTTTGCTATCAGATCAATCTCATGTTTGTCCACATGAACACAATGTCCAAGAACTGTTTTTGGACCTAGGAGTCCTAATCTATCCAGACGTTCCACAGTTCGTTCACCGGAGGTTTCCAAGTTGTGATAGAGATCAACAAGACCTTCAGAAGTATGTACAGTAATCGGAACATCAAGTTCCTTGGCTTGTTCAACTGCTCTAGAAACTATATCATCGCTAACTGTGAAAGACGCATGAATACTTACCATACCTGAAACAAGTTCGTCTTTTTTGCATGAGTTGATAAACTCGATACCTTCTTTTAGACCTCTGTTTGCCTCCTCAGGATTATTTCTCTCTGTCATTTCAAAGGCAAGAATTCCACGAATACCTACCTCTTTTGTTGCCTTAGCTATTGCTTGGAGACTTCCTTCAATTGAATTAGGTCCAGAATATGTGTCAGCAAACAAAGTAGAGCCATTTCTTAGCATGTCAGCGCCAGCTGATAACGCACTTGCATATGCATCTTCAACTGTCAACGCCTCATCTACAGGCCACCACACTCTCTGTAAAACTTGAGCAAAGTCTGTTGGCGGCTTGATATTGAGACTCGCTCCACGAAGAAGAATTCCATAGAGATGAGTATGAGCAGTAATGAGACCTGGAATGATCACACCACCCTCCGCATCTATAACTGTATCAGCTGTGTAGGATGGGGCTCCTTCCGAAATTTCTGATATTCTACCCTCATTTATGATGATGTAACCGTTTGAAATGATGTTACCTCTTTTGTCACCAGTTACAATCAATCCGTTTTTGATTAGAAGTTCATCACTCATATCTCAGACCTGCCACTGCTCATGTAACATCAGCTTACAAGATTAGTGTTTGGATAGAATTACTCAAAGTTCAATATCCACATAACTTACTGTCCCTTTTCTGGACCTGTAAATTATACCTTGCTTCTCCAGCTCTACAACAGCATTATCAAAATCTTCTTCAGTCATACCAGCTTCTTCAGCTTTAGTTAGGAGGTCATTGAGAGGAACATCTTTCCCAACTCTTTCTGACAACCTCTGAAGAAGAAGTAAGAATTTACTACTTGGTGGAATTGTTGGATCAAGTGGCAGCTCATTGGCATCAATTTCCGGAGCTTCTTCTGGCTCAGCCAAAGATTGTTTCTGCGCTCCAAGCAATGCAGCCATTAGAATTGATTTATCCTCTTCATCTATAGCAGTTGATTCATCACCTTGCTTCTTGGACGCGATATCTGCTAGAGTGAATCCAACAGGTTCTTCCTCAGGCTGAATTTCTGAATCTTCATCTTCTTCAGTGACCCTCTTCATTATTTCGTGCATCGGGTCAATCTCTTTCATGTCAACGCCCAACCAACCTGCATCCAAGTCCTTGTTAGCCTCTGCAGCCTTGAGTAGCTGCGTGCGATATTGCTTTTCTAGTTTAGATCTTTGTTCAGCAATTTTAGTGTCTTTGCACTTTTCAGAACCCAAAATGAGAAGTGTTCTTTCAGCTCTTGCCCTAACTCTATCATGCGATTCCTTGACGAGAAAACTCAGTATCTTTGAAAGGGAAGAAAATTTGGAATTACGAACATTCAATTTCTCCAATAGTGCCTGCTTCACCTGCCACTTTGAATCCCCCACAAGTTCCATTACAAATCCAGATGTGGATGAGATTCCTGAAGCTGCAACAGCTGCTGCAATCTCAACTCTCTCTTGCCATTTACTACCTTTTAGAAAGATTGAGAGATTAGAATATGTAGTCTGATCAACTATACCACAAATGTATGGTAGCATGTCTCTCCTGCTTTTCGAAGCTTTTTCACTCAAGAGCTTGATGAGATTCTTCTTTGTCCTATCCGGAAATTCACTGAGCGCAGGAACAGCTCCCAGAGAGATATTCTTGAAGTTCTCCTTGATTTGTTTTGTAATCCATTTCTTTCCAGGATCTCCAAGAAACTTCATGAGACCAAACACAGCTGGCTGATGCTCTTTACCCAATCCTTCAAGGGCTGTAATCCATCTTTTCAGTTCACTTTTTGATTCTGGTCCTCCAGTCTGATTGAACTTCTCATGAATACCTTGTAATACTTGCTCTCTCTCGACTGGATTAAGTGATTTCAGTGCTCTGAAAACATCGGAAGTATATTCTCCAAATGTGAATTTTCCTGCCACAGTGAAAGCAGCTTGCTTGATATTTTGATCTGAACTCTCAAGAAGTTCCATTGCTTTTGGAAGAAGTGATCGGCTTGTTTTATGAGAGGCTAGTCGACCAACTGCATCATACATCTTTCCAAGGTCTGGAGAATCGATATCATAGGCAATCTTTGACAACTCCTTCAACGTTTTCTTTTCAAGTGCCTCAAGATTTAGAGGTCGTTTCTTACTCATTTCTTCTTGGACCTCCTTTTCTTGCGTGGCGAAGTCTTCTTCTTTCTCTTTGGTGATTTGCTTTCCTTTTCAACTATGAAATCAGTAAGTGGTGACTGCACAGCTTCATCTCTGCTACGTTTGGTAGGAGTTGATTTTTCATCGAAATCGTTTGGTAGTGGAGTTCCATTCAATGTGATCTGCTCAGTCTGAATTGGCTCTGGAATAGTTGAACTTCTGTCAATCTCATATTCTACTAGGAAGTGATCATATGCTTCGAGAATTAATGGGACCCTTGAGTCCTTCCCATCAATCTTCGTTTCCATAATCATTTGTTCTCTCAAAAACTTGCTACCTAGCCGACATTTTTCCAGTGGTTCTAAGTCTAGTATCTTAGCCTTCTTCTTGCTCTTTGGATCTCTCTTTAGTTCGGGTCTGGCTTTCTTGAGCAGTTCAAATTCTACTTCTTCAATTTCATCAATAAGAAATCCAAATCCATCACGTTTCAATGCAGAGGGTACCAGATGTCTTGTCTTCTTCTTTTTGATCAGATTTTCAACTAACTCGATGCACTTGTTTCTTACCTTCCTACGACCTTCTTTCCATGAATCTTCCTTTGTAAATATGGCAAGGAATTCAGATGCAGGATTTGGTAGTGCAATACTCAAAGACAATATGTCTAATGCTCCAAAAATAGCATCTCGGAGAAGAATGAGGGTTTCTGTTGGTGTCTTATTTGGATAGTCCTTTTTCCAGTAGGTTTGAATGTCCTTAAACAGCCTGTCCCATGGATGTGTTTTCCTATCGGAAAAGTAGCCTTTCATTAACTCAGCAACAGCATCAATGTCTCCACGTCTACTTAGTTCAGCAATCTTGTGAACATAGGCAAACCGCTTTGACTTGGAAACGCGTTGCTTCTTACTCAGGACATGCAGCCTCCGGACTCATCACACTGAGTCATGGAGGTCTATTTGCCTTTTTTGTTGTTGTATTGTTTTGAAAAAAAGAGAAAAATGGGATGCTGCTAATAGCAGCTTCCCATGGTTTGTGTTATTTCTTCTTCTTGAGTTGCATCACAACGACAAGTATCACAACGATTCCGGCCACTGCTCCTCCAATTAGAAGTAATAGCATCAGGTCGAATCCACCTGGTCCTGGCGGAGCGATGTATTCTGTCACATTGAGCATCACTAAGTCTGACACACTATATCCAAGTCTATCAAAGACATCAAGTTCATACTCTGTGATTGATTCGTTGACTCCATCAACATTGAATGCAAGTGCTCCTCCAACCCACCTACCTTCTTCAACAGGAGTGCCATTAACACTGAATACATACCACCAAGATCCAGCATCTGCTGTTGGAGTCCATGTAATCTCGTTTCCAGTTTCTGTTTCCATGTAGGTGACATCAGCTGGGTGATTAATAGTTGGTCTATCAAAGTACAGGAATGCTATCTCATTCTCCCATATCTCAATGTTATCTGGGTATGTTGAGTCATCTGTGTCATCGTTGTACAATGTGAGCATCGGTCCATTGACGATGACATTTCCGCCTGAATTGATAGTGATTGCTCCACCAGTATAGCCTGAGTATCCCGCCAATGCAGTTGCATTGGCATGAACAGTGAGGTTGAGTGCATTAGTACCAAATCCTACATCCAACGTTGTTGTTAGATTGTCTGCTGCATAGTCAGCAGGCAGATTGTATATTGGATGAGTAGGAGCTGAAAGAAGGATTATGGGTAAACTTCCAATGGTAGAAGATAGTCCAACTCCAAAGTAGTCTCCTACTACAGAGTTCAGACCCCAAGTACTAAAGACTAACTTTCCACCTCCAGCCGCAAAGTCCATGAGATGTGTCTGGTATGAGGAAGTGCTCCATTGCTCGTTGTCAAATACAACCATGTCCCAGTTTTGACTGAAGAAGCTCATATTGAAGTAATAGATGTCTGATGTAATGTAGTAATCAATATCCAGATCATTGAGTGCCTGGGCTATTGGACTATTTAGGGGTATCCAATTTGGATGCGCCGTAGTCCAGTAATCCGCATAGACCAAAACCTTCGCTGTTGCAGCAGAAAGCCAATTCATGAGATTGATTACAAAAACTGCGTTGTCATCTATACCAATATGGCTATAATCTGGCCAGTTGATGTCTCCGGAAATAATGACTCTACCTTGTCCTGCCTCAACTCCAGCAATCCCAATGTTGGGTCCATCTAAGACAATAGGAAATGCACTACCAGAGATATTTACCCATTCTCCGCCTGACATTTGAACAGCACCTACTCCTTCGAGTACTGGATGCTGGCCATAATCAGGCATTGTGTATGTGAATGGAATATCAGTGAAGCCGCTTGAGATACCTACGCCCCAAGGTGCCATTATCTCATTGAAGCTGGCTTGTCCCTCAGTGTTTATAGAGTTGAAGTCTGAGAGATAGAATAGTCCACCTCCATCTTCTACCCATGATCTGAGAAGCGCCATCTCAGTAGCAGAGTAATTTACGCTGGGTGCGTCTATCATGAGAACATCAAATTGATTCAATATACTGGAGGTAAGAGGTTCCAAGTATAGCTTGTCAAATGTGAATGAATGATTGACTAGTAAGTCCCTCATTATGTAGTATCGATCACCATTATTGACATTTTCATCCCACGCGTCTACTCCATAGTATGGATGATGAGAAAGATCAATTGCTATCCTTCCTTTCGGACGAGGCGTAAGCCAGTCAATCGAATCAAAGATAATTGATGTTTCCCAAGATGGAAAATAACTACAATTTCCTGGAAGTTGAACTATTCTGCCACCTTTTCTAGCACTGTTATCAAGTGTGAATCCAACAGTTGTGTCTGATACCCCTGTTTCAATAAGCAAAGGTACAAAATCTTCAGGATTGGCAGATGAAAAATGGAAACGATCATGAATAGTAGTGTTTTCAAGAATTAGGATTGTGTCATCCACCTGATAATTCTTGGCTGACGAATGTCGGGCTCCAACAGTGACATTATTCACATAGTCAAATCCCCAATGTTCTGTAATATCTACACCAAGAAGTCCATATAACCCAATTTCGCCAGGTACGATTAATCCATGATAGTAAAGATATCCTAATCCGCTGTCGAAACTAAGGATTCCTCCACCTGACAACCAGTAATCAATGACATGATTCACAATCTCATCCTTTGGGAGATTATTTGGGAGGATAAAGACATCAAAATATGCAGCCATCAATTTATGATCGAGAATATCTTCAGTGGAAAGTGGTGTTGCAGCGTATCCATTTGCTTCTAAAAGCTGAATCAAGTTTGCATGATACGCTGTGGACACACCTCCCGAGGCATATGATGGCAGGGTTGTATTATCCTCTGCATACACAGCCACTTTTACAGTTTCTTCAGCAAACTGAGCATGTAGACTAGTGTCTACAGGTGCTCTATTTGTGAGAATCTGATTCGAACCAGTCCCAATAGTTGGGACAAGAGCGAAAATCGGGAGGATCAAAATAACTAGAACTAAGACGTGCTTATACCGCGTCATATTCCAAACTCCTTCCCGCTTAATCCACTTTAGTTATTATATATGATATAGAAAACCTCTCCACACTATCTAAGAGGACTTAAAGGGGCGTCAGAAAGTTCATTCTCGTTTCAAACGAGCCATCTCCTTATCGACTCGTTCTTTTTCTACAAGTAGTCTTCTCCCTTCAGCCACAAGGGCAGTCATCTCTTCCTGATATTGTTTTTTTGAGATGAATTTGCTTCTAAGTTGTGCCTCGAGTGTTTCTCTTCGTTTCTTTATGTCTTGAAGAGAACTCTCAATTGAGCGTGCTCTGACCTTGAGCATCAAGAGATTGCGACCATCTATCTCCTTTATTTTTGATTCACTCAGTGACTTGGTTGATTTTCTAACTGTAGCAATCGATTCTCTGAGTTCCTTCTTTGCAGGACTTACTGTGACCTGGGGCGGTTTTGGTCTACTAACTTTCTTAACAGTCTTTTCAACTTCTGTTCTTGTGGAAGTTGTTCCTTTTGAAGGAGAATCGGAGCTCTTCTTATCCTGAGAAGTGGTTTTGAGATTCCTTCCTTCCTCTTTTGCCATCTTTTCTAGACTTGCCTTATATCGCTTAAGCCTCTCTTCTGGAGAATGTTCATATGGCAAGTTTCAATCACTCACACTAAATATCCTGTATCTTATGGTTCGCCCCAACTGTTCTTTGAACACGGGTCTTTTAATGATTATTTGGGTCAAATCCATATTATATCCGTGTATTAGGAACTCAAACATGCTCCCCCTGCATCTTTCCCAAGGTCAAATGCTCGAGAGTTAGCGTCAACGGTCTTGGGCGGAACAAGAGCAAGTACAGCCTTTCGAACCTCTTCAGCAGGAATTGGGAAATCCTTGCATGCAACTGTTGCCCCAACAAGAACGGAATTCTCAGTTCGAGCATTTCCAGCCTGGATAGCTAACCCAAGTGAATCGAGGAGCACAACATTCTTTGTGACTTTCTGAAGCTGTTCAACAATCTTCTCTACTGTCAGATACTTGGTTTTCTTGGACTTGTCAAGAGCAACTACTTCAGTTTCAGTAACTGAGGGCATGATCCTATTGCTCATAATGACAACACCATCCTCCTTCAAATATTCTACATACCTAAGAGCTTCACTTGCCTCCATTGCAATCATCATGTCTGCTTTTCCGTATGGAATCAATGGTGAGATTGGTTCTCCAATTCTGAAGTGAACATAGATTGATCCCTGTCTCTGTGAGAGCCCGTGCTGTTCTCCAGTCATTACCTTGAAACCTGAGTCCACTGCTGCCTTTCCGAGTATTGCGGAAAGAAGCATGAGACCCTGACCACCAACACCGGCGAACATAATGTTGAATGTATCATTTGACTTGCTCATCTCTTCACCTCCATATGACGAGGAGCATCAACAGGGCAGACTTGGCGACACTCAAGACAACCATCACATAGGTCTCTCTGTATAATCATCTTGGCATCAGATTCATCTATTGTGATTGCGGGGCAGTAGAATTCTCGAACGCAGGCATAGATTCCACGACAGGTGTCCTTGACATTCTCGCCTGGAACTATCTTTTCTCCGCGTTTTTTCTTCTCACGGTCGCCATACAGTGCACACTCTCTCCGAGAGATGATCACGTTGAATCCATCTGCTTCAATGGCTTCCTTGATTTGTCCAATACAGTCTCGTGTTTCGTAGGGATCCATTATTACGATTTTATCGGCACCCAATGCTTCAAACATTTTCTCCATGTTGATTTTTCTTGCAGGTTGGCCCCCTGCATTGAATGGCGAGTTAGGATTGAATTGCTGACCCGTCATTGCAGTCACGGAGTTGTCAAGAACGAACAATGTCACATTCGAATTATGATGAATGAGATTTACGATTCCTGGAAGAGCTGCGTGGTAGAGGGTACTGTCGCCAACCATTGCGATGACCTTGTCCTCAAGTGCCATTTCCATTCCAGCAGACACTCCCAGCGAGGCTCCCATCGCTAACATTGAGTCTGAAAATTCATTAGGTGGTAAGAAAGCCATTGAGTAGCAACCTATGTCATTGTTGAATACAATATTATCTCTGATTCTGAGCTGCTGTAGTGCCTGTCTAAACGCCCAGAGTGTCCCCCGGTGCGGACATCCTGGACAGAAAATGGGAGGTCTTGATGGAAGTATCTCTTTTAGCTTATTGGCATTCTTCAGAACTTCATCATAGTCCATACTGAGCTTACTATCAGTGACTTCGGCCAATACTTTTTCTACAATGGGTACATTGTATTCAAGCATCTCACTGAAATGGCCACTACGTTTTCCGATTATATTCAAGTTGGGATTGGCTGTATGTGCGAGTGCGGCGATTCGCGTTTCGAGGTAGGGGGTGAGTTCTTCCACAACAATAAGTGTTGAGAGTAATTTCAAAAACTGTGAGAGTTTCTTTTCGGGAAGAGGAAACAAAGTGCCTAGTTTGAAGATGGGCAATTTAAGATTCAAATTTTGCATTGCTTCTTTGACATGAAGGTAACATACACCAGCAGTAAGGACTCCTACTTTACCATTGCCAGGGACAACCATATTGAAATCAGTGTTTTCAAAATCCTTCTGAATTGCTATCTTCTTTTCAAGCAGCTTCTCTTTCAATGCACGAGCTATAGATCCAACAGTGAAATATTGTCCCTTGACATCAGACCATTTGTTCTTTTTGAAAGGAGTGCGTTCTAGCCTTCCTAGGTCAACTATACCTCTCTGGTGATTCACTCGTGTGGTTGTACGAATGATGACCAGAGTTCGGTGTTTTTCAGAAACCTCGAAAGCCCACTTTGTCATATCAAGAGCTTCCTGAGCTGTCGATGGTTCCAACATTGGTACATATGCGGCTTCACCAAAGTACCTTCCATCCTGTTCTGACTGAGATGAATGTGCATATGGATCATCAGCAATCAAGCATACGCAACCTGAGTTCAATCCTGTATAGCCTATGCTAAACATAGAATCACTTGCTACATTCATTCCAACACTCTTCATTGAGGTGAAAGATCTCATTCCAGCCATGGACGCCCCTGCAACTGTTTCAAGTGCGACCTTCTCGTTCGCCGCGATATGCATCTTGTAGTCTTTGAAATGCTCAAGCACTTCACCAAAGGTGTCCAAGATTTCTGAGGTTGGAGAACCAGGATAAAATGCTACGATTTTCACATCCGCTTCGAGAGCACCTCGTACAACAGCTTCATTAGCCAACATTAAAGCTGGTCCTTTGTCTGTTCGCTTCACATCTTCTACTGTCATCAGATTTTCCTCTCTGTATCATAATCCCTAGCTACTGCTTAGGTTCTTCTTTTCTAACATAAGGATACGGGTAGCGCAAGAAAATCAAAACATGATTGTGATTCCTGTAAACTCCATTGGAAAACGATTCACGATTGTTGACAGATATGCTCCAGAATAATTACCCACCAGGACTGCCTTTCCAAGGAGAATCCTTCCACATAACATCCCAAATCAGATCTTCAGTAAGTGTTTCAGGTTCAATGACTGCCTTGTGAAGTTCTTTTAGTAAAGCATGGTGTCTGAGTTCATCTTCACGAATCATCATTGCAATAGTCTTGACCTGCTCGTTATCACTTTTCTCAGCGAGTTCACCATAGGTTTCGACTGCTTGTTCTTCCATCTTAATATGGGTGGCAATACCTTTCGCAATCTTGTCGCGCTCACCTTCGCTGATGAAGGGGGTTGGTCCTTCAACAGCTTTTCTGAGGGATTTGAGTAGGGCAGCATGTTTCTTTGAGTCTGTTGAAACAGCAAGAAGAAGATCTTTAACAAACGCATTCCCAAGCTGAGCAACGTTCTCTTCAACAATCTTGACAATTTTCAGTTCAAGATCAATCTGTTTGTCAATGAAAGCAAGAGTTTCGTCCTTGTTCATGTCTGGTTCACTCCAGATATCTATAAACAAAAAAGAACGACGTCTACTTAAGGGTGTTCTCAAGGGGACACGCTTCATAATCTATATCAATGATAACTGTAACAACAGAGCCGTCCATAATACAACAGGATGAATTCGAGTATGACAAAAGCAGTTGTTTATACAGCACCAGAATGTCCTCACTCACAGAAAGTCAAGTCTTTCTTACAAGAGAATAATGTAGAGATTGAGGAGAAATGTGTTCTCACTTCTCTAGACATAATTGAAGAGCTACAGGAGGTCACTGGCCAAATGGCTATACCAGTGACAATCATCGATGGTGACTTCTTCATCGGATATGATAGAAGAACAGAGCGGAAAATAAAACGGAAATTAGGTGTGTGATGGAATGTACGATCTTGTGATAATTGGTTCTGGTGTGACTGGATTTGGTGCTGCAATGTATGCTGCTCGTCTTGACTTGAGAGTTGCAGTGATTGGCAATGTTGATGGTGGCACAATCACCTTGACGGATGATGTAGCAAACTATCCCGGATTTATACAACTGACTGGTCAAGAGCTTGCTGACAAACTGAAAGAACATGCCTTGGATTATCCAGTTCTTATTGAAACTGGAACAGTTGTGGATATATTTCGAAACAAAGAGAATTACTTCTATGTCGTGACTGAGAATAAAACATTCCTAGCAAAATCAATCCTTATCGCAACTGGAATGAAAGAAAAAGAACTCGAGGTTCCAGGTCACGAGAAATTGAAAAATCGTGGCGTTAGTTACTGCGCTCTATGCGACGCGCCTCTCTATAAAGATAAAGTAGTTGCTGTAGTTGGTGGGAGTGATAGTGCAGCAAAAGAAGCATTACTACTCGCAAAGTATTGCCCAAAGGTCTACATGATCTACAGAAGAGAAAAGATTAGGCCAGAGCCTGTAAATGGTCGACGTATTGACAATGAGCCAAAAATTGAGATAATCACTAAAACCAATGTCATTGAAATCATTGGAGACCAGAAGGTAGCAGGCGTGAAACTAGATAATCCCTACAATGGCTCAGATATACTTCCGCTTGATGGCGTCTTTATTGCCATAGGCGGAATTCCGTATTCGGATCTTGCCAAGAAACTAGGCGTTGAGCTCAATGAAAAATGCGAAATCAAGATTGACCGTTCAAGCCGCACTAACATCGAAGGTCTTTACGCGGCAGGTGATGTTGTAGACAGTGAATTCAAGCAGGCAATAACCGGTGTTAGTGAAGGAGTTCATGCTGCATATCAAGCATACAAATATGTCAATGAGAACGAATTCGTGTTCACTTGCCAAGATGACAAATAGCCTAGAACTATTTGAGTGCGATTCTCCATGGATACAACTCAGCATGAAAGATACCTGACTTGACTGCAGGATCATTTTTCATTATCTCAAGTGCCTCATCTCTCGATCTAGTTTCAATCATTACGAGGCCGATGAGAACCTCAGAGAATCGTCCTGCCATTATTAGTATGCCTTCCTTGTGAAGTTTCTGAAGATATTCAAAATGTTTTGCAACACGTTGTTCTGTTTCTGGAATGCCATAATCATTTGCTGGTCTAAGCATTATGACAAAAGATTGAGTTTCCATAACCCTGGAGTTCAATCTTCTCTAATATTCATTTTGAATTGCGAGTCAATTACCTTCTGCTTCAAATAACTTCTCAACGAACATCTCAATTGGCGATAACCCTTCAATAGTGACCGTTTCGTTGAGTATTGTTTTAGGAACACCGAATACCTCATACTTATTCGTCAGTTCTTGGAATTCCAAGGACTCAATGGTTTCCGAAGAAATCAGTGGATTTATGATTGCAGCTTGATTGCTTAGACGAGACATATTCGGACAGTATGGACACTGAGGTGTCACGAAGACTTTGATATGGATTGGCTTCTCTATGGATGCAATATCTTCAACTATATCTGACGGAAGTGGTGCTGTTCCATTTGATGCATCAATGATGGTTCCTATAAGTGAACCAAATTCGTGACCTGCAGGAATTCCATAGAACTTCACGTTATAGGGCTTCTTTCCGTGAATCACAATTGCAGGAGTGTGTTCCACTCCCATATCTTTGGCAATTTCAGCATCCAGGGAACCTTTGTGTTCATTTACTTTGACCTTGTCAGATAGTTCAGCAACCTGTTCAGCCATATCCTTTACATCATTGCAATACAGACAATTATGGTCTTTGATAAATAGGTGGAGGGTTACATCGTTAGTCAGTTCATTGAACATCTCTCGTACTTGTTCACGAGTTGCGTCATCCATTTCCACAACCATCTAGTACACGTCCTGATTTTTTATCCTGCATTAAGCTGTTATATTCGCTTTGTTTTGGTGAAAAATCAATGTGCATTATGAGGGGCGTGATTAGTGGTATGTTTTGTCTGAACAGATGAATCTATCACTCTAACAACTGCTTTCCCTTGTATTTTGAGAATTTCAAGCGTTTCATCTTGTGATCGGATTGTAAAACTCTCTCCCTCTTTCAGGTGGTCCATCACACCGTTACCAAGGGGTCCATTAAGATACTTAGTATACATCTTCGCAATTTTTGCGAGTTCCTGTTCCCTCGTAGACATGAGAAATCCTCTATTTTTTGCCGGCTGTATGATTTCGTATTAAATTCCTTTATATAAATACAACATGTTAGCGCGCCAATAATGACTCAAACCCATGTTATGCGGTCATTTTCGATAAGCTCCTCCAGAGCAAGTGGAAGATCATCTTCATCCTGTAGTTTCTTATCAGCTTTCAGTTCGGTTTCATCACTCACACCAAAATCTTCCAGCTCC
>JBHLRQ010000078.1:0-15628 GCA_048882385.1 Candidatus Thorarchaeota archaeon | reverse complement strand
CCACTATAGACTATACTTTCATTTGTAGGATCAACTGCAATTGTATAGGAGTAATCAACTTCAGAAGGAGCAAGAAAATCCCAAGTATATCCACCATCCTCACTCGCGAATAATCCCCAACCTGCTTTAACTGCATATAGAATATCAGGATCAGAAGGAGATGATTCGATAGTTGTGACTGATGAATAACGAAATCCATAGCCATGCTGGGGATGATATTTAGAATCCCAATTCATTCCACTATCATCAGTGATAAAGATTACACCAATATCTGCAATTTGCCATACTGTGTTAGGATCATGTGGACTGATACGCAATTCATCGGTGAAGGGGTGCCATATCCCTCCATCATCCAAATAATGCCAACTGTCCCCTGCGTTATCAGTTCGAAAGGTGCCAGTTCCTTCGACTGCTGAAACATAGACAGTTTCACTTTCCTCAACCAAAGATGTAACAACAAGACATGCATTTGTATTGTTGAGTCCATTAGTGAGAGTGGTCCAATTATCACCACCATCAGTACTTTTGTAAATCCCATAAGTTCGTCTAGGAATATAGATTATGTCGCTATTGTTAGGATCTACTTCTAAATCGTTGATGTCACTTGTCATTGTTGTTGAAATATTAGTATAGATAGTGATATCATCCCAATTAATTCCATAATCGCTGGTCCTGTAAACTATAGGTCCATATGATGCATATACTGTATCATTGCCTGATGAGGGTACAATTGAGAGTAATCGAAGGGTTGCTGTTGTATTCAATTGCTTCCAGTTAATTCCACCATCCTCAGTCATTGAGAGGTAGCTTGTATGAGGATCTATAGGCTCATCGGGCGTATTTGTCAAACTTACATACACTTTGCTTGAATTGTTGGGATGAACCATTATTGTGTTTATGAATGTCCCAGGAGCTTGGTTAAGGTCTTCTTTTTCCCAGTTCACACCTCCATCAATTGTGTGATAGAGGGTTCCATTATCATCCTTTAGTGGTTCACCAACCCCAACCCAAAATTCGTCATCACCACTAATTGCAATATCTGTATACTTTTCTCGAGGAAGATTGCCAGATACATTTACCCAGGTTGAACCTGCATCATTTGTAAAGTATACAAATGCATTCCACATCACTGCAACCAACAATGAAGGATTAGTTGGATGTAGTGCAATATGAAAGACCTGCATTTCATCGTTGATTCGTGTCCAATCGACGCCACCATTAGAACTTCGGTATATATCAGCACGAAGTTCTTGATTCCCTATCGTCTGTAAATACATTATTTGGGAATTTGTTTGAGAGAGAACTAAATCAGTAATCTGGGGAACTGATGTTGGGAGAGAACCGACTAAAGTCCAAGTAGTACCAGCATTAGTCGACCTGAAGATATCACTTCCTGCTCCAACTGCATAAAGAGTATCTGAATTGGTCGGATCAATCTCGATGCAGTTCATGAGTCCACCATAAGGTCCATTTGTGCGAACCCAGGGAGGTATTGGATCTTGAGTAACAATTGTACTTGATGAAGGGATTGAAATTGATACAATTATGAACGGAAGTACTATGAGTATCACTGAGAAGATGATAGAGGTGAAAGTCCTTCGCCGCATTCACACCACGCCAAATCTAGAAATTTATGAGCTATGTATTAAATTCTCTGACTCAATTCTGAGATTCCTGTTCTAAGGGACGCTCAATACTAGCGATTTGTCCATCAATCTCAACACTTAGGTCTGTCTTCCCAGCAACATTCGCAATTCTCTGAACAGCTTTAAGGTTGTGAATCAACGAATCCAACCATGAGAAGATGTCGCCAGGATATGACCAGAGCTCAAATTCATCATGGAGTTTCTTCGCTAGTCCAGAAGGATTGAGACCCTCCTTCCTCTTTTCTACAAGCCACCGACCAAAGACAATCTTCCCATGGTCACACTCAGGATAGTCACGGCATCCACAGTTGAAGAACGTGGTTGTCCACTTTCCAAAGACCTCAAAGACCCACTGAGGGAGTCTTCCTGCTCCACCTTTTGGCTTGCTTAAATCACTGATTTCGTTAAAGACTCCAGAGAAAAGTCGTGTGGGCATATGAGTCCTGAAGGCAGAGTTGATCTCTTCCTGAAGTTTATTGCTGAGGTATACATTCTCAAAGGGCTCAAGTATGACTGCAATATCAATAACATCGTAGGATGCTGTCAGCTTCATTACTTCAAGTCCTAGACTAGGAGGTAGGAATGACAGTGATGTTGCTCTACCGAGATTGGTTGGATAGGCACCGCCGTCCTTCACCCGAATCATGTGTTTTCGAACGAGATGTTTCAGAGCTTCGGAGGGAGGTACTGACATTGAGAGCATTCGCTTGTACGCTAACGCTACAGGTTTGAGTTCAACAAGTCCTGTAGAACAGATTGTTGCTAGGAGCTGCTCAGAACTTGTTTCTTTATCAGCAAAGGGCTCAACATCCTCAATAACACCATTGAGTAGCTCTACTGCAATCTCATCTTCAGTCTTATCTTGTCCACTGTGATATTTTCTCTCCGGTTGGACAATAATGTAGACTTTTCCACGGTCATGCTTTCCTAATCTACCTGCTCGACCAAGCATCTGCTCGAACTCAGCAGTAGATAGCCATTCTGCACCCATCGCAAGCGATTCAAAAATGACCTGTGATGCAGCTAAATCAACACCAGCACCAAGAGCTGCAGTAGTAACGATGCTCGATTGTCGTTGCTTGGAAAATGAACGCTCAACCTGACGTCTCTTTGAATATGAGAGACCTCCATGATAGACTGCTGCAGAAACTCTGTGTTCTCGGAGCCAATCACTTAGTGCGTGCGCCCTCCGTCGCGAATACGTGAATATTATAGATTGCCCCTTGTTGCCAGTACTACTCACATGACGAAACTCTTCATTCACCAGTCGGCGGATTATAGAACGCTTCTCCTCATCAGTTCGCGCAAAGACAAGATGTCGCTCGAGTGGAACAGGGCGTCCCTCATAATTGACAAGCTTTAGCTTTAACTCCTTCGCCAGAATCTCAGGCGATCCAACTGTTGCAGATAGTGCTAGATACTGTGCTCGTGGGTAATGAAATCTCATCCGTGCGAGAAGACCATCAAGCTCAGGTCCTCTCTCTGGGTCAGCAAGATTTTGAATCTCATCTATAATTACAGTTCCTACATCACCTAGATCGTTTGTTGAACCAGAACGAAATATCAGGTCAAGTGCTTCATAGGTCGCACACACAACATCCGCTTTCTTGATGTCAGTATCAACAATGGGTTTTCCTTCATCACCGACATCAAGACGTGACATACCTACCTTAATTCCGACGCGCAATCCAAGTTTTTTGTAGCTTTTACGAAACTGCTCATACTTTTCGTTTGTCAAAGCAACAAGAGGGGACATATAGATCATCTTCTTCCTCTTCATTGCTTTGGGAATGCCAGCAAGCTCGCCAAGTAGAGTCTTTCCAGATGATGTTGAAGAAACAATGAGCATGTTGGTATCCTTAAAGAGCCCAGCTTCAACGACTTTCCTTTGGATAGGCAGAAGATATTCGAGTCCACTAGACACAAGAATCTCTTTAAAGCCATCTGGGATGGGCAGTTCATCAATCTTTTTCGTTTTGCCTGCATCCTCAGCAACCACTGTATCAATTAATGTAAGGTCAGGCTCTTGTGTAGGATCAAATCCAGGAGTCATCATGTCTATGAGTCTGGGAACAGACTTGATTCTAGTGACTTGCTTTTCCAGTTGGCTAAGCATGGCTCGTGAGAGATGAATCCCCAGAGTCTTTAACTCAGTTTTGAGATCACTCTGACCACAGGTAGTACATACCACTTGATTCTCAGTTATTTTGACTGCATTTCGTTTTGTTAAGACTGATAATCTGTCTTCACGGAAACAATGTTGACAGGTTGGAACAATACGTGGTTGTTGAGTCTTGAGGCGAGAGAGCAAATCTTTGAGGTCATTTAGGAAATCAGGTTTCTGTTCTCTAGGGATAATGATGTGTATTGCTTTTCTGAGTATCTCATGGGCTTCCTTTTCCTGGTAATAGACTGGTTTGTTATATTTCACAAACCAGAAACGTTTGATTTCCAAAAGACCCGATTGACGATGACCAAATTCAATTAAGCCCCCTAGCATGGACCGCTGACGGTTTCGTAAAACATCTGAGAAGACATCAATTCGAGCTGACATTTCCTGCTTGCTTTCTCTTATCACAAGTGTGTAAGGTTTTGCAAGTCTCTTCTGAATATCAGCGTCAGCAATTTCCAACTATTATAGCCTCAATTGATGAGCAAAATAAAGCACCAAAGACACTTTCGGTTGCATCATAGTTCAAAGATATAGTGCTCTTTTTCTATCTCTACCTTACCTAGTGTACGATCGAATTCTTCTGCAATAGCCTCAATCCCAGTCTTTGTGTCCATTCCAGCTTTTTCTACAATCATCCAGTCAGACATCACATCAATATCAGCAAAACTACTGAATTTGAAGAATGGAGTCGCCATTACCGTTGTATTTTGATGGTTCCAGAATTTTCGATTCTCAAAGTACTCGACAAAAGGTTTGTACATCGGACTGTTTGTTCCTGCCAGGATAAATTTCGCACGTTGAACACCAGAAACATGGGAAACGTTGATTCTTTCGAATACCTCCTCATAGTGCGCTGTTCTTGGAACATTAGCTTTGGACTGAACTGTGGCAAGTGGATCTGCAGTAAGTACATTTCCTTTCTCCACAACAAGATTGCGGATTAAAGTTACAATCTCTTCAATTTCCCTCTCACCAAGGGGGTCAATGACCTCAGGAGATACAATGTCAACCTGTGGTAGTGGTTCATCATAACGTATCATTGTTGGATCAAACATCAATGCTGACAGATGCTCAAGTACATCCACACGAATATTCCCCTTTGTTCCGATGCCCTTGAATAGTCCTGGTCCTATCAGTATTGAGTAGACTCTTGTTCCTCGGATAATCGACCAAAGTTGACTGGATAGAATCAGAACTTTGCCTGTCAGGTCAGCACCTCTAAGAACGCCTATATCATAATCGTAAGTTTCAATCTCAATTAACCAGTAGAGAGGGTTCTGTTCTAAATTCAAAGGCTCTCCTCTCCGTACGCAAATGATGTAACGAAGTTATAGATCAGCCGCATCGCCAGTTTTTCACGTTCTGATTCTGGTGCATTATCAATCTTCACTTTCGAAGATGCAATCTCTTCATCTAGAGGGACATTTTCAAGTTCCAATCGGTCTACAATTTCAGTTAGACATTTTTCAAGTGCTTCTGGCGGTGTGCTCTCCTGGTACTTGAGCACACGAAGGACACGAGATATTTTCTCTTTGAGATACTCCTCGCGCTCTTTACCCCTTCGACGCTTAGCCAGTTTGACATCACGTTCAAGAAAATCAAATGGAGATGTTAGGTCTGGCTCAGCTTTGTTGCCTCTTGTGGAAGTAACACCTATTGACACGTAGGGCGAACGATCACCTCTACTAGTTACTTGGCGAGGTACGATATGCAAGAGCAGATGTGAGGTTGCTCTTAGCGTCATTTCTTCAAAGGGACTTCCAAGTTCCTCAATCAGTGTGTCCAAACGTTCGATTGATGCATCCATTGTATAGGATTCAGATGTAGTTAACAAACTCTCCCTGAGAACACGAAATAGTGCTTGATTTCTCCGTTGGACCTGAATAAACTTACCAGTGAGTGTATTCCGATTCCATTTTGTGATTGCTTGACCAAAAGTAGACAAGGCATCCATACTGTTCGCTTTTGGGTGCTCTTTCAACCATTCATCCAGTACAGGAGCAATGAAGGTTTCAGAAATTTTGGTTCTGGCTGCAATTATTGAGAGAGCCTTCTCGACCTCAATTGCGTTTGCCTCTATTGCTTCTTCGAGATTAGAAAGTTCCCGAGTTTTCAGTTCAATTTGCCTACCAAAACTACCATAGATATGAGAGATCCATCGACCCTCAACAAGGGCAAACTCCATGATGTTTCCAGGGAGATTCGGTACATCTTCGTCAACCTTTGCCCTACGTTCAAGCTCATCACTAAGATGGCCAACAGCCTTCTTGACTGTCATTATACCATCCATATTAATCAAATATGCAATCATTGCAACTTCCAGGGGACAAGAGAGAGATTTTGAAATCTTCTCAGCATCTGCTTCAGGAACCCGTCTTATACGCTCTCTCAGATTGGCATATTTTTCTGCAAACTCCTCGACTAATCTTTGGCGGCTTTCAACTGCCATTTTCTGAATTTCAGGCTCAAGTAACACGTGCTAATCCTCTTATCCTACAAATCTGCAATCCTCTGTTAGGAAGCGTATCTAGTTTGTTTGCTTACTAAATAATGGTATTTCGTTCATAATGGAGAGAAAAAAACGAAACCTCACATACCAGAGGACAATAAGAGGAAATGAATACCAAAACCAAGGAGGAGTGCACCTAAAACGAGGGCAGAGCCTACTTTGAATTTAGAGAAGTGGCGACCGTGCTCAATGTGTATAATCATCCAACCTAGAGCAAATATACCTAGGAATAGGAAAACGATTGATAATGGGTAATAATATCCTTCAAATCCTTGGAGCATATGTTAAGCCTCTTCTTTTCTTATAGGAGCCGCAGTGGTTTCGAATTTAAACATTATTCTTGAACTCATGCTAGGAAGTCGTATTCAAAGGAGTATTCTGCTTCATCAATAGAGATTGAGCGAAATAGTTTACCTCGTTTCTTTGCCAATCTTCGTTTTTCAGAGAAACTAAGACTTGGGTCATCAGGAATCTCGATGTCCATTATATCAATGTTGTTTCGTATGGTAATGTTCTTTGTTTTTGGTCCAATTTTGTCTTTGACTTCAGGAAGGTAAGTATCTAGGATAAACTCCAACACTTCAGGAATGTTACCTAGTGCCCCTTTTGTGAATACAGGGTCTTTTTCTCCCTTCTCTTCATCCTCTTCTTTGGGTCCACCCTTTGGGAAAGATGTCTTCGTTGCCACCTTCCATGGTTTAGATCCGTCTCGAGGATTAATTGACAGAAGGTAGAATGTTGTGGGGTCATCCAACTCAAACAGTGCTTTGATATCTTTAAGTGGAGCTACTTCATCGACTTTTGCTTTGAAAACAGGTGTGCCTTTGCCCTTTGACTTCTTCCAATCAAGAGGCATCATCAAGGAACCATATTCTTTTGTTAGGTCAGTATATGTTATGATCTGACCTTTCACCTTATGTGAACCTTCTGGAGCACCTAAAAGATAGCCTTTCAGCAGGTCTTTCTCCTGATCAAGATCGGCTTTGAATTTGATGCTTGGTTTACTGATCGTCAGTTTTGTTCTGGGACCTGGATGCTCACCAATACCATACTTCACGAGTTTTGCATGGGTGTGATCGTCAGGATTTCCATCGATTATCTTTGCGATCCAACTCATACTTTGGCACCTTGTCAGATTCGCTCGTAGTAACGATTTAAACCCTTCGTGAAAAGCATAGATGCACTACAGCACTATAAGACCAAACAGACCCCATAGCCAGACCACCACTAATGTTACAACAATGATTGCAATCAGATCTACAATCAGACCTGTTGTTATCATCTCTCTCATTTCCACTTTACCAGTGCTATAAGCAATTGTTGAAGGTGGAGTACCAGTGGGAAGAGCAAAGTCCATTGATACAGCAATAGCAATTACCATGACTATTAACAATGGGTCTATTCCAAGACCTGTTGCAAGGGGAATGGCTATCGGGATAAGAATAACAGCTGCTCCCGTATTAGATGCCACCATTGTAACAAGAACCGCAATACATCCGATTATTATGATGACAAGAAATGGTGGAAACATTCCGAGACCTCCCATCTGTTGAGCAATGAATGCTGAGAGACCAGTGTCAATCATGGCACCCCCTAGTGCAATACCACTTCCTAGAATTAAAAGTGAAGACCAGCTGATTCCAGATGACACATCATTTTCATCAAGAAGACGTAGCATCATCAACGCTAAACCTCCCATTAGTGCAACAATGGCACTAGATATTCCATGCCCGGACCAACCTATTGCTGCAGATATGAAATCTGGGAGTTTCTCTGTAAACCAAAGGACAATCACAGAGAGGAAAACAGCAACGACAAGCTTCTGTTGTGTTGGCATTGGCCCGAGTTTAAGATATTCGTTATATGAAACCTCTTTGAGCTCGTTCATTTCTGCAATACTCTTGGGTATTTTGAAGCGAATCATAACCCACTGCCAAATGATTGGCAACATTATAACCACAACTGGAAGTCCGAAAGGAATCCAGCTCATGAATGAAAATTCAGCTCCAAGAAATGCGTTGATGTAAGTCGCAGCTAAGGGGTTAGGTGGAGATCCTACTAGACTAGCAACCCCACCAAGAGTTGCTGAATAGGCAACTCCGAGGACAAGTGCTTTACCATATTTATCACGAGTTTCAGTGCTTCTAATCCGACTGATTACTGCTAGTGCTATTGGTATCATGATTGCAGCAGAGGCTGTGTTACTTATCCACATCGAAAGGAAGGCTGTAACTCCCATCACTGTTAGAATTAGACTTGAGCCAGAACCTGCACTATGGGATATTATGAGTAATGCAAGTCTCTTATCTAACTCATACTTTGTAAGAGCCCGACCAATGAGAAATCCTCCAAAGATGAGGGCGACAGCTGGATCAAAGAATGGGGCTAGTGCGGTCTGAGGGGTTTGAATATCATATAGAACAATGAGAATTGGGATCATGAGAGATGTCGCAACCAGACTGATTCCTTCAGAGAACCAGAGGATAGCTACGACAACCAGTATCATTACTGCAGCCTGAGATTTAACTAGGGGTTGATATTCAATGGTGAAGAACTGGCCGGATTGCTTGGTTACTCGTAAGACAAAATTAAATCCATCTTCATTTGACAGTGTTAGTAGAATGTCCTCAGCAGCGATTGGGTTTCCAGTCGCATTGATAGTAACAGTTAGTGGATTGTGAGTTTCAATCACGACCAAATTAGGAACCATCACTGTGACATTTGTCGAAATTCCGGTCAAGAGATGCGATGACCTACTTTCAGAACCATATTTTTGGAGTGTGATGTTGTAAACTTCGGAAACCGAAATACTGTCGGAAGTTAAATCCAGATACACATTGTATTGACCGGCTTCTATCCCTTGGGGAGCTACATTATACAATACAAATCCAACAACAGCTGTGATGAGAAGAATGATTGCTGTCTTCCTTGAGAATTTGTACTGCAAAGGGATACCACACCTTTTCCTAATCTACTGGACGACCATCGATAATCTTCCGAAATTCTGCTATGGGTAAAGATAAGCCCTTAGTCCCAATTATGGTGAGTGATTTTTCAATGAACCCTTGAGCATGATTCTCAATCGTTTCGGAGAGCTCATCGAATTTATCAAGAGGACCTTCATAGACAGTGAATCCTGTGAACTCTGTCCCGAAAGCACTTGTTGCTTCAGTGATGACTTCCATGCCCCTTGGGAGTTGTGTTTTAATGTAGTTCCAAGTCTTGAACCATTCTTTCTTTTCTTCATCACTCATTGTCCTTAGACGATAAAACGTGAGAAAAACAAACTCTGCTGTTCCGATGTCCCCAGGAATCCTACTGCTCGCCATGGTTCAATTGTTGAACCTACATAGCTTATAAACGCTAACGCAACGACCAGACCTACATTACAAGGAGAGCACTTGAATGGGACTGAGAAAATCGGGTCACTTTCTGACTCTTATGATGTTGTACCTTGTGACTTTGATAATGCGTGCTTCGTTCTACGTCACAATTGCAGTTATCTCGAGTAACGCATACATGAGTGGGATTCTGCAGGGATGGGGGGTTGCAGTAGTTCTAGCAATCTATCCAATCGCGGAGCTTAGCACAGTTTCATTCTTTGGATCATACAGTGATAAGATTGGTAGAAAACCAATATTTGTAGCAAGCTTGTTTCTAACCGGACTAGCAGCATTCCTATTTGGTATTGCAACCTTCGAGTTTCTTGCATACATTCTAGCTGTTCTCTTTGGAATTGGGGCTGCTTCAAAGGTCACAACGACCTTGTCAATGATTGCAGATGCATCATCCGAGTTCAACAGGGCACGCTTGATGGGTTATTATGACTTGTCAACTCTCATGGGACTGGCAGGAGGTTTTGGTCTTGGTGTCATTCTACTTGAGTTTGGATGGGCTGCCAACACACTTCTTTTCGCAGCTGCAGCAGCTTGTACGATAAGTGGAATTCTTGCCATTTTCCTGATTAAGGAAACTCGAGTAGTTTCCCAAGAAGAAGTGAGCATGACTGCACTCATGAAGAAAGTAGCCAGTGACAAGCGTATTCAGCTAATGCTTCCAGTCTATATTCCGATAATTTCACTCTATGGTCTCGTAATCTCAAAAATGAAACACATCATTGAGGATTACTTCTCTCTCACCGCAACGGACATGTTAATTCTCTTCGCAATGTTAGGGGTTTCTCTGATTCTCGGAATCATAGTGATGGGGCATTTGTCGGACCATTTGATGAAGAGACGACCATTCATTGTAACGGGACTGATTGGTTTTGGACTTCTCGCGTATCTGTTAGTGGCTAATGCAGACCAATTCGAAGTAGTGTGGTCAATCTGGCCAGCGTTGCCAATTTTAGGTTTCATCGCAGGTTCATTCCCCCCAGCTGCTATGGCTTATCTTACCGATGTTTCTAGTGAAGAAGCTCGTGGATCCACAATGGGTGTTTACAGTATTTTCTTTGGCTCAGGAATGATTATCGGTCCAATAGCAGCAGAGTTTGCCTATTCATTCGGTGGTCTCTTCCCTGGTCTAGGTACTCTTGTAGCAATTCTCATCGTAGTTGCATGTATTGGAACATATTTCCTTCCTGAAGCAGCACCATTGAAACAAGAAGAAACCGTTCAATAGAAGTATCTGCTTTGAGGTTCAACCTTTGTTGGTTCTGCTGGTGCAAATGGTCGAGCACAATTCTGACAGGTGACCAGGCCTTCGTGAGTCCTTGAAGCTTGGCGATAAGAGTAGATAGCGGCACAGTAGGGACATTTGAAAACTCCACTAGGAATGGTTTTTCGAAGCCATGGCGGCATTGTTTCCTTAGAATATGATCCATAAGAAAGGGGTGCGCCACAATTCTGACATGTTGTGAAATGTGGTGAATTCTGATGGGAGCAGTAGGAGCAAATTATTGGAGATACACCACGGTAACTGTCCTTGCGGTCTTTGTATTTTTGACCCTCATTAGCTTCAGCATATTGAGCGACACCAATCGCCAACAAAACCATTCCATTGATCAGTAGGGAAATGCTTCCACCTGCATACTCAGGCTGCAAGAATATAGAGGCTATGAATGGGATTATCAAGAGAGTTCCGAAACATATTCCACCGATTCCTGTGATTCGTTTACTACTTGATTCATCTGCAAGCATGCATTCAGGAGTGCAGTAAAGTTTCTCGCTCTTACTTATTGTCCAATATGGACTCTCAGGAGTCCCGCACCACTTGCATCGGGCAAGATTGTCTTGCGATACAATGACCCTATCAGAAGTGTCTTCTGACATTATCCCCACTATGATTGATTTTCTTCGTAAGGATATAGAGCTTAGCATTCAAAGTACATTGGAACGTAGTTTGGCAAAGAGTTAATAGAAACTAGGCAGAGAGTGGCTTTAGGTACTCCATTACGGAGGAGGAAACTATTGGTTAGGCTCACAACAATTGGAAATGTCCTTTCGGGCATCGGAATTACATTGCTGGGAGTAGCAATTGGTGTCAAATATTTACTAGAGAGTCTGGGAACAACAGGAGACCCGCTTCAATATCCATTCTACATCTGGATTGGATCATTGGGTGTCTTGGCAGTTGTTCTCATTGTCAGTATCATCAACACATTCACGGAGATGACTGGTTATGTTCATCCCGATGACAAGCTCTACGCCAATACGCTAGTCTTCATCATGACACTTGGTACCATCCTAACTTTCGGATTGCTTGAAGGTTTTGACACAGCTGAGATTCAGGGTAGTCTCTTCAACATGGGTACCATGATAGTTATTGCCTATATCTTCCTGTTCATCTTCGTCTTCTTTGGATCAAGGATATCCACAGGTGCTGAAACTGGACAAATCAAGGAAATGACTTCAAGATTCATGCTTGTATCACTCATCCTTGGTGCAATTATGGCAGGAGTCAATTTTGCGCTCAATTGGATTTGGCTCTTCACAGCATCCTATGCATGGGCTGCAGGAACTTTGTTTCTATTTGCCATTGCTCTTGTGTTCATCATCGTATTCTTCCTTGGCAGACGTTATGAGCCAGTAGGTGAATAATTACAGTAATTTTGGATGGAGAATACTCCATCCACTCTTTCTCTTTTTAGTATCAAGCGATACTGGAAAGGCTCTTAAAACCACAGTAACGATAAATCGTGATTGGTGTTCGACATGGCAGACAACAAGCTCTGGCTTGGATTCAAGCTTGACAAGGAAGGAAAACGGACAGATGAAAAGTTCGAAATCAGTGTAGACCTCCTTCGCAGACATGGAGGAGTGTTTGGTTCAACAGGATCAGGAAAAACAGTTCTTTCCAAGTGTATCCTAGAAGAAGCAGCAATGCAGGGCATTCCTATCCTAGCATTTGATCCTCAGGGAGATATTGCATCATTGATGCTTCCTGGAGACCCAAAGGAACTGTCTTCTAAAGGAGTACCTCCAGAAAGACTCAAGGAATATATGGAAAAGGTCATTGTCAGAGTCTACACACCAGCAAGTAGCAAAGGTCTGGCTATTTCAATCAATCCCTTGAAACTTCCAGATAGAGATGCCGATCAAGACGATATTATTCGATTGCTCGACAACTCAGCCCGTACACTAGTAAAGGTCCTCATGAAAGTTGCAGGTCTATCGAGATCCTGGGAAGGAAAGGCATTTGCTGCAGTCTATGAGCTTCTAAGAACCATCTGGGAAGCTGAGAAGACGGAGATTGATGAGCTTTCAGAGCTAGCTGATATGCTTGTTGCAGACAAGGAAACTGTTGGAGTGGATCTTGAACCTTTCATGAAGTTCTCAGAGAGGCAGACTCTAGCAACTCGGATTAGAAGCTTGACTGTGGGATCTTCTCAACTGTTGTTTAAGGAAGAAGGGAATATTGACTTCGACCATCTCACAAAACCTGTGAATGGTAAAACACCAATCAATGTAATATTCCTCAAGACACTTCGGAGCGAAGAAGAGAAACATTTCTTCATTGCGATTGTGTTGAATCAACTCTATTCATGGATGTTAAGACAAGGCTTCACTGAGAAACCACGTATGATGATTTTTCAAGATGAAGCAGCACCATTCATTCCAGCAGGAATGAGAGCACCCGGTCCCAAAGAAACATTCTTACTTCTATTTAGACAAGCGCGAAAATATGGTGTCGAGTGCTTGATAGCAACACAGAGTCCAAAAGACATCGACTACAAAGCATTTGAACAGTTCAATACAATCTCAGCAGGTCGCATAAGTAGTGAACAGTCCCTAAAAGTTTTGGAGCGAATACTTGAACCGATCGCAGGAGAGAAAGAATCAGAAGAAATAATCACTCAATTACCTGGACAACAGACAGCCAATTTCATCTTCTCGTCAGCTGACATGAAACCCAAAGTCAATAATATTGGAGTCAGGTGGCTTCTAACAAAGCACATTACTCTAACAGAACGAGATGTGCAGAAACATATGGAAAAACTTAGAGCTGAGCAAGAAAAGATACTAAAGCAACTCGAAGAAGAGCGTCTGGTAAAAGAGAGAGAAGAAGCCAAACAAAGAGAGAAAGCTAGACTTGAACGCATGAAAAAGATAGAAGACGCCAAGAAAGAGGTTGAAAGAAAGCGTCTCGAAGAAGAAAAGAAGAAGGCAGACGAAGAGGCTCGAAGAGAGAGAGAGAAGCTTTTAGCTGCGAAGAAAGAGAAATTTGCAACTGCAAAGGACACTGACAAGGTCTTCGAAACTCGGGGCCAGGCTGGGGTGCTATCCTATGATGACATCATAAATGGATTTGTAGCTCGAATTGAGGCCATTGCACGAAGAACCTTTGGACTCCCATTCCTGCAGGAGCTTGTTAAACGTGGAGAGCTTCACTATGAGAAAGCTATGTACACCTATTTGACTGAAACTAGAGAAGCACTCAAACAGGGTTTAGCTAAGAAGGTCAAGAAAGAAGGAAAGAAGAAAGGACGAAAAGAAGACTATCTTGTCTATGAGTTCGAATACATGCTCAAGCTTGTCATTGATAGTATGGGTATCAAAGAACCAGACTATGTTGATGAAGCACGTCTCAAAAAGCAGTTTGAGTTGATGGTATCAAAGGCTACAAAGAACAACTTGCTTGAGAGAATTGTACTTGGACAACCATTCCTTGAGTTCTAGGTGTTTGAAAAAAACTTCACAGGTTCAGAAACTCGACAGTCAAGCCATTGATCAATCATATCAAGTGTGATTCTTAGAGCATCATCCATCACATCTTGACTGATGACCTCTGAACCGTATAACAGAACAAGGACTTCGCTGCTGCTATCTGTGATCATCGTGCGTTCAGAATCATGTGTAGCGTATCCAAAACATACAATTTTTTCGTCATCAGCAACAACGATTTCTCGTCCATGACATGTAATTGTCTTTCCTCCAATTCTCTGGAATACCTCACCAGCGGATGCAGTTCGAACAACCAAATCACCCTTCAATTTAGATGAGTCAACAAGACCAATTGGAATCTTGTGATATGCTGATGCGAGATTGACGATATCAACAATGTCTGAAATTCTCCATAGATTTAGTCCCTTGAGAATTCTGCGCAATACCGCTTCACTCGATACTCGAAGTTTTGTTGGATCCATCCCGAATGTCCAGTAAAGGTCGCGATACGACCGAAATATTGGATCATCCTTTACATCTTCAAGAGTCATCTGAGTACGAATTTCTTCGAATGTTTCTTTCTCGTACTCCTCAAAAGATGAACTGGATTGACCAACTGTGAGATCTTCAAGTATAATTAGTGAAACACTTAGACCTGGTCGATATACTTCAAAACGAATCACTGGGTTTTTAGAAGTCATAACCAAAACAGTCCTTCAATTGATCATAGGTATAATCTCTTCAAGAGATTGGACTGAAAAATCCGGATTTGTATCAAGATCACCAGATTCGAAGGACACGATATTATCTGGGTCACGGTGAACAAGAATGGTTGTCACACCTGCTGCGTTTCCACCTGCAACGTCAGATGCAGGATTATCTCCAATCATGACTGCATCCTCAACTGAGAACCCTAATGTCTTGACTGTTTCTACTACTATTTCAGGAAGTGGTTTTCCAACAACAACTGATTCCGTTCCTGCAGCATGCTCAACTGCTGCAACAATCGATCGTTCACCGATGAACATTTCTTCTTCCCCAAGGTAAATCCCAAGGTAGTCACGACTCCCGCTGATGCATAGCAATTTTGCGCCTTCTTTGACCATTTTAGTAGCGAAATTCAGTTCTCGAAATGTCATACCTCTATCAGCTCCAATTGCAACATATTCAATGGGCGGATTATTCGCCACATCCA
>JBHLRQ010000077.1:0-15675 GCA_048882385.1 Candidatus Thorarchaeota archaeon | reverse complement strand
TCGACCATGGGAGAACCCGGTGGAGGAACTGGAAAGATGAACATGATTAATGCAAACATCCAGAAGAAGACAGCTCCGGCAGACTGGAGAAAACGAAAACGCGGTATCCATTTTCTGGGCTCGTATTTTCTTGCCCATACTCCTGACCGTTCTGCATAGAAAACAATTGGGATCATGACAATTGTTCTAAAACTTGCCACTGCAACATCTGTGACGAGATAGCTATAGTACATAGGAAAGAGAATTAGATTTGCCCATACTGTAATGCAACTATTTACCAACATTGTTCCGATGAGAAGGAACTTCACATATTCACTACTAAAGAGATATTGTATCCCTTCTCTGAGTAATGAAAAGTACTCATCCATTGTTGGCCGTTTTTGATCAAGCTCATCAGTTTCAGGGAGGTTGTGGACCAATCTTAATGATATGATAGCTATTACTAGGCACATCAGAGCTTGAAGCTGAAACACCCAAGGTCTTCCAAAGATAGTGGCTAATATACCTCCAGGAATCAGTACGAGCGTGTTAGTAAGCCAATATAACATTCCAAGCTTTCCTACGAATACTCCATACTCTTTTCGTTCATCATCCTCTGGCATAGAAACTCGCCAGTTATTATCAAACCAACTTCCCATTGCCCCACTTTGTTGCGAACCAGCAAATCCCATCATTGCATAGATTAGAACCAAGAGAAGGAATGGACTTGCAGTGGTGACGAAAGATACCATATAGAAAGCAATAGCATATGTTACGAATGCAGTTGTTAGAATGAATCTCTGTCCTAACCAATCACCAATCACGCCTGTTGGGTAATCAAACAGAGTTTGAACCGCCATCTCGATAATGACGAGAAATCCAACATATGTCATACCCACAATGAAGTTGTTGTTCCCTAAAGCTTCAGCAACAAAAATCAGATAGAAGGTTGTGGAGATAACAGATGCAATCTGCATAAAGATTGAGAGTGACGTATAGATCTTTGCTAGTCTTATTACCTCTGGTTTTGCGTCTTTGAGTCCGAAATATGTTGTAACCCTACCCACAGAGAAGACCCTGATGCAATCGATTGAAAAGCCTACTTATAATATCTTTTCAAACTATATTAGCCATAAGTCAAATCAGCCTGATGTATTATTTTTCTTGAAGACTTCCCGACTAAGAGTTTGAAATCTCCTGGTTCTATCATCCAATCATGCTTTGAACTATCGTAGTATGCTAGGTCTTCTGCTTTTACTGTGACTTCTACAGTCTTGCTCTCACCTGGTTCCAAATGTGATTTTTCAAAACCTACAAGCTCTCTAGGAGGTCTATCAACTGATGCTTCAATATCGTGCGAATAGACTTGGACTATTTCGGAACCTGGGAGTTCTCCAACATTTGTCACTTCAATTTCAACCGCCAATGCTTCTTGTGGTTTTCCGAGTGTATCTCTGTTTAGGTGAATTGATCCATAATCAAATTCAGTATAGGATAGTCCAAACCCAAACGGAAAGAGTGGTTCAATCTCCTTAGCATCGAACCAACGATATCCGATATAGATTCCCTCATCGTAGAAGATTCTCTTCTCTTCATCACCAGGATAATTTCTTGGATTTCCTGTACTATGAGCTGGAGAATCCTCTAAGTGTCTTGGAAAAGTCAATGGTAACTTGCCAGATGGATTTGTATCACCGAATATAACATTGGCAATCGCATTTCCTGATTCCATTCCCCCATACCAACACATCAGGACAGACTCTACTTCATCGATCCATTCAACCATTGCAATTGGACTTCCAGCTATCAAGCAGACTATTGTTTTGTCATGGTTGTTCGCGACATTTTTGATCTTAATGACCTGCGTTTCATCAATATGCAAAGAACTCCTGTCCATTGATTCAGAATCTCCACCTCGTCCATGATTCAGACCAGCAAATACGATTGCTACATCTGCATCTAAACCACCAATATGCAAACCAACCTTGTCTTTACACTTATGTGTCATCCCTTGAAGTGGAGTCACCTCATACGGGGGACTTACAGCAGATGAACCTCCGTATCCAAGTCTTCCAAATTTCTTTTTCAGATTCTTGCCATGTAGACTGATTGATCTCAATTGCTCGATATTTAAGGGTAGAAAGTCCCCCTCATTCTTTAGTAAAACCATTCCTTCTTCCGCAGTTCTTCGAACTAGGTCTTGATGTTCCACAGTATTGCGAGCACTCTCCGGAAGCGTTTCAGAACTATCAAACAGACCTGTTAACATCATTACTCGAATGTTTCTTCGAACTCGGTCATCAAGTGTTTCCTCTGTGAACAGACCTCTATCGAATGCATCCTGAAGTTTCTTCGTCTTGTATCTATTTGGCCAAGGCATCTCAAGGGTGAGTCCTGCATTTATGCAACTTTCAGTAGACGTGGCTTTTCTCGATGCAAGCCAATCTGTCATCACAAGTCCATTATATCCCCATTTGTCGAAGAGTGTCTTCTGCAATAGATAGTCACTCTCACTTCCATAAACTCCATTGACCTTGTTGTAGCAAGTCATAAATGACCATGGTTCTGCTTCTTTTACAACAGCCCTAAATGCACGTAGGTATATCTCATGGAGTGTTCTTTCATCAACCTCGGAGCTTGAAGATCTACGGTCTCTTTCTTGGTTGTTTGCTGCATAATGTTTCATACACGCACTGATTCTTTGGCTTTGGACGCCTTTGACAAAGGGAATAGCCAGCTCCTTTGTCAGGAATGGATCCTCACTGAAATACTCAAAGGTTCTTCCATTTAATGGTGTTCGAGCAATGTTAACTCCTGGAGCCAATAAGATATGGCGACTCAAAGCTCGAACTTCTCGACCCATTGCAGTCCCGATTTCTTCCATCAGCTTTCTATTCCATGATGCAGCAAGAGATACGGTAGCTGGGAATCTTGTATTTTTTTTGAAACCACTGGAATGCATAGCTGCTCCTAAGGGTCCATCTGTCATTTTGAATGAGGGTATACTTAATCGTTTGATGGGATTGGTGGAATACAACCGTAATCTACCATGACTGGTGAGAAGCATGAACTTTTCTTTCAAAGTGAGTCTTGAGAGAAGGTCTGACACCCGATTCTCAATTTCCGTTTTCTCATCTAGGTAAGAAGGATCTGTTGACATTGTAAGAATTTCCAAGTAAAACAATGATTATTCTCTTTCGGATTAGAATTGCTATTGAAAACACATGAGCATCCCATCAGTTTCTGTCCGTTGTTTTTATTGATGTGGTTTTTCCGGATATTCTTCTCATAAAGGAGGAGAACTTGGATTTGATTACATATAGAAACGGAATCTGAATTCTATCTCTTTGTATTGGTGGAATCGAGCTCTTGGTCATTTCTAAGATGGATTTCTTTTGAGATAGGAGGGTTATATCAATTGGTTTTGCGATTTTTAAAACTAGAATCCCAATAAGAAGAACCACTGGAATTGGTATGATATACTCTTCTCCTACGTTATATACAATATTTGCAGATGCTCGATAGGCATATGGGACAACTAGACTCAGAACACCCAGAATCAAGATTCTCATCTTGGTTATGTTCCCGCGAAGATATTGGAGAAGACCAAAAATAATGAGTAACTGGAATCCAGCATATGGAAGTTGATTAAGCATATCTATGGGAGATTCAATTCTAAAGACAATATCTAGCATGTTATATGGTATGGGTTGATTTCTAATCCCAAAATGAAAGAAAAGGGTAGCTCCATCAATTGAGAAGGAATTATTGGGAGGTGGTAGAGATCCAAGTTCGGAGATATAGATTTGATTTGGAATCACGACAGCTATCAAACCAAATAAGATTCCAAGAATCAAATATCTATATGACAATCCATTTTCAGGGCTTTCAAGGACTTTCTTTTGGTTTGTATTAATACCATCAATCGTTTCATTTGGACCCTTCCGAAAATCCCACACAATTTTCGTTTCTCTGATTATTATCGGTACGATAATTAGAAATGTAACAATCAGTAATCCGAATTTATCCAGATCCCAAATATATGCCCAATAAAATCCTGGATCAAATAACCATGTTAGTTCCCAAGGAGGAAACCTGTTCGAAAAATACGTAGCCAACACGATTGTCCCCAATAATACGGATAGGCCTGTTCCTGGGTCTAGACTTTTCATAGGTGATTTTGCTAGCTTGCGATTCATATATGCCGCAGGAATGCATATGAAAATAGCCGCAAAGAGTCTAGTCAGGTTAGCAAAACTTAGTTCGGGACTAACTAAGTCAGTATAGTGATAGTATGTGAATAATACACTTCTGTATTCAAAGCTGAAATAATCTGTTTCTTGAAAGTCAGAATAGGAGAGGGGTAGAAGCATTAGAACCATAATTGTACAGGCTAGTACAATCCAAAATCTAATGTTGATTTCTCTCTCACGTATCTGCAAATCATCACATCTATTTTCTATAGTTAATTTATCACTCCTAATAATTCTCTCGGTTGACTATATTCGGACGACTAAAGGCTACTCCGATTGATCCAAATTGAACCCTCATGGAGCATAACTGTAATCATAGGTGAGAAGAATGGAATCAACCAAAACAGCCACACAAACTTTGAGAATCTATTGAGTATGTGATCAATGCTGCGCTAACAAAGTACATACCGAGTGCTATGAAGAAGAGTTTTTACACAGATCCCTTCATCATTTTGATTGGGTATACTACATCTTTTATTGGACTGTATCAATTTCTATCAAGAAATTGAAAAACTCTGAATAATTCCTGAGATCCTACGTTTGAATTCAAGCAACTTGGATTTCATAACATATGCCAGAGGAGCATGGATTTCGTTTCTGTTCTGCGTTCGAATAACTTTGACGGGTGTAATCAGAATGGGTATCTCACGAGCTCTAAAAGTTGAATCAAGTGCCTCTGCATCTCCAGAAAACAACATCCTACGAGTCACACAATTTTTCTCCTGTAGATACATTCGCTCAGATGTGTTTCAATTTTTCTATTGACTTGAACAAATATCAGAGAAACTTTTAGGTGCGGTCTACTATTGGAAACCTCCTATTATAGGGATAGGAGTAACTGCAGCGTGACATATAGGGAAGGTTGAACCCTTGAAGCGGGATGCGATTCTAATTATAGTAATGCTTTTGATGGTATTTTCAGTTTCTAGTGAAACTGCAACAACTCATAGCACAGTGACGATTGAGAAACCAGATTTCGTTCTTTCACAGGTGGAGATGCCAGTCTACGAGATTATTCCCCCTGAAGTGAATCTAACGTATGCTGAAGACATGGCGTATGCTCTCTTTGGATTTCGAGATTCATCCGCTCAGGATGTTGAGGGAAAATATGTAGTGAGGTCTGGAAACAAGACTTTCGAGATGGATTCTCGGGATGGGTCGATGTGGTTTGCAGATTATGACCTTCTATATAATATTGCACTAGGAATAGCAGTACCTACACCAACTGCATGTAGAGATCAAGCAGACGCTTGGCTTGACGAAAAGGGACTACGTCCTCCAAATTACGTCTTCGTAAATATGGGTTCAACAAACGTGACAGCTTGGAATATAGATGCTGGGGGTTCAAATACCAAAGTCATTCAGTGGCATGTGAACTACGAGATGTTCCTTGGTGAAAATCCCGTAAAGGGTCCTGGAGAACAGATTACAGTAATGATTGGTGAGGGAGGAGAGATTGCTGGATTCAACTGGAATCATCGTGAACTAAAGGCAGAACCATATGCAACAGAACCTATCATCGAATACGACTCAATTCTCGAACACTATGGTCTTTCTCCTGATGATGTTGTTAATCATGAACTAGTGTATTATGCAGAATCATCAGACGAATCCAATCTCCTCAAGCCCTATTATGAGCTGGTTATCAATGATGCTGATGATGGAGAGGATATCTTCCAGATTATTCAAATAGCCGCCTTTCTGATAGATCCGGAGGTCGAGATTGTTTCGCCAGGCCACTACCTTACATTCACACAATATGAAGACATTACATTCGAGTGTGTCGTTACTAATGGACTAGGACCTTTTGTTTACTACTGGTATTCTGACTTTGACGGATTACTATCAGTCGCTCAGAATTTTTCCACAAGCTCACTTACAATAGTTGACAAAAAAGGAGTACCAGTTCCACATACTATTCATGTTCGAGTCAAAGACTCCCTTGATAGATGGTGCATGGACTATATTGCCGTCTTTATCGAAGCAGGTACAATCAGTACATTCCCAACAACTCTGACCATAGCAATCGCAGCTGGTTCACTTATCGTGGTTGTTGGTGCAGCTATTCTTCTTTTAAAGCGACGAGGAGCCATGGTTTTGATGTTGTTTCTAATTGTGTTTTCTATGCTCCTTTCAGCTTTCACAATAATGCCAATTGTGGACGCCACTAATGACCTTCATGATAACAGAGTGTTTAGTCCAAGTGCACCAACAGGCGCATACGATGATGGTGTCAAAGAGGTAGGTATAGAATGGTGTGGAATATCTGTCTGGAAACCATTATGGAATACAGAGACAAACATAGAAGGCTTCTATAGCTGGATGGGAGTTATGGGAGGATACAGTCAAGAGTTCAACTGGGGAGAATATAGTGCTTGGGAAGAGGATTTCAAAGATGAAGCCTATGGTGGGACAGATAGCGAATGGGTTGATGCTGTTGATTTCGTTTACTATCAGGATCATGGAGGTCCTGATGGAGTAACATTCAGAACGAACAATGACGACAAATCACTTCTCTTTAGGGAATGTAGATGGGGTGATGGAGATTTAGACACAATTGCCATTGATGCCTGCAGTCCACTAGCTTGGGAAAATAGCACAGGACACAATGTGTTTGAGCGCTGGGCTGATACTTTGCAGGGAATCCACATGGTATGTGGATTTAGTACGACTAGTCATAATGCTCGGACGAGAGGCACAAAATTCGGGACTTATATGACTGGATTCGGAGCTTCACCCGCTCTTACAATAAAGGATGCGTGGTTCAGAGCATGCGCTGAAACTGAGGGTAGTGATATCCTTTCAGCTGTATTCTATGCATCAAAATCATCAAATCCCTTGAATCCTCAGCAGGATGATCCTGTCAATGACCATGCATATGGATTCGGTTATGTCTGCTCCGATCCAATACCTGGAACCTTCGGCTGGTATGTCTTCATAACATCAAATTGCTAAATGGGATAGTCCTTGAATTTCCTGCTCAAAAACCAACATTAATATATCTCACGCATGAGACAGGTTATCATATCTCACAAGTGAGATAGGTTAAAAACGAGTGGTTAAAAATGAAATTAAAATTCAAGATTGATCCAGCTTCAGGACATGTTCATGTGCCTGTAATGTTGAACGGAACAGGCCCAATTGACTTTACATTTGATACTGGTGCTAGTTACACAACCATATCTAAGTCACTAGCAGAACGATTGGGGATTGAAATTTACTCTGGTGAAAAGAAACATGCCCACGGAGCTGGTGGATCACCTGTGCCTATATGGAATGCCATGGTTTCAGAGTTTTCAATAGGAGATGAAGTATCACTGAACATGGAAATGAAGGTGCTTGATTTCGATTCTGTATTCAAAGGAGTTGGATGCTTTACGGGAGGCGTTATTGGTCATGATATTCTCAAAGACTATCGTATTTCTATTGACTATAGTACATTGACTCTTTCAATGCAGAAAGAAAATGGCAAGACTGTTTCTGATGGAATCGATTGGACTAATTTCAAATACATAGAAAATGCACATCTTGTTGGTGTGCCTGTCTTCATCAATGGTGAAGGTCCCTACGATCTAATTCTTGATACCGGTTCCAGTGGAAATGTTATAACACCAAAATTAGCTGAGACCATCGGCCTTTCAGAGGAACTTCCTGAAGGTACTCCAAGTCCATCTGGTTGTTCAGGTGGTGAATGTGTGGGGATTGGAGGAAAAGCTATGGGATATGCCACAATCGTTGATAGTCTATCAATTGGTGGAGCAGTTCAAAACAACATCATGCTTGGAGTCATTGACCTCAAAATGATTTCACCCACAGGAAAGAAGATCGATTATGGTATTGTTGGATATCCTTTCTTGAAGAATTATGAGCTCCTTCTTGACTATCCCAATCAAAGATTTGCTTTTATCAGTAGCAATTCTAATTGATCTTCAAAGCCACTTTAGAGGACAGTTAATTCTTTAAAGTGGCTCATGCGAGAGATAGGTCGGGAACTAAAGGAGGTTCATACAATTCCGCAAAAGAGTAAGATTCAGTTAGATGAGCAAAAACAACTTGAAAGGATGAAGCGACTCAATAAGATCATTCGTTTAGACTCTTGTCTTCTCATCTACTCTTATCTCCTACTCTTTGGTAGTACAACACCAGCAAAGCTAAGAGAGATAACAGGACTCAGTAAGGCAACAATGTTTAGAAACTTAGCACTCCTTCACGATGCTCATATACTTGATAAGGAAGAACTCAAAACTGCATCAGACAAGCGGTACAGATTGCGTTACTTCATTTCAAAAGACCTCATTAAGGCAACAAAGGAATTCGACGTAGCAAAACTAACTGACTTTGCTCAGGAAATGGGAAAATCAGATATCATTACTGATTGGGTAGATACCATCGAAACACTTCCAAATATGCTTAACCAATATTCATCTAAATTAATTTTGAACTTAGCTCAAAATCCAAGTAGTGATGCAAAGGATGATCGACTTGTCGTTACGAAGTTACTTTCTTTTCGTGTGGATGATGTTGAAGACTTGAGCACTCTGTTTCACCATATGCATGAAGCTATTGGCAAATTTGACGATCTGAAATCTCCAAAAAAGAGGAATATGAAGAAACCTCTAAAAAGACCTGTTGTGTTGTCGATTAGTCTGACTGCTGCTGGACCTGACATACCTAAATTGCCCAAAGGTGCCATAGTATTTCTTAAGGAATGTGAAACTATGACAGATTAGTTAGAATACAATAACTTTCCCTGAGCGTCTCTTACTTGCTCTCTTTCGATAATTAGATTTCCCAGTCATATTTGATAAAGTGGTAGGGGGCATACTCCTCGGCATCGATTTCTGCGATTATTTCGCCAGGAGGCATGGTGATGGTACCGTCTTCCATAAACATGATAGCCATCACCTGGTCGATGTGAATCTCATGAAGGTAGTCATATTTGGATTCGCCAAAAGTCAATGTTCCTTCTCCAATTTCTATCTTATCAAATTCAGAAGGATTTACATTTCTGATTAGGATTGGATTCTTAGCTACTCCAACACCTTTCTCATCAAGCATAGACTTGATTACAAAACTAGGTCCTGGGGCTTCTCTTGCTTCCAACTCCTCAGTCAGGGTTCCTTTGATTTCGATAATGGGGACGCCATGACGTACACAAAGCCCATGGACTTCGTTTCCAACTTGTTCAATGAATATCTTTTCAGCAATCTTTTTGGGATACCCGTAGACTTCTCTCCCCCCTATCATTGCAATGTCAGTAGTTACAGGCATGGCTACACAGTATCTGCCTGCTTCTCCCTTGTATTGACATGGGATGAACACTGCAGCCTCATTATAGGGTGGAATAAAATTGGTCCTGTGATACTCCGCGACGAACGCAACACATACAAGGGTATCTCCTGGTTCAAGTGGTGGTGGTAGTAGACGTTCAACTGTTTCCATTGTGGTCGAGAACATTGCATATAGCATTCTGACATCGAGAAGCTGGTAACCGTTCTCGTACTGTTTGTATCGTTTCTTGATATCTTCTTTAGACCTTACGAGTCCCATCTTCTCCTCTCCTTTCGAGGCGAACTGTTTTCAGATGTTAATTGATGACTTAAAAGTTCGAATGCTTGCGATTACAAAGAGTTGGTAGGGGACACATCTGAGCTATTAAAAGCAGTTTTTGAAAAGAGAACGGGATTGCTGATGTCAGAAATCGCTAAACGTCTTTTAGGAAAAAGTGATCTTAAAATCACCCCCATCGGTTTGGGAGCAATGGAGTTCTCGGGAGGGAAAGGTCCGTTCAAGTACTACCTCGCAGCTGTACCATATAAAATCCAAGATGAGGTCATCAAGGCGGCTCTTGATGGTGGAATTAATTGGATTGACACTGCTGAAATCTACGGATCTGGAGAATCAGAGAGAGCAGTCGCACATGGGTTGAAAGCTGCTGGGGTATCTCCTGGCAATGTTCTGATATCAACTAAGTGGATGCCAGTAGGGAGAAGAGCCAGGTCCATGCGCAAATCCGCTACAAAGAGCACTGAACGCCTTTCACCCTATCCTATCGACCTGTACCTTGTACATAGGCCTGAATCCCTCTCTTCTGTTAACACACAAATGGATGAAATGGCAAAACTCGTTGATTCAGGCATTATCCGTGCAGTTGGTGTCAGTAATTTCTCAGCGAGTAAGATGATCAAGGCTCATGAAGCCTTGGCTGAACGGGGGCTTCCTCTGGCTGCAAATCAGATGCATTTCTCATTGGTGAAGAGAAGTATTGAAACCAATGGAGTTTTGAAGGCTGCAAAGGAACTTGGCATCACGATAATAGCATACACTCCGCTTGGCATGGGATCATTGACTGGACACCTTCATCGAAACCCTGAACTTCTTCAACCGATGCCCCGACTTCGAAGGTGGCGTGTAGGACGACAGCTCCAGAAGACAAAGCCACTCATTGATGCTCTGGAAGCAATCGCGAGTGAACATCAAGCGACTATTGCCCAAATTGTATTGAACTGGACTGCTAACTACCATGGCGAAACAATTGTGGCTATTCCAGGAGCTTCGAAGACATATCAGGCTAAGCAGAATGCTGGAGCTATGAGGATTTCGCTCTCTAGAGAGCAGCTGGAAACAATCTCTACTCTGTCTCATGAATGTCTTTGATGTCACGAATGATCAACGCAGTGTGATAATCATACCCCACTGTCCTACGCTGAGCTGAAGTTCTTCACGATATGACTTCACATAACCTTCCTCAATCCGAATGTGAGTGTCTGGTCTGACCTGTGGTATTTGATCGTTCCATAGGACCATCTTGATTGAGCCAGTATCATCTGACAGTGTCACGTCAGCCACTTTCAGGTCTTCTCCTGTTTTTCGAGATTTCACTGTCCGCGGTTCTGCAATCTTCTCCACTCTCCCCTCGACAATTACTCTTTGTTGGCTGTTTCGGATGTCTTCAATTAATGACATTGCCTTCGGAAATCCTTCAGTGATTTTCTTCTCGTAATAGATACCATCCCACGAGTATTCGTGTGTTTTACCAATCATTGTAAATCCAAGGCTCTGATAGAAAGGATTAGTTCTTGTGTTCCACTCTGGTGTTCCAAGCACCCAGAGATCCGCTGATGGGTATTTATCCCAAATCAATCCAAAGGCTCTCGAGCCCAATCCTTTCCTCATATGATCGGGGTCAATCCAGATCCTTTCACACACTTGGTAATTCGGTCCTCTATCCCCAACAATGAATCCACCAACAGTTTTGTGTCCATCTAGAATTTTGTAGTATTGCAGATATCGATTGTTGATTATCCTTGAGTTCCATTCAACTGAATCGTACCCCGGGGGACCCCCCGGCCCTGGAGCTCCAAACTCAGAATCAGAATCAAATGCTCTTTTGCATAAGTCCGTTAGCACTCCTGCGTCCTCAATCTCAGCATGCTCTAGTGAAACTACTTCCCTATTCATGTTACTGGACCTGGAACTCTTTGTAATGTTAGCTTCTCTCAGAAAAACCGAGTGATTCTTACCTTCTTATCTCAACTCATCTTGCAACTACTAGAAATAAAAGATTGGAGGGAGAAACGTATAGAGGGATTCCTTTGGTCGATGTTTGGTTATTAGCTCAAATTGTTTTCCTAATCATTTGGGTTTGCACCATCTTTCTTGGTCTTTCATTTCTATGGCCCTTTCTTGTAAAGGGTGCCGCATGGACACCAACCCCACGAGAAACAGTAAGGAAAATGTTGGAACTTGCCAAAGTTTCTCGAGAGGATACAGTCATAGATTTGGGTTCTGGCGATGGACGTATCGTCATCATGGCTGCAAAAGAGTTTGGAGCCGCTGCAATCGGTATTGAAGTTGATCCTCTTCGTATTGCATGGTCGAGGTGGAAGGTCAGACGAAGTATCCTGCAAGACAAAGTGCAAGTAGTCAGAGGGAACTTCTTCACTCAAGATCTATCTGACGCTACAGTTGTGACCGTTTTTCAACGAACGGGCACTAACAGGCGGCTGAAAACAAAGTTGACCAGCGAGTTGAAACCAGGAACTCGAATTGTGTCTTACATGCATCCCTTTGATGGCTGGACACCAGCTGAAACAGATGATGTCTTTGATGTATTCCTATACATAATGTGATAGTTCGTTTAGACATTCCTGATTATTTTCTATGTCTTTATTTGTGAATAAAATAAAAGGTGTTGCAACAAACTCGTTTGACATCATCGATGGTGAGAAGGTCCTTCTCAAAGTCCCCAGTCCAGTCAATCCGACGGAGTATTTTGCTGCAATCTATGTTTGGCAGAAGAGGTTTGTGACTGAACTGAGAGAGAAGTATAATCTGATGTGGGAAGAGGAAAAAGAATTTCCAGTTTGAGATCGATCCTCATAGCCACCGTCTGACCTGCATTTTAAACACTCTATATTCTTCTCCAAATTCCTCTTCCAAGATGACCTCCTCTCTCTTGATGAAGTACTGAAACACGAAGTAGACAAAGATCAGTCCAACTAGAATGACGATGCTACTCCACACAATAAGCAATCCGAGGAGCATGATTAGATTTCCCAAGTAAATCGGATTTCGTGTGAACCTGAATGGACCTGTCTGAACCAGAGTTGAGGGTCTCTGCATAGGCTCTCGATTTCTCAAACTGATTTTACCAATGTGCAACAACATGTAGTTTGCCCAAACGACCAGAAACATTCCCGGAGGTAGAAGAAGAAGACCAATCCAATTGTATGGAGGGGGAATGAAGTCAGCTGGGAAAGTGAAGATGTCAACTAAGATCCGAGCATCAACGCCAAAAAGCAAAAATGGAGCAAATATTGCGTAGGCAAGAATTGTTGATAATATGACTAACCACACTCCCTGCGCGATTTTCCCCTTGCGTGGGTGTTTCTTCTTTAACTCCTCAAAGTCGACCATCTAAACACAACCCAGATTTCCGTCCTCCACGGAGATCGTCAAGAACTCTGCAGTGATGATTAACAATTCAATGTTCTCGCTATATATTCGTATCATGCGAGGACAAGATTGATACATCTGATAGTCCTCTGTCCCTGATAATTATTGGATGTTTAACTCATGGCTCAAGATTCAGGTCTTCAGATTCATGTGAGACATGTTCGATGGTTTGTCAGTTTCCTTGCGGAACCAGGACTAGCAGGTGATGAACTTGGCGCAATATGCTCCACCTTGGAGGATATAATCGCCCCATCATTGGTTGATGATCCTGCAATCGACAAACTCGCTTTTGAAGTTGAAGTGAGTTGGAGTCGCATTGCAGAGATGAATCTCGAAGAGATGACATGGTTGGGTGTCCTAAAGATTCAGACGGATCTTGGTCATTCCTACATCGATGTCAAAGATATTCAGAATGTTTCAATTCGCTTGAGTAAAGTGTTGATGAAAAGTTTTGAGGACCTCAATAAACAAAGCCGCATAATGGTTGACATCGACTCTCCGTTCTATGTTGTTCTATCATCGGACAAGACCGAGCCTGGTCCCCAACATTGGGATACTCCAACTATCCAGCAATATAAGAAATCGTTAGCACCCTATCTAAATCTATACAGTGGTCAATGGCCAGACTACAATGAAGAGTTATACAACCGTCGAATCGAAAACAATCTCTCCAATCGGACCACTGAGTTACACTTCTACGCAAGAAACAGTGCGTTCGTCTATATTGAAGGAGAAGGTTATGAGAAGTACTGGAACTATGTCGAAGAAGTAATGGATCCGCCTCTGGTTCGAGCTCGTGGAGTAATCTTCGTTATGTTGAAACTGCAGGATTTGATTCAACGATTCCTCAGGGAACTTCCTGACCTCAAATTGGAAGACATACCAATAATCGAAGAAAAACAAGCGGAGCTCGAAAAGACAAACCGATCTCTCATGCAGCTTGTTGCAGTGATTCGTCGAGAGGAGATGGTCAACATGAGAGCGCACGCGCGAGCATTGAACGACCACTTGATCAGAATCTTCCGGATAGAGGAAGTACTCTCCAACGTGAGCAATGTATTGAGGTATGTCCACGAATCGGTCGAATCAATACACGAGGAGAAGAACCGAAAGCTCCAGGAACGTCAAGAGCGCCTTTTTCTCTATCTAAACATCATTTTGGGTGCATCAATCCTCACTGAAGCAATCAATATCATGATAGCTCCGTTTGAGGACACCTTTGAGTTCCTTTTGATTCGATACTCAATGGCTCTTTCGATTATCGCTATGTTTGGATTCATCCTATTCAGAATCTTCAAGAAATGACGACAACCTCAGAAAATGGTATTTAAGCAGGCTGGGTTTCTTCAGAATTCACATTGAGTTTTCTCAGTTATTCCCGTCTTAAGAGAAAGGAGTTCACGGGACTCTCCACATTCCAGATTCTCACGAATTTTCGAAGAGCAATCGTATACACTTTTCTTTCAATCTATCTCAGATCATTGGGTTTCTCAACAACTGAGGTAACTCTGATGGCGACCATCGGTATGATCGCAAATGCATCAACTCAATCTTTTCTCTGGGGAAACTTATTGGACAAATATCGAAAACCGGTCGAGTTTGTAGCAGTTGGTGAGCTCCTAGCAGGTTTTGGGCATTTCTTCATGGTTGCTGGTTACATCTTCTTTCTCGGACTGAATCAGTTGATTGTAGCTGGATATGTGATTATCTTTTCATTAGGTGTTATCGAGGTTTTCTGGAGCATGTCCAACGTTGGTTGGTCTGCACTGGTGTCGGAACTTACCGATATTGATGAGAGAAAAAAGCTTATGGGCCAATTTTCCATTATCGGGGGATTTGGAGGAATTGGTGGTGCAATTTTGGGCGGATCTCTTTATGACACTGGAGGATTTGCCAATGGAAGTATCTTCAATATTGCTGCAGTTGTTATGATCTTCTCAAGTCTTATTGTCTATTTCACAATTCGTCTAGATAAGCACGAAACGGATCAAAAATCTGGTGAAAATGAAATCTTAGAAAAGCACTCGCTAAGTGAACTCCCCTCACAGCTCCGTGTCGCATACCTAATTTTCATTGTAGCCTTGGTCTTCATCAATTTTGGAAGAAATTCCATTGCAATCATCACTGCGCTCTTTCTTCAGGATCCTACTGGTTTCAATGCATCTGGAGTAGACATTGGAATCTACAGTAATATCCAGAGTATTGCCAACATGATAGCTGGCTTAGCAATCGGGTCGGTGGTCGCAAAAGCTGATGACAGGAGAGTGATGATGACTGGTATTGCATTTTCCATTATCGGAATAGCGTGGTTAACCATTGCTCCTTCCTTTACTCTTGCATTGATAGCATCTTTCCTTAGAGGTGCGTCAGAAGTCATCATTAACGCATCAAGCTACTCAATTGTTGCGAGAATGGCTCCCAAAGAATATCGAGGTCGACTGTTTGCATATTACAATACAACCTTCTTCTTATCATGGGGGATCGC
>JBHLRQ010000076.1:0-15789 GCA_048882385.1 Candidatus Thorarchaeota archaeon | reverse complement strand
GTTCTTAGAATCAACCAGACTGATATGAAATCAAGAGACCGAGCTTATCAGCATGGTGGAGGATTTGTCTTTCAGCTTGTTGAACCTCGAAAAAATGATGAACTCTCAGATATCTTCACTGTGTTTGGAACCTGTCCCCTTGAGGAGAGAGAGGAATTACAGTGGTCACGGTTCTTTGTATACTACAAGGATATTGACTTAGTGTTCAAGAAAATCGATGATGCTGTAATTGAGGTGGAAATCGACGATGGTTACACTTACATGCTCGCGATGGCGCCATGGCAATATGCAGACCCCCTCGGACCTTTTCTCACGAAGAGGATAGGTTTCAACATCATAGTTCCTCAACCAATCGAGGCTGAATACCCTGTTCAGTACTATTCACTAATCTCAGGTTGGAAGATTATGGCTGAACAGGAGCTTCGGGACTATGTTGTGTATAATCTCGAAAATCCTCAGACACCCATTGAAGGATTTGAAATAGAATGTTCATTGAAGAGCAAGCATTATTCAAAGGGAGAACGGGGTTTTGTGCAGTGCGGCGTGAATTCACCTTCAGATGTTGAGCTTGAGGCATCGATGGTGACGGATGGAAAAACTCTTGTTTGCAAGAAAGTGGGTCTATCAAAAGGATTGAATTATGTAGAGATAGAATTTGATACAACAGTTTTGGATACTGGCAGAAATTGCCTTGAAGTTTGTTTAGGAGAAGAATCAATCAGGCTGGAGGTTCTTATTTTTGATTCTGAGAGAATTTCTCTAATCGAAGCGAAAGTATGTGAACTCAGTAAAAACAACACAGATAATCTGGAAATGAAAGAGAGTCTTGTTACAATAGAATGGATGTTAGAATCATTACACAATGAGATTGAATCACTCAAACCACACCAATCTCCATGGCATATCCAAGAGTTGATTGAGAGACTTGAGAAGGCTATGAAGCAGGTGGAGTCTGGTAAATCACTATTTGGCAAGGGTGAACAACTGAGAATGGGTTTAAGAAGTAAGCAGGATGATACACTTCAGCCCTATTCCATATACATTCCTCCCACTTATGATAGAGGCAAATCAGGTCTCATTGTCGTGCTGCATGGAAGTGGCACGAATGACGAACGCTCATTGAAAAACGCAGGACCACTAGACAAATTTGATCGGACCAAGATGATAGTTGTTGCTCCTCTTGCCAGAGGAGAATCACATTCCTATTTGCCAGAAGAATCCGTACAAGAGATTATTGAGATCACTGAGAAGATGATGAAGCTGTTTTCAATTCCTCAAGAGAAAGTAGTCATTTCAGGTTTCTCAATGGGAGGGTTTGGAGTGCTCAAAGCTTTCCATAAGAGGCCAGATCTCTATAGAAACCTCATGATTATCAGTGGTTCAATGAAGGCATATAACAGGTCAGAAGTTGTTCAGGACTTAGCCACAGAGGACTCATTGAAAAAGATAGCACAGACAAACCTGATCATTTTCCATGGTGCGGACGATCTCAATGTGAGCTATTCAGAACTCAAGCCTGTTCATGATAGATTACTTGAGTTGAATCCAGAAATTGAGATCCACATAGCAGAGGGTTTTGGTCATCAACAGCCACCAGACTGGGAGAAGAAGATGATGAGATTCTTCGAGCTGATCGATAGATCTAGTTAGTTCTGAATAGACAGTTTGAATGAGCAAATCCACTTGCTTTCTCACTTGTTTAAGGATTCTTTAGCTCATGTTGGAAACGTGAGATTACGTGGTAGAAATCCCCACCTTTTCCAATAATCTCCATAGGCTCAGACACGATGTAAGATATTTTGTAAATAATCCCGAACATCGTTTCACCCCAGAAGATAACCTCTGGTTTCTCTATGAATTCATCTTTCCACTTCTCACATACACTATCAAAGTAACTATGAACCGAATCAAGGTTGAAGTCCTTGTGCACATGAACTTCAAAGGTGTATTGATAGACCTCGGTGCCCTTTGTAAGTGATCGAAGGCCTTCTAGTGCAAATTGCACTCTACTCGATGATGTGCGGTCTTCATGGTATTCACGACCTCTCTCCATCATGAGGTCATCAATCCGTCTTCGGTAGTTCGTCAACTGTGAGTCAACAACCTTGCTGTTGGGCACATACTCCCTCGTGTAATCCGGTTGGAGGAGTCTTGTGTAATTGAGGGTTATCTCTTGCACTATTCCCTCAATATCTCCAATCTTGATATAGTCCCCAACTCGAAAAGGTCTAGCCGCCAATACATAGAACCCACTCACCATATTGGAGAGTGCTTTAGAGAATGCCAGACCGATAGCAGTTCCAAACAGGGCACTACCTGTCAGAATTGCTTCCGGGGGGATGATTGTAGTAGCTGAGAGCAGTGTTGTGAGTCCAAATGCCAGAAAGAGTATTCGCACCATGAGTCTGATGCCGCTCGTTGCTTCTTTTGGCATACCCACTTTTCTAAACGTGATTGTAATTGTACGCATCACGATGAGGTATAGCACATAGATGAAAACAAGGAATGGGATGATCGCAACAGCTTCTGCAAATCCACCTAATTGAAATGGTTCGAGAAAACTTCGAATGAAGGCAACAAAGTCAGCGAAAATGTTCTGCATGGGAAAGGACTCCATTTGGGGGTAAAAAGCTGTAGATAAAAAGTGATTGAAAGGGATTTCATTTTTTACAAACAATCAAGCTTTGGAATAGAACCAACTCCTTCCTCCTTAGGAACTGGATTCCTTTGCTTTTTGATACATCCTATTGTACCGGTCCCTCAGGTCCTTCTCAGATTGTAGCGGTTGGCTGATGACTTCTAGAGTATCTTGAGACATCTTTTCCTCTTTGATGAGTTGGGCTCCAGCATTCTTTGTTGCATTCAGAATCTCTTCTGCCTTCTCCTCATACTCCGCCATAAGAAATGCATGCGGTCTTAGAATAGCTCCTGAAAACTCAATATTGACATCTCTAGCAATATCCTTGGTAATTCTGACCACAGTGTCAAGGTTTTCTTTCTCCCACCAACCTCCTACAGACACGAGTACTATCTTTGATATTTTGACATCGTCATGGAACTTTGCACGCGTTCGTCCCTCATGAAACTCCAACAGAGGTTCTACAATTGGCATGAGTCTATTCAGTAGGTTTTGCATCTCACCTGGCAGGGGCAGATAGACAGGAATAGCAAGTACGAGAATATCAACCCCTCTCATTTTTTGAAGGAGCTGTTCCATGTCATCTTTCTGGATGCATTTTCCGACCTTTTCAAACCAGCACTGGAAGTCGCCCAGACAGGGTCTGATCTTAAGACGCTTAGCGAAAACTGTTTCAACCTTCGCATTAGCCTCTACCATTCCATCAAGAAACGCAGTCAGAACCTTGTGCGTATGCCCCTTCTCCATACGTGCACTACCATTGATTGCAAGAACTGTTGTCACCAAAACTCACCTTTCATCAATAGGTCTAATGGAAATAGGGTAGATTTGCTAAAAAGACTTTGAATTTCTCTGACGTTCCATATCTTCAATTGTTACTCTAGGATTTGCATAACGACCACTTCTTTCAGTGCTACTCCCAAATTGAATGGCACTTTCAGGGCACCAGTTGATACAGGCAAGACATTGTTCACAGTGGTGCATCCACTCAGGCTTGCCATCATTCATCCGAACATTTCGGACAGGGCATACTCTTGAACAGAGTTCACATTCTGAACAGTTATCGTCAACCCAGAATTTCTCGTCTGACTTTTGAACTTCGGTTAAGAATTTTACATAACTTCTTGACCGACCAGAGAAAGAGGATGGCTGGTTTTTCTCTCTATTTCTGATTAAGTCTACAAATTTAGTGATGGTCCGTTCTGCATTAGTCAGATGAGTTTGTATGTTGCTTGCATTAGGAGCGCTATAACCGAGAATGTAGTTCGAGGGCATCCTGAGTATGAATCCTGCTGCAAGGTCTAGATCAATCTGCTTTAATTCATGTCTGAGCTGTGAGATTACACTATCTGGTCCTCCAGCATGTGTAGCAACTCCGAAAATGTAACTCTCTTTGTACTCTTTCAATTTTGGAAGGAAGTTCAGAACTTTGAGAGGTAGACCTCCCCAATAGACAGGAAAGACAATACCAATAGTTTCGTATCTTTTGCTAGGACGCTCCTCTTCAGTTCCTACAATGGAAGACACTTCTGTGTTTCCAATGAGCTCCCCAATTTTCCTCGCTACCATTAGTGAGTTGCCTGTTCCTGTAAAGTAGAAGATCTTGTTCTTCAGTTGAAATGACTCCTGTGCTTCAGACTGTTGAAGTGGTTCTAATTCTGCTTACATGTCTTCTGCTTTCATATGTTGGTAGGTTAACAAATTACTTTCGTAGACCTCCAAATAGTGCTTTGGCTACTCCATATCTGATGGTTATTACAATCAGAAAAACAATCACAGTCATAAGAAATAGGAGTGGATTTTCAAAAGGGGAAACACCCAGAGCCCAGATACCAAAGAACAACATAACTGCGATAATAATGATTGCAAGATCAAGATTGGCAAAAATAGACCTTTCTTCGGTTAACCATGAGTCATCACTAGATTCGTTCGATGTACACATAGGTGACTCATACATAGATTTGTCCTTCTTAATGATGAATTCCTTTGGAGGGAGATAAACCTTAGTCTGGTTTGAAACAACTATGTTGATAATCAAAGGGACTACAACATAGTTCCAGTATGGCGAACTGAGCGCTATGTTGTCATAGTTCAGTAGTTCTGGTGAATATACATGTCGCATATCTTCACATGTCGATGATTTCTGATGTGTGAGTATCACGATGGTTTATCTGTCGACTGATTGAATAGAAGACAAGACTGCAGTTGAGGACCATTTGTGGGATAATGTTGACCTCAATGTGTCTAGACGCATCACTCCAAAATTCGATTTGTGGAACAACATATTGGGTGATTATTGCGTTCTGAATCACTATCGTAAAGACAAGAATAATCCATGCGAACACCAGTCTGTAACTTCCTCTTGTCGTATTTGCGATATTTAGTGCCTGAATTGCGCTCAGGACAAGCCATACAAAGCTAAACCATACTGTGACACTACCTGAAATGACAAGGGGATTGTCAACTGGCCAGAGACCTATGGGATAAGCCAATGGTATGGGAGGTTCTGTGAACCTGTATACCACAACTACAATAGGTGAGGCAATGAGAACTACCAAGCCAAGTATGATCAGCAAGTCGTAGCGATTCATAATGTTTCTGATAAGACTCAAGAGCTGATAATCCTAATTCCAGAACATATTGTTTTCATCGTGGTGGTCTAAAAGACTGCACCGCAGTTCTTGCATGTTGTGCTTAGGGCAGTATTGTCAAAGTGACAATATGGACACTCAAGCACATCACCTATTCTCTCGAATGCCCTGGTAGAGTGGTAATCCTGACCCTTTATCTCAAAAACATCATCGGACATTGGATCGTAGATCCGTATTGTATAGATTGGCTGGTTATTTGACCTGTGAGTGACACGAGATTCGAGAAATTGCCCAATGGGCTTGCCTGCGAAATGATGGAGAGGGATCTCCTTGAGTACACGCCCGCCCCGGGTTTCAAGAATTCTCTCGCTTGTCAGATAATACCTCGTTCTCTTGGTTTGAATCAACCGTGAAATCAGAATGAGGATGCTGATTACAACTAAGACAAGGACTGGAAGGAGTATTAGGAACCCTAAGTCCTCAATGCCAACTACGACCAGTACAGGTCCGCCTATCACAATGATGAATCCAAAGAAGATGGTCCAAAATCCAATCCCTGCTCTTCGGGTCCATACGATACTCTCTCCAGGCATTAGCCCCTCTTCAGGAGGGTCAAATCGCGAGGTGGGAGTGTAAGTTCTGTATTCGTTCAATTTTCACACATCTTTGTTTAGAAATTATACTTTCTTCGAGCAGCCGCTCTCTGTTTGACTATAGCTATGACTACGATTATTATGATGACCATAGACCCTACTGTGACCGCTAGAAACACTAGGCTCAGAATATCGGGATCAAAGAGACCTCCATCTGTTGTCGTTGTGGTTGTAGTGTCTGTGGTAGTTGTTGTGGTGGTGTCCGTTGTAGTCGTTGTAGTTGTGGTTGTGGTTGTCGTAGTTGTAGTTGTTGTAGTAGTAGTTGTTGTAGAACCAACTTGAATTTCAATCGATTCAACATTACTCCAGACACTGTACGCTTCATGGTCATCCACAGCAAGGACTCGGAAATAATAGACTCCATTTGCCATACCTGTGAATGAACGTTCTGACAGAGTGACATTCCACTCGCCTAGAATAAGACTGAATCCACTGTCAGCGGCCATCTGGACAAAGTAGTGGTCAATTGCGCCTTCCAGGTCAAAGGATTCTGTCCAATCCAGTACAAAGTTGTCAACAGAGATTGTAGTTCCTGGATCAATGAGGATGGGAGCCTCTGGAGGTTGATTGACTACGGTGTATGAGTAGATGCTTGAATTCGTCGCATTGAAGTTAGGTGAGTTGTCGTATGACTCAATGAAGTATTCGACAAAGTCATCCACAGATACAGAACCAATCCCACAGCTGTACTCGTTGCCAGTTCCCAGGGCCATTCCTACAAATTGCCAGCTTCCTGAATTGAAACGATAGTAACAGGTCACATTCTTGATTCCACTTGGGTCTGTGACGTTCACCTTGACAGTCACAGAGTCACCATGTACTGGATTGACTGGTGAAAGGATGGGAACTGAGATTGATGGTCCACTCAAGTCTACGGAGATGGATTCGATGTTACTCCATGGACTGATAGCATCACGGTCATCTACTGTTCTCACTCGGAAGTAGAAGGTTCCATTAGTAAGCCCGCTTACTTCGTATTCCGTAGTAGGAGCAGACCACTGATTTATGATCGAACTGAAGTCGTCTAAAGAACTCATCTGAAGCTCATAGTGGTCAATCGCACCCTCAAGATCGAATCCCGCTGTCCAACTCACCGTTAGGTTTGAGGTTGTGATTAAAGTACCAGGATCATAGAGAGTGGGTTCAGTTGGTGGTTGATTCAAAATCTCAAACGAATAGGTGATCGTGGTTGTCGGATTGTAACTTGTGGAGTTGTCGAAAGCCTTGATGTAATATTCGACAATGTCATCAACGAAATATGTACCAAGACTGCAGTTGTACATATCTCCCGTTTGATTTGTCATAGTCGCATTCTGCCAAGATCCAGAATTGACACGATAATAACAGGTGACGTTCTTGACACCGTCTTGGTCTGTCACATCGACACTGACATTCACTTTGTCCCCATGCACAGGGGAGGCGGGTGTAAGGACCGGAGTTGATACGATTGGACCTTGTATGATGACAACGTTGATCGATTGCTGGAAGCTCCAAAAGCCTACAGTTCCATCATCATCCACTGCACGAACTCTGAAGTAATAAGAATCATTGTCATAGACGGTCATCATATAATCATCAGTGTAAGCATCGATCAGCGCATAGGTGTCTAGGAACTGACTACTAAGACTAACCTGAATCTCATAGTGGTCAATATAGCCATCTGCATCAACGGATGCGGTCCAGTTGAGGAGGAATATTCCATCATTGTCAGTTGTCCCAGGATCGTAGAGCATTGGTGTGTCTGGGAAGAAATTGATTCCATTCAGGTAAACGACTTCAGTAACTGACTCCATCATGTCCGTGGAACTGTCAAATGCCCGAACGTAGTAGTCTTTCTCTTCACTGATATTGAAATTCCCAATGGACGCAGAGTACTGATCACCACCCAAAGGAGTCATTGACACATTCACCCAGCCACCAAGATTATCTCGATATTGACAGGTTATGTTGGCCAGTCCATCGGTATCAGTCGCATTGACATAGACGGTGACAGGATCTCCATCTGTAAGACTTGATGGTGTGTGAGTCAAGTCAGATAATAGAGGAGCATCATTTACAGCCTCAATACCTGCCAACCAATGAATGGTGTTTAGGAGGAGGACATCATTATCACTGTCAAGGTAATCCTCAAGGCCATCTGAATCTTCATCGTTGATTCCATCCATGAAATTACCATCAAGGACCACGCTCACTCTTCCAGAGCCATATTCTGAAACTGCCATAGTTGTGAGGCCATCTGCCCCCAGCCAGTCAGCCCACCACCCACCTTCGCTCCAGCAAGTTGTTCTATCCCAGTCAGTTACTATTATTCGCTCTGCATTTGCTGGAAGTGCTGAAAAGGCATCGCTTGCGTAAAACTCAACCCGCTCAACATTGGTCGTTATTGGATGTGATAGGAGGTTATCACCAGTGTAATAGATTTGACTCTCCCGCCAATATCGTTGGAGGTTATCTGTGTCTAGTAGACTATCCCGAGAGAAGAAATAACCAAAGTTATTCGCAAGTGCCGCAATGTCGTCACCAAATATGCCATAATCCGACTGGATGAAGATTGACCCACCGTCTGCTACATAGGCATCGAAGATTGCTATCTCTGCAGCATCATAGTCGTCGATGTACTGATACGGAGGAGTGCAGATGACAACAGCACTTGCATTGAGGAAGGCTGCATCCAATGTATCCATCCCTGAAACTGCAAATCCTGCTTCTACCAAGTCATCCACAAACGCGCCTCCTTGAAAGCCATCAGGATTTGGTGGAGGCCATCGCCACCTGTACTCAGTTTGCTGAGATTTATCAAACACAACATGGTTTGGAAGTCTAATGGCATTACCCAAAATCTGCTCGTAGTTCGGACCAGGGTCAGAGAGATCGAAGCCCATGAAGACTATGTGACCCTTACCAAGGGTCTTATGGATGACGACTCGGTTGTCAGTGGAGTAGTCATCAATTGCGTTGACACCGTCAGTGTTCGTGACTGCAAACGTGTGACTTCGAGGAGTCCACCTATACTCAATTCGTCGGCAAAGCGCATCATTGAATGTGTGTTGATGCATCTCCATGAGTGCAGCACTGGGATATTGGCCGAGGACTGGTCCGAACGACATGAGTCCTGATTGATTATAGATATGTAAGCCAAGTCCGGGAGCTGATTCATTTCCAAAGTCCAACATCACCACAACTCCACCACTATCCACAAATGTCATGAGTGTTGAAGCCCAGGCTGTTCCAATGGCCTTCATTGTGGCGACATTTGCATTCTCCTGCTCGGGAATGAGGAGGATGTCCTTTCCAGTCAACAGACTGTCCAAGTTAGTGTAATCTGTGAGGTTGGTCTGGTAGTAGTTGGTTCCGTACGTGTTGTTGATTGCAGTCATAGTATTCTCATATTCCCTTCCTGCACTGTCATTGGTAAACTCGGTGTAGACCAGGATATGAGGCGGAGATATACTGGGGGCTTCTGCGCTGGTTTCAGGTGCTTTTGAGACCTCAAGGGTACGCGGATTTGCATTCGTTGTCGCTGGAATAGCTGTATTGACAACAAATACTGAACTTGTCATAAGTAGGACAAGGAGTATCGTGATGGTGGACTTAGCTTTCATGGGAATCACTCGTCGTAAGGAGAGCCCTTATTCACAAACAATCCTCTTTCAAAGAATAAAAACCATACTCGGATAGAAGTGATGTCATATTTCGAATTAACAGACTCGAATCCAACACGAACTTCCCTTATATTTCAAAACAAATGAAAAGGTAGTCAGTGGTGTCGAATTACTATGAAAGAGGGGTTTCTGGATAAAGCAAGGAATCTGTATTCTTTTCTTGTTGAGCCCCATCCATCAGTACAAGGACAAAGAAAGCGTCAGCAGTCTCGTTTACTCTCGACCCTGCTTCTGTTGGCAATCCCAATATTTGCGATCTCTCAATACACTAGCGAACTTGTGTTATTCAGTACACCCATCTTTCTCGGAGCAATAATTCTTGTTTTTATTTTGTATCTGGGAACAAGAACCAAGTACTACGATGCAGTCTTGGTCATTTCTCTATCAGGAATCACACTTTTGCCAATCATCCTCTTCCTCTTTGGAGCAAGCTGGGAAACACGTGATCTGCCTCGTTTGATGGTGTGGATTCTTGTAGCGCTGATTGCAGGGACTTTACTTACCAAGACTACTGTTGTTCTTGCTCAGGCTATTGCGATGATATTCACCATGACATTCATCGTGACTGTCATATTTGGAATTCCAGTTTCAGATTTCGATGACCACATTGGGACAGCATGTGTTGTCACCTTCTTTGTACTTGTTGCGGCCTATATCTTAGAACAATATGTAGCCCAGTTAGAAGAACGAACGGGTGACTTGACCAGAAAACAGTGGGAACTTGAGGTCTATACTCAGCTATTGCGACATGACCTTCGCAACGATCTGCAAGCTGTGTTGGGATTGATTGAGCTTGCTGACCTGTTCGTGGATGTAAGCACAGAGAAGGTCAAGGAAAACCTTAGACAGTCATTGAGCCTAGGCGGCAGGATGGTGCAACTTCTTCATGTCTTTTCAATGCCACTTGAGCAGCCCGGGGCAAATCTAGTGAAACACATTGAGGAAGTTGCTCGAGAATCTCAAGAAACTCACAAAGACTTGAAGATTGAGATCTCCAGTGGGAGCGAAGTAGGCAAGGCCACGTTCACAGCAAGCAGACTCCTTCCAATGGTCTGGCAAAATATCTTCAGAAATGCAGCTCAATATGCGGGTATCGAGCCTCTAGTACGTGTTGATATTTCTCTTGAAGATGATGTATTTGTCATTTCTATCAGTGACGATGGTCCGGGTATCCCTGAGGAAAAGAAGGAATGTCTGTTTAGACGTGGTTCAGAAATGGGGACAGAAGATAGTGGCGTGGGACTTTATTTGTCTAAATTCGTTCTGGAATCTCATGGTGGTTCAATTGAGCTGGTTGATGAAAATGATCTGGGTGGAACAAGATTCATCATCAGATTACCTGCCTCGTCATCATGAGGTCTGAGATTCTTGGTTGAGAACTCTATTTGCATAAATTCAGATGGGACAATTCATACTCAATTATGAAAATTCAACATCGGACGTTAAGAGATTATTTCTAACTTTGAGTGCATGTCTATCATAGTGATATATGATGAATAAACGCGAAAACAATCATGCGTTCTCAATTGAACTGGAATCTAAGAGATATCTGAGTCTGGAACAACCAAAAGAAGTTGATGGCTCAGTACTCGTTGAAGGAACCCTTGGTGAACTTCTCAGCAGGGAGTTTGTCGAAGGTGTAATGCTTGAACTAAAGGGATCAAAGGGTGTTCTGAGAATAGACATCACCGAAACCGAATGGAATACTCTATCTTCAGAGGAGAGTGACGAATAGTGGCAATGCCAATCCTTGGGGCAGCTACAGGTGTAGTTGAACCGGAGAAGAAGAAATCACCTTTTGAAATAGTGGAGAGAGAGATTCGGAAGAAGACCTTTGCGGTCATCAGTACGGTCGACTCGAAGAACCGACCTCACTCTACTGGAATCATCTTTGCGACGTCTGCACCCGGAGAAGAACTGATGTTCTACATCGTGACCCAGGCAAAGTCAGCAAAAATCAGGAACATCAAGAGAAACCCCAATGTTTCTCTAACGATAACCTTTCCACACTATTACTTACGGTTCATCCCTGACAGTACGGTCATGATCAGAGGAAAAGCAGACATTGTCCCTCTTGATGATGAAGGAGCTCAGGCTGCCTTTGCACAGAAGAAGATGACACGAATGAATCTCGAGGTTGACTCGGAAGTTCTGAAGGGCTCCGTTGTCATAAGGATTTGCCCGAATAAGACAGTCTATGTCTATGGTGTAGGTATCGGACTGAACCAGATGAGGAAAGATCCCACCTCTGCAAGGTATAAGGTCGTTATTCCACCTGAAAGGCTTGCAGAGAATCCAGATATGAAGGAGGTCATCTAGAATGGTTAGAGCGTGGATTCAGAGAAATGTCGTTGCATCGTACATACTCCTAGCCTATGGAATCACTTGGTCACTTGCGCTCCTATTAGCTCTATCATACCATGGTGTAATCAGCCTGGGAATCCCATTTGGTCTGCACTATCTGCTGCCATATGGTCCGATGCTTTCTGCACTCATCTTGACTTGGGTGAGAGGTGGAAAGGATGCTGTCCGAGTGCTGCTCAGTCGAATGTCGAAGTGGAGGATTAAACCAGTCTGGATCGTCACTACACTGCTCTCTGTGTGGGTCTTCTTCATCGCTTCCGCTTTCATGATGGTGGCTATTGGACAGCCGTGGCCAGACCTGAGCATATTTGGACAAGTCATGTATCTTCCATACCTGACCTTTTTGGGATCTTGGGCTCTATGGATCATTACCTATGGGATTGGGGAGGAGACTGGCTGGCGTGGTTACCTGTTACCTCATCTTCAGGCAAAGTATAGTGCCTTGACCTCAAGCTTGATTGTGGGCCTCTTCTGGGCAGCCTGGCACGCTCCAATGTTCTTGTACGATGAGAATCTCATTGCGATGGGACCATTCGGGACGATCAGCTGGGTCATAGGACTCATGTTTGGCTCTGTGCTTCAGACCTGGCTCTACAACAACACAGAGGGGAGTGTCCTCATGACAGCAATCTGGCATGGGACCTTCAACACATTCACCGCTGCTGCTGGGCAAGCTGCGAGTGTTACCTCAGGCATCATCAGCATGTTGGTCATGGTCTTGGTGGTTATCATTGTAATCATCTATAAGCCAAGAAACCTCTCACGTTCTGAGAGACAGAAAGCAACAGTTTAGTCAATTTCAATCGTATACTAAGAGAGGTCCTTCCTCTCTTGGTGTTCTCTTTTTTTGATACACAACTAGTAGATTCGAGGTACCAATCTCCGAGTTCTTCTCATATACTCCGCATACTCTTCTCCGAAGACATCTAGGAGTAATCTCTCTTCCAATATGATGCGACTCCTGAAGATCACGAATAGAAGAAGTGTTGTCATGAATGTTACAAATAAGCTTCCGAGTGAGAAAGAATAGCCTAAGAAGAGAAGAATAAACCCTAGATATTGAGGGTTCCTGATATGTCTGTACATTCCATCAGTGATGAGATGGTGGTCTTCCTCTACAGTAATCTTCGCCCCTCCATAATGACCAATCTGAATCCTACTTGCGAGGAGGACAACCGATCCACAAAGGAGAATCACCACTCCTAAAGGAGCCATGAATAGCAAAAAAACGGGCACGTGCATCGATAATAGAGAGCGCCACTCATAGTAGGGTAGTGAAACCATGAATGGAAAGAGAAGGAATGAGATTCCAACTATTACCCGGTTGTATCTGTCACGCTGACTAGAGATGGACCGGATAGCAACATCGATGCAAACAATGGTTGTCAAGAGGGCAATTGGTACGAGAGTCAAGAGATCAGTGTAAACTTCAGGTGATAAGATGAAAAGAATAGAATTCATGAAGACCAGTACGAAAAGGACTGCTATCGATTTCTTGGCAATTGTTTGAGCGTCTGGCACTAGATGGACTATGAGGAGGTCTCTTCTTAGGTATATCGATTCATGTTTCAAGATACTTGAACGAGAAGCACTATCGGAATGATTACGTTTGTAGTTGGTCTGATTATCTGGTTACTAACTATTCTCATTCCGGTCAATGACTTCTTTGGGAAGATACTTGGATTTTGTCAATCAACAGGCTCAATAGTATGTACAGATAGTGATGAAGCCATGCTCTCATTACCGAAGAAGATAGGATATTCGATGGGGCGCTTTGGTCCCTCCTTTCTCCTGACAATGATTACTGTGTCAGCATTCTACGTCTATGGGACCAGCTTTCGACTGAGTTGGTTCCTGAACGGAATCTCCTTAGCTGCATCATATGTCGTCATTGGTCTGACTCACTGGTTCACAGGATACTGCAGTGACAGCATGGAGAGCAGATGGGGCAGACGGAGACCATTTGTCATCCTAGGAACTCCTGGTATTGTCATAACAGCATTCCTGTTGTTTGTCCCAAACTGGTTCATTAACACTGCAAATCCTGCTTTGGAGCTAGTTCTTTTCACATACTACACTATGTTACTGTGTCTCTTCAAGTTCTTCTATGCCCTGACAATGACAGCACATCAGGCGTGGCTCCCTGAGATTACTGATGAAACAGAGAGGCCACTAGTGTCTGGCTTCATGAACACCTTCAACTTCGCAGCAGATTCAACTGGAGGCATGTTTGGTTTTATGGCTCCACTGCTGATCATAGAAGGACCACCTGAGCAACTTAATGAGATCGGTCTCACACTCCTGCTTGTATTTTGTGGACTCACGTTTCTCTTTATGTTGCCCTCAATGACAGTCATCAGAGCAAAACCAGACATAAAACCAATTGAACGAAGCCTGCGTGAGGAAACCCGAGTAGCTCTCGGAAATCGAATCTTTGTTCGCTGGACTCTTGTTGTGGGATTTCTCTCGTTCACTCTGATTGCCATTTCTCAGTCACTAGTAGGATTCCTTCAACAGGTGATGTTCCTTGTATCTATCGAAACCTTAGCTCCAGCGGCCTTGGCAATGTTAGGATCCACGATTGTGTTCTTCTACATCTGGCTGACAGGGATCAAGAAACTGGGTAAGAAACGGTCCCTCATTATTGGACTGGTGGTCCTTGCAGTGTCTACACCAATGACATTAGTACTACGAAACATCGGAACCACCATTGGATATACAACAGCTGCAATACTGTTCTTTGTACCTGTGGGAGCTGGCATGTCCATCTATTATCTCATGAGCTACATAGTTCCAGCAGATATTGCCCAAGTTGATGAGATTGTAACAGGAGAGAGCCGCTCAGGTATATACGCTGGATTCATTGGCGTTCCTCTGAACATGTTCCAGGCAGCTTCAAGTGTCCTTCTAGGAGCATTGATGCAAATTTCAGTCATACTGACTGGAGAGGAGTTACAAGGCTTCATGTGGTGGGGACCTGTTTATATGCCATTTCTCCTGATAGCCGCATTCCTCCTGCGTAAAATTGACATAGACCCTGACTTTGAAGAGCTGAAAAAGGAATAGCGTGGTGGAGAACTGTGACTGATTACTTACCTGGAGCAGAACCTTTGTTCATCGCAGGCGGTACAACAGGATGCCTTCTAATCCACGGCGGGGGAGGAGGTACTGCATGGGACCTGAAGGAGTTTGCCAACATTCTCCACGAGAAGACTGGAATGACTTTGTGGCTGCCCTCGCTTTCAGGCTTTGGAACAAGACCAGAGGACCTCTATGATGTCACCCTGGATGATTGGTTAGCTGATGCGCATTCAGGACTTGGCCGCCTCCTTGAATCGTGTACACAGACATTCATTGTAGGACACAGTGCAGGAGGTGTCCTCACTCTACTCACAGCTTCCGAACGAGAGGAAGTCGATGGTATTGTGACATGGGCTGCACCATATGACATTCAAAACAGACTCTTTTCTCTACTCCCAACCGTGAGCAAGATTCCACTCCTTCGTAGAGCCATTCCCGAACGACATGAGTCACCTGCACCAAGTTGGTTGCGGGAAAAGGGTTGGGTTGGGTATGACTGGATTCCAACAAATTTGGGATATATAATGCATGATGCCTTGAGTCGTCTAAAGATTGCTCTCAAGGATGTAGTATGTCCAGCCCTCATCATTCAAGGAACTGCGGATGGTTACACGTCAAAGGATAGTGCACAGAAAATCTTCGATGGCATCACGTCAGAAAAGAAAGAGATGTATATGATTGAGGGAGCACCTCACCCGATCATGACTGATGACAGATTCAAGGACGACCTGTTCGCTCATACAATCAATTTCTTGACGGGTTTGTGAACTAGATACGCTGTACTTCTCATTCAGGCCTCT
>JBHLRQ010000075.1:0-15941 GCA_048882385.1 Candidatus Thorarchaeota archaeon | reverse complement strand
TTACTCCATTTCTGTGTTTTATCGCAACCCTTTTATGGCTACAGAATTCCCCGTCCTTTGCTCAGACAGAACTGCTTCCCACTCATGCATGGTCGTAAATTGCATCCATTTGACATGTTGTAATGCACGATGATGTCATCGACTATGGGGCAGAGAGGGCTCGTGGCGCAGCTAGGTAGCGCAGCAGGCTTTTAACCTGATGGCCGCGGGTTCAAATCCCGCCGAGCCCGCCATTGCATGTGGCTCGGAGTAGGTCTGTTAGAGCAAAACAATACGCGGGGCGGCTATTGCAGGCATTGATGAGCTCGGATTTCTGGGTTTAATGCGTTGGGAAGCGTGTATGCATAGCAGTAGTTCCCCCGTCCTTCACAATCACGATGTGATTACATGGCAAAGGGTACAACAGATCGAGACAAGTATTGGCCAGTAATAGAGTCATTCTTCGGTCAGTATGGATTAGTAGGCCAACATCTTGACTCGTTTAATCGGTTTATCAGAGAAGAGCTCCAGCATGTAGTAGATAGTGTTGGTAAGCTGACGCCGAAGATAGAAGGCTATGTAGTGGAACTAGGTGATATCCACATTGATGAGCCATCTATACGCGAAGCTGATGGTAGCGAACACAAGCTCTATCCTAATGAAGCTAGAATTAGAAATCTCACGTATGCGAGCAAGATACATCTTGACATGACTCCAGTCCGAAAAGAAGGGTCAGTATCAACACGACTTGAAACCATGAGGATATACATTGGTGATCTACCAGTCATGCTCCGAAGTGAGAAATGTCATCTTTATGGTCTATCAGATGATGAACTCATCATACATGGTGAAGATCCAAAGGATCCCGGCGGGTATTTCATTATCAATGGGTCAGAGCGTGTTCTTGTAACACAAGAGGACTTGGCGCCTAATCGGATTCTGATTGAAGAGGCAAGCAAGAGTTCTAGCTACACTCACATTGGTAAAGTCTTCTCGACTTCTCGTGGATTCAGAGCACCAGTGACAATCGAGCGAAAGCGCACAGGTGAGTTGAGAGTTTCATTTCCATCAGTGCCTGGTAAGATTCCACTAGCTATTCTTCTGAAAGCTCTTGGGCTCGAGTCTGATAGGGAAATCGTTGATGTCATCTCAGACGATGATGAAATCAGAAATGAGTTGATTGTCACAATCGAACAATCAGCTCCGATTAACGCAGCACGTGATGAAGAAGAAGGCTCAACCCGTACCAATGCCTTGGACTTTATTGGAAAGCGTGTGGCTGTTGGTCAGACGAAAGAGTACAGACTGGCCCGTGCAGAGAAGGTACTCGACCGTTATCTTTTGCCACATATTGGAACAGAAGATGATAGTCGCCTTCAGAAAGCGTACTACCTTGGTCAGATGGTTGAACGTCTTCTTGAGTTAGTTCTTAGCAAACGTGCACCCGATGACAAGGACCACTATGCTAACAAACGCCTGAAGCTCTCAGGAGACCTTCTAATGTCGTTGTTCCGAGTCGCTCTCTATTCACTGACTCGTGATATCAAGTACCAGCTGGAACGTACCGCAGTTCGTGGTCGCAAACCCAATATCAGAACTGCAGTTAGGGCTGATGTAATCACACAGAGACTAAAGCATGCTTTGGCCACGGGCAACTGGGTCGGTGGCAAAGCAGGTGTATCACAACTACTTGATCGTACCAACTACATCTCTTCACTATCCCATCTTAGAAGAGTTGTTTCTCCACTTTCACGTTCGCAGCCACACTTCGAAGCACGAGACCTTCACTCAACTCACTGGGGCAAGATTTGTCCTAACGAAACTCCTGAAGGACCAAACTGTGGCCTTGTGAAAAACATTGCAATGATGGCTTACATTTCAGTAGGTACAGAAGAAGACTCAGTAGAACGTGCGTTACTCAAGGCAGAAGTCGAACCCATCGAGAAACTCCGTGGAAAACGAGGCACAAAATGGGCAGATGTCTTTCTGAATGGTCGACTTGTTGGAATCCACCCTGCTCCACAGGTATTAGTGAAGACGATGCGTCAGAAGCGTCGTACAGGTGAGATTGACCATCAGACAAACATTGCATACTACGAGGATACGCATGAAGTTCAAGTCAACTGTGATGCTGGGCGTGTAAGAAGACCTGTCATTGTAGTTGAGAATGGAAAAAGTCGTCTCACTGATGAGCATCTGAGAATGGTGGAGGACAATGAATGGGGATTCCTTGATCTTCTTAGAAATGGTAATGTAGAATTTATTGATGCCGAGGAAGAAGAGAATACACTAATTGCTATGTATCCTGATGAGATAGGTCCCAATACTACTCACTTGGAAATAGTTCCATCAACAATATTGGGAATCTCAGCTGCACTCATTCCATTTCCAGAAAGAAACCAATCACCCCGTAATGTGTACATGGCCGGTATGGCAAAACAGTCAGTAGGTGTACCAGCCTCCAATTTCAGATATCGTGCTGATACGCGTTCACACTTTTTCCACTATCCTCAAATTCCACTAGTAAAGACCCGTGCCATGGATTCTATTGGTTACGAGGATCGTCCTGCAGGACAGAATTTCATCGTAGCCATCCTATCATTTGAAGGCTATAACATTGAAGATGCTCTCATTATGAACAAGGCATCCATTGAGAGAGGTCTAGGAAGGAGTACTTTCGCAAGAGTATACGAGAGTGAAGAACGAAAGTATCCTGGTGGACAGGAGGACCGGTTTGAAATTCCAGATCGCAGCGTGAGAGGATACAGAGCATCAGAATCCTACAGAAATCTTGGTGAAGATGGTATAATTGAAACCGAGGTAGAGGTTCTGGGTGGTGACGTGCTCATTGGTAGAACTTCCCCACCGAGATTTTTAGAGGAATATTCCGAGTTTGAAATTGCTTCTCCAAACCGTCGTGAAACTTCTGTGGCTGTGCGTCATGGAGAAGCTGGTGTCGTTGACAGTGTCATCCTTACTGAAACCATTGATGGAAATCGCTTGGTGAAGGTCAAGGTTCGAGACCTTAGAATCCCTGAGTTGGGTGATAAGTATGCATCTCGCCACGGACAGAAGGGAGTAATCGGATATATTGTACCTCAACAAGATCTACCATTCACAGAAGACGGAGTTGTGCCTGATCTACTCATCAACCCGCATGCCATTCCAAGTAGAATGACTATTGGTCAGATTCTGGAGATGGTTGCTGGTAAGGCATCATGCATGGTCGGTAAACAGCAAGATGCATCACCATTCTGTGGCGTTACAGAACAAGAGCTCTTTGACACGCTCAAGAAACATGGTCTGAAACACAATGGTCGAGAAACTATGTACTCTGGAATCACTGGTGAGAAACTCAAGGTTGACATCTTCATAGGTGTCATTTTCTATCAAAAACTCCATCACATGGTTGCAGACAAGATACACGCTCGAGCCCGTGGTCCAGTCCAGATTCTTACTCGTCAACCTACTGAAGGACGTGCCAGAGAAGGTGGTCTAAGGTTTGGAGAAATGGAACGTGACGTATTGATTGGTCACGGAGCAGCCATTCTTCTCAAAGGCCGACTTCTTGATGAATCTGACAAGAGCAACATGCTCGTCTGTGAGGAATGCGGTCTAATTGGTGTCTATGATCGAAACAAAGACCAATATTACTGTCCAATTTGCGGAAGCAATGCGAAAATCAGTAGCGTTGTCGTGTCTTACGCATTCAAACTTCTAATACAAGAAATGATGTCACTCGGCCTGGCCACCAGGCTACGATTGAAGGAGATGATCTAGATGATCTCGGGATTAACAACCAAGAAAATTGATGCAATTGAGTTCGGACTACTGTCTCCTGAAGACATTCGTAAGATGTCTGTCGCTCAGATTGTCGTAGCTGATACATATGACGAAGACGGTTATCCAATTGATAGCGGTATCATGGACCCCAAACTCGGAGTTATCGACCCTGGTCAACGTTGTAGAACCTGCGGAAACAGAGTCGGTAATTGTCCAGGTCACTTTGGTCATATCGAACTTGCACGTCCAATAATGCATGAAGGCTATGCCAAAGTCATTCACAAAGTCCTTCGAGCCATCTGTCGATCATGTAACAGGATATTACTCACAGATGAAGAGATTGATCATTATCAAAGGCTATTCAAGAGATATCCTGAAATTGGCCAGAAAACTGCTAACTTGTCCAATGACATCTTGAAGAGAGCTGCAAAGGCTAAGACATGTCCTCATTGTGAAGAGGAACAACTCAAACTGAAACTCGAGAAACCCACCTCTATCTATGAAGTGGGCGAAGCTGGATCAGTCCGACTTACGCCAATTGACATCAGAGCCCGGTTAGAGAATATCACTGATGATGACTACCGACTCTTGGGCATCAATCCAGAAGCTGCTCGACTCGAATGGTCTATTCTCACAGTACTTGCAGTCCCGCCCGTAACAGTTCGTCCATCAATCACTCTTGAATCAGGTGTGAGGAGTGAAGATGATCTAAGCCACAAACTCATCGACATTATCCGTATCAACCAGAGACTAAGAGAGAACTTGGATGCAGGAGCACCTCAACTCATTGTTGAAGATTTATGGGAGCTGCTACAGTACCACTGTACAACCTACTTTGATAATGGAGTAAGTGGAATTCCACCTGCGAGGCATCGGTCTGGTCGTGCACTCAGAACACTAGCTCAACGATTGAAAGGCAAAGAAGGTCGTTTCCGATCAAATCTATCAGGCAAAAGAGTTGACTTTTCAGCACGTACTGTTATTTCTCCAGATCCAAACCTGAGCATGAATGAAGTCGGTGTACCAGAAGAGATTGCTAGAATTCTTACTATTCCCCAAAGAGTAACCGAGTGGAACCTTGAAGAGATGAAGGAACTTGTTATTCGGGGACCTGATAGACATCCTGGGTGTAATTACCTGATTCGTACAGACGGTCGTCGTGTCGACTTGCGTTTCGTGAAGGAACGATCAGTCATTGCTGACACCATCGAACCAGGATTCATTGTTGAACGTCACCTGAACACTGGGGACATAGTACTGTTCAACAGACAACCATCACTGCACAGAATGTCTATTATGGCACATGAGGTGCGTGTGATGCCGTACAGGACCTTCAGATTGTCACTATATGTATGCCCACCATACAACGCAGACTTTGATGGTGATGAAATGAATCTCCACGTACCGCAGTCTGAAGAATCACGTGCTGAGGCTCGAGTTCTGATGAGGGTTCAAGAGCAAATCCTTTCTCCAAGATACGGAGGTCCTATCATTGGAGCACTTCAGGACTACATCTCCGCAGCATTCCTATTGACAAGAAAGTCTAGTCTATACACTCTGAATCAAGTAAATCAGTTATTGGCTACAGCCAACTTCGAAGGTACGCCGCCTGACCCAGCAATCATTGCACCAGTGCCTCTCTGGACTGGTAAGCAGATATTCAGCATGTTCGTGCCTGAGGGAATTAATATCTCTTTCAAGGCTAACATTTGCAGAAAATGTCAGACCTGCAAGAAAGAGGACTGCGAGTTCGATGCCTATGTAGTGATTCGCAATGGTAACCTCGAATTTGGTGTAGTGGATGAGAAAGCATTTGGTGCTGGTGAACCAGACTCTCTCTTCCATCGAATAATCAAGGAGAAGGGTCCCACTGCTGCAAGAATCTTCATGGACTCTGTTGGTAGGCTCCTTGTCCGACTCATCACCGACCGTGGGTTCTCTATGGGTCTTAACGATGTAACCTTGCCTCGTGCTGCCTCTCAAAGAATAAAACGCATTCTTGATGATGCAGACGCCAAAGTGGATCAACTCATTGAAACATACAAACGAGGTGAATTGGATCCAAATCCCGGACAAACTCTTCTAGAAACCCTAGAGCAGAGAATTATGGCTACGCTAGCTGAGGCGCGAGACTCCGCAGGTGAGGTCGCTGGTGAGCACCTAGGTCTTGAGAATTCTGCAGTCATCATGGCACAGACTGGCGCTCGTGGTTCTAGACTGAACCTCTCACAAATGGCTGCTGTTGTAGGACAGCAGGCTGTAAGAGGAGAACGAATAAGCAGGGGGTATGTTGGTCGTACGCTTCCACATTTCGAGAGGGGTGATCTTGGTGCAAGAGCTCGAGGCTTTGTCACTTCCAGCTACAAGAGTGGGCTTGACCCAATAGAGTACTGGTTCCATGCAGCAGGAGGCCGTGAAGGTCTTGTTGACACAGCAGTACGAACCTCAACATCTGGATACATGCAGAGACGTCTCATGACTGCTCTACAGGATCTCAAAGTAGAAAGCGATGGTACTGTCAGAACAGCACCAGGAAGAATAGTCCAATTCCGTTTCGGTGATGATGGAGTGGATCCGAGTAAGTCTGACCATGGTCGTTCTGTCAACATAGATATTGCAATTGAGAAAGTCCTTGGAAAAGGAAGGATCGACTAAGGGAGGTTATGATAATGTCAAAGAAGACAACCAAGAAGAGCACTGCAACCAAAAAGAAAACTCCTGCGAAGAAGACAGCAGCTAAGAAAAAAGATACCAAAAAAGCTCCTGCCAAGAAGACTACAACTAAAAAGAAACCAACAGTTGAGAAAAAATCCACGTCCAAGGAACCTACAGCTACCACCCCAATTGCGAAACACATGGAGAAACGCTTTGAGAAAATGCGAGATGAGCGGAGACTCCCTCAGAGTGTAATGGAGGAGCTAGAAGCAAAGGTAAGTAGTCTAGATATTTCCAAGAAGGAGTTCGACGAAATCTGTGACAATGTTATCGAATCTTATGAGAGATCACTTGTGGAGCCTGGTGAGGCTGTGGGCACAGTTGCAGCTCAAAGTATTGGAGAACCTGGAACACAGATGACTCTCCGAACTTTTCACTACGCAGGTGTTGCAGAACTGAGTGTTACACAAGGACTCCCCAGACTCATTGAAATTGTCGATGCCAGAAATAATCCAAGCACACCTACCATGAAAATTCATCTCGATGAAGAACTTGCTCAAAATCGCAATGAGGCCAGAGAAATTGCTAGAAACATCGAGATGGTTTTAGTTGAGAGTGTTGCTAGTAACGTTTCAATTGACCTACTCCGACAGGCAATTGATATTCGATTTGACCCGGAACTGATGGAAGACAAGGGTCTCACTGTGGAAGCAGTTGCTGAAGCAATACAAGAGAAAATCAAAGCCAAGGGCGAGGTAGAAGCATCAGACAATACAATCTTTGTATATCCTGCAAACGAAACCCTTGCAGATCTTCAAAGACTCAGTGAGAAAATTCGAGAAGTACGAGTCAAAGGAATCAACAACGTCACACACGTCGTGATAAGAAAGGAATCTGATGGCTATGTGCTCTATACAGAGGGCTCAAACCTAGAAGATGCATTGGAGGTTGGAGGCGTAAATCCTCATAGAATCTACACGAACAACCTTCGTGAGATTTTCCAAGTGCTTGGGATTGAAGCAACAAGAAATGCCATCATCCAAGAGGCCATGAGTGTGCTCAACGAACAAGGTATGGATGTTGACGTGAGACACATAATTCTTGTTGCAGATATGATGACCGCTGATGGAACCATTCGTCAGATTGGTCGACATGGCATCTCGGGATCAAAGAATAGTGCTTTGGCAAGAGCTGCATTCGAGGTAACAATCAAACACCTTCTCGGAGCAGGAATCGCTGGAACACGAGATCCTCTCAGAGGAATCACAGAAAATGTCATTCTTGGTCAGCTTATACCTCTCGGAACAGGAGCTATAGATCTTCTCATGAATCCGCAGTTCACTCCCAGCAAGAGCAAGAAGAAATGATAGGACCACGGCGGAAACATTAAAACTGAAAACCCTCTGAGGCAACCCGTTCGGTTCTGTCCACAAATCAAATACGAGGTCGTACAATGAGCCTGAATCAACCAATAGCAAGTGCAGTAAACACAGGCGAGTGCAAAATAGGCGCCAAGTCTTCAATAGATGCTATCAAGAGTGGCGCAGCAAAATTAGTCGTAGTTGCATCGAACTGTCCACAGGACGACTATGAAGACATTTCAAGATTTGCCAATCTGGCTGAAATCAAGGTTCAACGGTTCGAAGGCACTTCTTGGGATCTAGGTGAAATTGTCGGCAAACCGTTCATGGTTTCTGCAATAGCAATAATAAAACCAGGTGATTCAAAAATTTTAAAGATGGTCTGAGGCGATTTTTTTTGGCCCGAGTAAAACTCTCCATGGAAGACATGGCTCTCATCGCAAAGTTTGAACAGATTACAGGGGCAGCAGCTATCGATGTAATTCGTGATGATGAAGGTGAGAGGATTATCGTCGTAGTCCGCCCAAAACAATTAGGTAAAGCTATAGGTCGCGGTGGAGTCAATGTAAAAGCTGCTTCTGAGGCTTTTGGACGTGCTGTTGATGTTGTAGAAATGGCTGAAACCGCTGAAGCATTTGTCAAGAGCGCTCTTGCGCCAGCCCGAGTTGAGCAAGTGAAAATTGTTGAACATCGAGATGGCACTAGAGTGGCATCAGTCACTGTGAATACTGAAGATCGTGGAATTGCCATTGGTCGTGATGGAAGAAACGTTGCTCGAGCACGAATTTTGGTGCGTCGCCACTTCGATCTAAACAACGTTGTGATTGCCTGAACGTTTCCTTTCATAATCCTTTTAAGGTTACAACAGGCCGGAGCCGATAACCACCATGCAGAGCGTACTCTGTATGCTACACTCACTGAAAAGAGGTAAATTATCCTGACAGGTTCAAAATCCCCACTGGGCGAATTCGCAGCAAGGCCTCTCCTCAGAAAGAGGAAGAAGTTCCGCTGGAAGAAGCCCACTTACAAAAGGCGAGTCCTCAAGCTGAAGAGGAAAACTGACCCCCTAGAGGGAGCTCCTCAAGCAAGAGGTATAGTACTTGAAAAAGTAGGTATCGAGTCAAAACAGCCGAACTCTGCTATTCGAAAGGCTGTAAGGATTCAACTTTCAAAGAATGGAAAACAGATTACAGCGTTCATACCTGGGGATGGTGGTCTAAAGTACATTGATGAACATGACTCTGTTGTAGTTGAAGGCATAGGTGGTGCACAGGGAGGTCCAATAGGAGACCTGCCAGGTGTTTCTTGGAAAGTGATCAAGGTTAACGGCGTTGGTCTAGAATCTCTGATTTATGGTAGAAAAGAGAAACCGATTCGTTAGGTGGTTATGATGTCAGAAGAAGAAACAGTTGAGCCAGTTGTTGAAGAAGCCCCACCTCACGAACCCCCAGAACTTCTCCTTTTTGGTAAGTGGGACTCTACAGATGTACAGCTAAATGATGTAGGTCTAGCAAGATACATTTCATTGAAACCTGTATTAATCCCTCACACTTCAGGTCGTCATGCTCACAAGAGATTCCACAAGTCAAACATTCCCATTGTTGAACGGTTTGCGAATAAGATGCTCAATGCAGGTCGTCGAAAGGACAAGAAGACCCGAACTGGTAGAGGTGCTGGCAAGAAACTAAGAGCAATCTCCACACTTAGACGTGTCTTTGAGATAATCAATTACAGAACTGGTCTGAACCCCGTTCAGGTTCTAGTCACAGCAATTGAGAATGCAGCTCCTGCTGAGGAAACCACCAGAATCTCCTATGGTGGAATGGCCTACCCGCGTTCTGTTGATGTTTCACCTCAGAGAAGGATTGATCTTGCTCTGAGATACCTCTCAGTAGGTGCAGTCCGATCAGCACACAAGAATGCCAAATCATTCGAAGAATGCTTGGTCGATGAACTTCTTCTTGCATACAAGAACGACCCAGGTAGCTTCGCTGTGGCCCGGAAGGAAGAACGAGAACGTGTGGCCCGTTCTGCAAGATAATCCATTACAAGCTGCATGGGAGCCCCGTGCAACTTCTATTCTAATTTCTACTTCTTCAGCTTATCTTATCAGATAGTTCATTTCCAATAATTACAACGAGGACCATTTGATGAGTAGACTCTCTCTAGCATATGCTGCACTTGTTACAACAACATTTGTATGGGCGTCGTCACTGATTCTAGCCAAGATAGTTTTCACAGAGAATGTTGGTCCAATAGTATTCGTTGCCCTGAGATATACACTTGCTTGCCCATTTCTTCTAATTCTGACCTTACATCAAAGGAAACGAAAGAATGTAGGTGATATGAAAAAACACTGGAAAATCCTAGCAATCGCAGGACTCAGTGGCCCTTTCATTTCTCAAGTCATGCAGTATATTGGCCTTGAAATGACCGCAGCAAGCGATGCACTTCTATTATTGAATCTGACTCCAATTTTTGCTGTAATTCTGGCTGCATTCATACTAAATGAAGCTATTACTTTGGAAAAGCTTGGAGGTTTGCTACTCGCTACCGTTGGTGCAACACTCATTGTGATTAACGCATCACCGGACTATGTTGGTTTCGATTTATTTCGTGTACTCGGGGACATTATTGTGATTGCTTCTACATTTTTCTTTGCAATAAATGGTATTGCTGGAAAGATTGCGGTTCGGTCTGTTGATGCTGTATCAACTACATTCTACAGTACATTAGTTGCAGTTCCTTTCATCTGGTTGTCTGCCATCTTTCTAGAAGACGTAACAATCCTACTCAGAATGAGTGTTTTATCATGGTCCATTGTATTGTGGGTAGCTGTGATAAACACAGTACTGGCATTCATACTGTATTATGAATCCATGAAATATATCGAAGCGTCTCGCGTTCAGATCACGTTGAACTTGATTGGAGTATGGGGTGTTCTGATGTCGGTCATAGTACTTCAAGAAACAGTAACAGCTCTTCAACTCCTTGGAGGTTTTCTAACTATGGTGGGAGTAGTTCTCGCACAAATGATGCCTGCTCGCAAAAAAGTTGATGAAAACCATCTATAAGGGGATATGTGAGTTTTATCGCGTGCAAAACATGGAGAGAAAGAAGGCTCTAGAAATATTCATCATGGTTTTTGGGCTCATTCTATTATCCTTTACACTCATTGAGTACCTCCTGAGTACTTTCTCAATAACTCCAGAGCCGGTCTTGTATTACTGGAGTCAGATTTTCTATCTTTTCTCGATTATGATTTTTCTACTTCTACTTGTCATATATCTTGAAGTTCGAAATCGATAACATTCAACAAGTATCGTAAAGAATATGTCTGGCAAAAGCAACCAGTCTGAAGTGAGGTCAGAAAATTGTCAGACGAACTTACGGTTGGTACAGCCACGGCGAGAAAGGGTGAACTCCAGAAGGGAATAATCAAGGGAATCGAACTGAACACAACGACTAGTATTGATATCCCGGTTCTTGTCATGAATGGGAAAGATGATGGACCAACAATTCTCATGGTTTCCACACAGCATGGTATAGAAATTCAGGGTATCGAGGTCATATTGAAGATAATGAGGGAAAAGGTTAATCCCAAAGACCTCCGTGGTGCAATCATCGGGATTCCCGTAGAGAACCCTTTGGCCTTCATGCACCATCAATATCTATCTTGGATAGACAATCAGGATTTAGGTGGCGGTGGTAGTGCTAGTCCGTTAACAGCAGACAAACCAGACGGCACAGCTACTGAGCGTTTGGCGCATATTCTTTGGAAAGAAGCTTGGAGTAAGGCTGACATGGTTCTTAATATTCATACAAACGTAAGACCTGATTCCCTCTTTTTCACAGAGATCAATGTTGGCAACCCCAAAACAAAAGAGAAACTTGAGAGGATGGCTGAAGCTTTTGGCGTTACTAACGTGGTTGAAAGTGTTCCAGTCACTGACGATGCACCAGACACACTTGCAAACCTAGCTGTGAAGAATGGGGTTCCGGACATTCTCATCGAACTCATTGACGGAAGGTGGATCTCTGAACCTTCGACTACTGTCGGTGTTCGGGGAATACTCAATATACTGAAAACCTTCGATATGATTGATGGTGAAATTGAATCCCAAGAAGGAATCACAGTCATACCAGGAATCTGTACATTTCATGGCATAGTACGAGCAAACAGAGGAGGTCTTATTCGGTTTTTGAAGACACCTGGCGACTTCATGAAGAAGGGAGAAGTGTTCGCTGAAATCTACAATCTCTATGGTGACGTCTTAGAAAGAGTTGAGTGTCCGGTGGACGGCTACATCTGGGCTTATCCATGCGGTGACATTCTTGGAACTCCGGGAAGTCTTCAGGCTGTACAGACAGGTGCCAATATTGCATATGTCTTCACATCAGACACAGTGAATTTCTAGTAAAACTATCCGCGGATTTGATCATTCGAATGCCATGTCGAAAGCGTTTTGTGAGAATCCAGTACGTATCTCGTGATTCATCATGATGGAAAAAATCCTGATTTGCTACGGAACGCGATACGGCTCAACCACCGAAGTGGTCCGTGAAATGAGTAAGACCGCCAAGGAACTTGGAGCCCAGGTAGATGTTGTTAATTTAGAGAAGGGACCCCCATTTCCTGCACCTGAGGACTATGACCTAGTTATCATCGGGAGCGGAATTCGACAAGGTCAGTGGAAAAATGAACCACTGGAATTTATCGAACAGAAGCTGGAACAACTGTCTAGAACCAATGTCGCGCTTTTCGTTGTAAGCGGATATGCAGGAAATCCGGACAGGGTTGCTGAAGCGCAGGCTGAGTATCTAGACAGCATGCCGGAAAAATATCCCGGTCTGTCACCTATTTCCACTGCATTAATTGGAGGAGTATTTGAGTTCAAAAAGTACAATCTCGTCATTCGGGCTCTTGTCAAGAACATAGTGAAAAGCCAGATGCCCCCTGGTGAAGAAATACCGGAAAAGATTGACTTCCGAGATTGGGATATGATCCACGACTGGATAAAACAACTGATTAGTGAGTGAAAAAGATGAAGATACTGAAGGTAATCAAGAGCCATGTTAGCGAGTTCCATATTCCTTTGATAGCAGTGAAAGGCGAGGTTGTTCAAGGGGAAAAACGTGAAACCGAGTATGAGGGCTGGCTCTGGTGTCAGAATCATGTTGGTACAGCCGCATGGGTGCCAGAAACATATCTCGAAAAAGCGTCTGATTCTGGACAGTACCAATTTATCAAAGACTACAATTCACGAGAACTGACAATTGAGGAGGGTCAGGAAGTGATTGTATTGGATGTAGAGAGTGGATGGGCTTGGGTGCGAACCACTTTAGGTGAGGAAGGCTGGATTCCACTAGAAACACTTCAGGATTTGAAAGACAAACCCGCCTCAATACCTGATTTAATATGATTGTATTTTTAGTTTGAACATTTTCAGCCACACCAAGTTCTTGCTGAGTTCCACCTCTTTAAAGATACAAAACCGGTTCCTCTGAATGGTTAGCTTAAATGAGTCAGAGAACTGGCAAATCAAGAGTTATTACCTTCGTGACAATTTTTGTTCTACTATTAGTGATACTTCCTTGTACGCAATCAAATGCATCTGATGATATTGACACCAAATCAATAATTTCTCAAGAGGATCCTCCATACTGGCCAACAGACAGTTGGAGATATAGTACTCCCCAAGAGCAGGGAATGAGTAATGACACCTTAAATGAAATGATGGACTTCATCGAGGAACAAGGATATCCTATACACTCCGTTCTAGTAATAAGAAACGGATATGCAGTCTTTGAAGAGTATCCACATGAATACTATTCTGCTAATCATCTTACACTTCTTCATTCAGTAACCAAGAGCTTTGCATCCACACTCATTGGAATTGCTATCCAACAAGGCCTTTTACAAGGCGTCAATGAAACAGTTCTCAGTTTTTTTCCAGAATACACGATAGCCAATCCCGATCCTCTAAAAGATGAGATGACCATTGAGGATCTGCTTACCATGACTCCTGGTTTTGAGTGGGACGAATGGTCTTACGCCTACGAAGATGCTGAGAATAACACTTTGAGAGCAATGATGGAGAGTCCTGATGCTGTTCAATATGTTCTTGACAAACCCATGGTCTATACACCTAGAACACATTGGGTCTATAATGGAGGTGCATCACTATTACTTGGTGCTATAATCCAGCATATCTCAAATTTAACTACCTACGAGTTTGCTCAGCAATATCTGTTTGAGCCTCTTGGTTTTGGATTTTCAACTTGGTATGCCACATCGGGAGGTTGGTGTAACACATTTGGAGGTCTTCGTTTAACCACTCGTGATATTGCGAAACTGGGTTTTCTCTACTTGAATAATGGAACATGGAATGACACCCAGATACTACCCTCTTACTTTGTTTCGAATGCAACAAAGCCTATTGACTTGAATAATCCACTAGGCGCATCATTTGGTTACGGTTGGCACTGGTGGACTCGATCTGACCTTGGAATCTATTTTGCCTATGGTCGTTATGGACAGAAGATTATGGTGGCTCCTGAACATGACTTAGTAGTTGCATTCACAGCACATGTTCCAGATGATGGATATGACCCTGAATTCGATCTCTTCAGAGATTATATCTTACAATCGATTGTTGACGAAAGCCCTTCATTCCCAATTCTGGAAATCTTTACAATTTCTGGAATTGGGATTCTTGTTGCAATCGCACTTTTATTGTATCGAAGATCAAGATCATTATAACGATTAATCAGCCGCAGAAGCTAGATGGACCTCTCAATGACCTCTTTGGTTGATAAAAAAATGTTACAGAAGGCTCTCTATTCCTCTAGTTAATTGAACCTGTCGAAACGATTAAAAGCATCCCACAAGGTGAGAGCCAAGCAGGTTCCCACCTTAGGGGACCGACTAAAATAGAATAAGGAGAATTATGCCTTGTCCAAGAAAGATAAGGAGCACCTGAACTTGGTGGTCATCGGTCACGTTGACCATGGTAAGTCCACCATGACAGGCCGACTCCTATACGAAACAGGCGCTGTTGACGAGCGTACTTTCCAACAGCATAAGGCCGAAGCAGAGAAACTTGGGCGGCCCAGCTGGGCATGGGCTTTTGCGCTGGACCGTCTGAAAGAGGAGCGAGAGCGTGGTCTAACCATTGACATTGCCTTCTTCAAGTTCCTCACTGACAAGTACTATTACACAATCATTGACGCTCCTGGCCACAAGGACTTCATCAAGAACATGATCACTGGAGCCTCACAGGCTGACGTTGGTCTGCTTGTTGTATCTGCAAAGCGAGGAGAGTTCGAGGCTGGTGTTGGCCCTGGCGGCCAGACCAAGGAGCATGCCTATCTCGCTATGACACTCGGTGTCCCTTCATTGATTGTATGTATCAACAAATGTGATGACGATAGCGTCAAGTATAGTGAAGACAGGTACAAAGAGGTCAAGGAAGAAGTCGGTGGATTCCTTGCAAGTATTGGTTACAAAAAGGAAGATGTTCCATTCATTCCAACCTCAGCACTCGATGCTGCAAACCTTAAGGAGAGAACTCCCGACCTGACACCATGGTACGATGGTCCCTCCCTTCTCGAGGCTCTTGATCAGGTGACACTTCCACCAAAGCCAACCGACAAACCACTCCGAGTGCCCATCAATGATGTCTACTCAATCAAGGGTGTTGGTACAGTACCAGTAGGTCGTGTTGAAACTGGAGTCATGAAGACTGGAATGAAAGTCACTTTCATGCCACCCAACAAGACTGGAGAAGTCAAGTCTATTGAGATGCACCATGAGATACTGCCTGAAGCAGTACCTGGTGACAACATTGGTTTCAACGTGCGTGGTATTGAGAGAAAGGACCTTGGTCGTGGTGATGTTGCTGGTCCAACTGATAATCCACCCACAGTCGCTGCAGACTACACTGGTCAAGTGATGGTTATTCAGCACCCAAGTGCAATCACTGTCGGTTACACCCCAGTCATTCACACCCACACTGCTCAGGTTGCCTGTAGGTTCGATGAGATCCTTCAGAAACTCGACCAGCGTAGTGGACAGGTAATCGAGGAGAAGCCTGACTTCGTCAAGAAGGGTGAGTCCATGATTGCCAAGTTGGTTCCTCTTAAGCCAATGGTTATTGAGTC
>JBHLRQ010000074.1:0-16087 GCA_048882385.1 Candidatus Thorarchaeota archaeon | reverse complement strand
ATGCACTTCTTTGTCTTTGCTTTAAATGCACGTATGTATCGAAGATATGTATCAGCGAGAGTTGGTGAAAACTCCTCACTAAATAGAACAGACCCTCGATACCATGTATTCCAGTTGGTTATTCGCGATTTACCGAAATCTGCTGCGGCTGAGTCCAGGTCAACAACATATACTCTACTGCTCTCACTAAACATTTCAGAGAGTTCCAGGTTTGCGTCTTTGAAGAATCTCTTGAGCCCGATTTTTTGCTTATTATCAACTATTCCGAGGGGAGAGAAAACAGGGACAATGAAGTTGTTAACGAGGATCACAGCTGAAGTATTCGTTTCAAGAATCTGGGCTATAGATCCAACATCCTTAACGAGTTGTTTTCGAAGGTCGTTTCTCTCTTTATCAGATATCCTGGGATATGTGCTCAGAAAATTCTGATCAAGAATAGACCAGGCATCCACAGCAAGAATAATGACGTCAGGTTTTGATTTGTAAAGAGGGGAGTTCTTGTCCATCGCTTCTTGACGATAGGTGTTGAATCCTCCAACAAAAGTTGATGGACTAAATCCTTCAAGCCTTGTTTTGATGTCAATGCATGCGGCTAGTGGTTCCAAGGTAGACGACCCAATCAAAGAGAGATGAAGATTATCTTTCTCATCTATACTGGATAGTTCCATACTTAGGATCTTCTTGTAAGCGCTCCAAAGATTGAGATATGAGGGGTCTTCTCGGACTGGCTTCAGGACTTCTTCAAACTCGTCATTCATGACATCTCACCACTTGGAAGTATTTGTTGAATTTTTTCGTCAAGCAATCCTTGAATACGCTTTTGGTCAGAGATTGATTTTGGCAGTGAAAGAGCAACTGCCACTGCATGCGTTGATGAATAAGAGAGACTTATGTTAATATGAAGTGAACAGTCTTTGTGAACTACAACATATGGTGATCCATCGACTCTTCGTAGAATTTCAATTGAATCAATTGACAGGTTGCAGATTGAACTTGTAGCTTTCACAACAGCCTCTTTTCCAGCAAATGTCGTTGCAAGATGTGGAGCTGAATCAGGATATCGATTACAATACTGAAGTTCATTGGCTGTAAAAACGCGTCTATAAAATGGCGACTCTGAATCGAGGTCACGGAAACGTTTTATCTCTACGATATCGGAGCCAAGACAAATTTCATCAAAATGGTCATCTGTCAACTTGTTTCTTGCTCGAGTAACGTGTGGCTCTTATAATCATAATGACATGACTATCCCAGAGGCTCAGACGGGGTTTCAAGTACTGCTGTAGACCATGGATATCGATCCAAGATGCGAGCCATTAAACGCTCCACTTTTCTTACTTCTGATGTTCCAGAATAGGCTAGCAGCACAACAAGACCACCTCTTGTACGCTTGAACTTCTGATACATTGTCTTGCTGGTGTTGATAGAATCACATACTATCATGACCTCAGCTTGAGGGATGTCTAGATCACGTTCACCGACTGGAGACATGGCAAGAACCTCTATATCAGCGTCATCACGAAATGCTCGAAGGACTTCTCCTTTATTGCGGGTTCTACCTGTGATTGTCAGGACGTTAAGACCAGCCTTGGATAGTACTTCTTTTACCTGAGAAACCATCTCTAGGTAGGAAGTTAGAACTACTGTCTTCTTGTGTTTGATTGCAATTTTCAATACGCTTGAAACTTTGGCGGAAATGGTAGGGAGTGTCCTATGTAACTCGCTCACATTGAAGTAATGTTTCAGGTAGTCAGTATGAAACATCCTGAGGAATTGTTTGGGGGGCATAGCATAGACATATTTTCTGAGCATCAAGAGTCCGGTGTATCTACCTTTCAACTCTTCAGTAATAGGAAGTCGTTCAATCATTAAATGAACTCGACGTGCGTCTCCATCAACGAGATAGAGGTTGTCATCCTCAGCAAGTTCACTCATGATGTCGCCTCGTGTATTCCGAATCAACTCATCAATGACTTTTGATATTGATCGAATTCGAGTGTCATTTACTTTACTAACAGTAAGAAAAGTCGGTTCTAAGAAGTCTTCCACATCAGTATCATAGAGGTCCTCCATTGTGAGTACTTCAGCACCTGGGAAGTGTTGTCGGAGAGTATCTAGTTCCCTTCTGATCTCAACTTGTTCTTGTGTGAAAACTGCATGGTCATCCCGGAGAGTCCCACTCATACCTATGAGCCATTTTCCATGCAAAAACATGAGTAATGTTGGCCAAGGGTAGACAATTGCGGTGCGACCACCAGATCTACGAACAAGAGTATCGACCTCGTTGATGAGAACAATTTCAAATGGTTCCAGAAGTGATGGATCTTTCTTGAACATACCAGCCAATACCTGAGGAGTTGTAACAACAACTCGTTTCTCTCGGAGGACATACGGACGCCTTCCTGAGGGAACTCTTGAGGAGAGTTCACCAAGATCGTCTTCGAGACCTCCATATTCTCCTTTTAGGTAGTCGATGGTTTCAGCTAGAGATGATGAGGAATGAACAACAATAATGAATTTGGATTCAGGGAACTTCTCAGTAACAAGTTGGTGTGTTAGAAATCGCTTCCCTAGACCGCAATCCAGCTCCACTAGTAAGGGTGTGCCATTTTTTTCACTGACACTCTCTAGAATGTGAGTTTGATAGCCTCGTGGAGTATACTTGGGTTTCGACATCTCTAATCCTCGTTTGTTTGGGGCGTTAAGAACTCATCTGATTACTCAAATCTGTTTGAAGACTTTAGCTAATGATGGTCCTTTAACATGTAGATTGAACTCATAGAATGCTCCGAATGGCACAACATGAATTTCGAATCCGCGCTCCCTCAATCTATCAGCAGCCTCTTCAATCAATAAATCTGCGAACTTAGAATCGGATTTGCTATCACCAAGGTGGGCAAATGAATGAAGTGTGATAGCATCGCAATCATTCTTCTGAGCAAGCCAGCGTATGTTCTTCACCATTTTTCTTAGAACGCTTGTTCTGTTTTCCTCATCATGTTCTTCAGAATGAATCCACACATGAAGGGACTCACCAATCTCTGTTCTGTCATCTGAAGCAGACTCATTGGGACTATACCAAAAGCTTTCCACATGTAGCATTAATAACCGAATCGAAACCACTCTCAATCAAGATTCGTAGAAGGGATTGTCATGAGTTTTTCTCAAGCATCATCCTCGTGAATTTTCTCAAGGTCTATGTCACCATCCATCCCATCAATGACAATTGGGTCAATTCCGGATAATTCCTTTCGGGGTATTGCTTTTCCGTGAACCCAAATAGAATTTGGTGGTACAACACGATCTTGTGGAACGACTGTATTTGCTCCAATTATAGTGTTGTCACCAATTTCAGCTCCAGCAAAAATAATAGCATACCCACCAACGGTCACATTATTCCCAATCTTGATTTTTTTCAGGTATAATGTCTTGTCTTGGTAAACATGACCTGTGACAATAGAACCAAACCCAATCATACAATCATCCCCAATCGTAATTCTATCAGGGGTCATGACCTGAGCTCCTCCAAGGATTGTACGTTTTCCAATATTAGCTCCAAACCAAACGTGCCTGTATTTACTATCAAGAAAGAATGCTAGGAACCAGATAAAGTGAGGAAGGAAGGTGTAGTATATCTGATGGAACTCGTAGAGTAGCCAATCTTCTGTTTCTTCATAATAGAGTCCATCTTCAAGGTAAGGTATTCCCCGGCGTGTGAATCTAAGCATGGCAATTAGGAAACCAATAAAGAAGCCATAGCTGATCAAGAGTATTGGTACCAGCAAAACAAGAAAATAGAAGTGGTCGAAAACGAACATCGGAAATGAGCCAGAAAATTGTGTAAAGAAAAAACTGTGGATATCAACAAAAGGCCAGCCAATACTCAAAATCAGTGGATCCAAATTCTGGAAGAACCAGAAGAAGAATATCACGGCCGGAAGCGTTGAAACAGTCAGACTAAAGATGATAGATATCACCATGTAAAAGCCGTACAAGAGGGTTCGTCGTTTCAAGCATATTAGCTCCAGTTAATGTTCTGAAAGGTATTTCCAATCATAGATTTGAAATTTACTTATCAAGAAGTATCCTAGAGAAACAGATATAGAGGAATCAGAAACGAGTTGCTACTTGATTCAGAGAGTGCCTTAGATGACCTCAGACGTAATAATTGCTGGAACTGGTCCTGCTGGACTCATGACAGCTGAGCAATGTGCAAAGTATGGTTTGAAGACTCTTGTCTTAGAGAAGCGCGAAAAAGTGACTGACTCATTGATGGGAGAATTGGTCACAGACAAGGCACTAAGGTTTCTTAGAGTAAAGCCAGATTCTGAATATATTGGCAATAAGTATCGCTCAATTGTGGGAGAGAGTCTTGACACTGGTGCAAACATAGTTGTTGATAGAACACTCCTTGGAAACTCATACCTCTTCGATGAGGATAAATGCCAGGAGTTAATGAGAGACCGCGCACTATCAGACGGTGCAGAGATCAAATACAAGGCAAGAGTTGGTTCGGTTATTAAGAATGACAAGTCGGTAGTGGGAGTGAGGTATAATCAGGGCAGTGAGGTTCGAGCAAATCTGGTCGTTGGTGCGGATGGTTCGTTCAGTAGGGTTTCAGAAACTGCAGGTTTTACCCATCCCAAATGGCTTCTGAGTTATGGTTATAGATTCAAGCTTGAAAACTGTAAGAATGTAGATCCAGATGTGGCGTATTTCTTTGTCGGAAAGGATGTCGGCCTCGGATATCTGTGGCTCTATCCAAGGTCTGAAACTGAGGTAAATCTCGGAATTGGGAGAGTTCCATCATCCAAGACTAATTGGCACAAGCTACCTCCTATGCAGGATGTTCTGAAGAAATACATGAAGACACACCCTGAAACACAGAACGCAAAGATTGCTTCTGTAAATGGAGGAGTCGTACCCTGCGCCGGAATCATTCCAAAGTTCACAGACTCAGGTGTTGCACTCTGCGGAAACGCAGCCGGACAGGTCTCTTCAATTGTGGGTGGAGGCGTTACGACATGTTTCCATGCAGGTCAGATGCTTGCGAAACATGCCAAGAGAATGGCAGATTCTGGGGACTACTCAAAGAAGAGCGTTGGACTCTATGAGAAAGAGTATCGCAAGTCAAAACTCGCTTCTAACATCACCAATACCGGGAAAGGGATGTGGGCTGTTTCCAAGTACTCCATGTTCAACGATCCAATTGCCGCGGCAGAGATTGTGTTGGATCAGCTTGACGCGCAAACTTTGAATGAACTAATACAGGGCTCAGCTGGGGTTTCAACATACATGTCGTTGATGACAGACTTCCTTCCAATGGTGATGAAAATCGGTGTTGGATATCTTCGAGCAATCGCTGTGAGCGGACTTTAAAAAAATCGTGAGAGAGAGGGGAGAAGCTGGGACACCCCCCTGCGCCCAGCTTCGTGGACCGGCGTTTTACCGGCATGCCCTGTAACATGCGCGTGGAATTACCTTAATGGACATCCACCCGGAGCTTAGCAGCGGTCAGCTGCTAGATAAAGTATATAGCAATGAGCATATATATATCGCGTGGTTGTATACAGTCATCAAGTTAGTAAGATGATGAATTTTGTACCGTACTCATGGATGAGTAAGGAAGTGGTACGATGTCTGAAGAAATCGATGTTTCAAAGGCTCTAGAACTGTGTGGGTTCATAACAGGAGATAGACAGGAGTCGCGTCTGATGAGTCTGTTGAACATCATCCTAAAACTCCAAACAGATCCGCCCATTCCTCTTACTTTTGGTGAGATATATGACCAGATGCTGAAGGAAGAACCTGAGGCTAAACTAACAAAAGCGTGGGTCCATCGAGTCCTCAAATCCCTGGTGGAAGTTCAGCTGATTCGTGTTGATAATCCAGCAGCTCACCGTAAGAGGTACATTGCAGATGTTAACACAGTCATGGCGGGACTTGAACAATTAAAGAGTCAACGTATAGGAGAACTTGAATCTCAGAAGGGAGAAACCGAGAAAACTCTTGAGGAGGTCAAAAAACTCGATTGTGGACAGATTGCTCAACACTTTGTCAAAGATATTACTGGGACTCAACAAAAAATCAGCTCTCGAATTGTGCGCGGTGTTGACCAACTTCACAGGGTACTGAAATACAATATGTTGGATGTGGCAAAAAAGGGGGATACAATTCGAGCAACCTTGCTTTGGATGGCTCCTTTCATGGACGAGGGAGTCATGGACAGGACACAGAGATTCATCGAAGCAGCCATGAGGGGAGCTGATGTTCGCTATATGATGCCACTTGAGGTTTTCAGAATAGAAGAATTGACTGATATCGAATTCGATGAAGATAGAGCGGCGGCAATGATTCAAAATTTGATGCAGCTGAAAAAACAAGGGATCAAGCTTGATTTTCGAATCTACGCAGGTCCAAAGACTTACTTCCAAGTGAGTCTAAACAAGGATAACATGGCTTTGATAATCACTGAAGAACCTCTGACAGCTACATGGATCACTCGAGATTTCAATCCGGATTTGATAGATAATGCTGTAGAAGCCTTTGACAAGGCTTGGAAGAATGCTAAATCTTTGTTGGATATGAATCCTGAAGATATGCAAGCATTTGGGGCTGAACCCGGTGGCTTAATCAGAAAGATTTTCAGTAAAGGTGGTGTGAAATAATTCGATAACTGGGGGATTGAGGGTGACTATTGAGGTCAAGCATGAAGAAATTCTTCAGATGATGGAGTTGGAGAGGTCCAAGAAAGACATGGTCGTACTAGGGGCTTTGCTGAAGGCTCAGAAAGAACCCTCTGATTTCATTGATTTTGAATCCATTCGTGAGCAGCTAGCCAAAGATGAAGGTGGCAGAAAAGGGAAAGATTCCTTGGTTTATCGAAGTCTTTCGTGGCTCGAGAAAGAGGGATTTTTGCGGATTGATAAGAGCCAGCAAAAACACGGATACAATTCAAGCATCGCAATTATTGAGAGAGCTTTGAAGAAGAGGTTGACTCAAACTATCAAAGGTCTGGAAAGGGAATTGAAGAATATTAGCTCTGAAGAAGCGGCTCTCTCGGAGATCAATGTTAATTCTATGGCAGAAGAGATGGTTGATTTCATTCTTGGTAAGAGAAAAATCGAAAAACCCACCTTCGCTCAGGGTTGGGAAGACTTCATGAAAATGATTAAAGACAAAGTGTACAGTGGACTCAGCGAGGGGGATGTGATAAGAATCACACTTGAATGGGTCACTCAACATGATTACATGAGTGATAACACCCTTAATGATACAGTAAAGATGCTTGCAAGAGGGGTTGATTTTCGGTCACTTGACCATGATAGAGGAGAGAAAGTTATTCGTGACAATTTCAGAAAAATCATCCCTGGTTGGCGTAAGAAAGGGTACAAAGCAGGATACAAAGTTCTACCCAGGAAGGATGCAACATACCAGTTTGTTGGACGAAACAAAGATGGGATTGTACTGGTAGTATCTGAGAGTCCATTCTCAGTGACCTGGATTCCAAGAAGTTCTAATCCGGAACTTGTTGACAGTGCAATTGATAGTTTTGATAGAGACTATGAGATTGGAATTGATATAGTAGACTATGAGGGATGACCGGATTGTCCAGTAAGATTTTCCTACAAGAACTCGAGAAACTTGGTTTTGATATGAACTCGGGTCAGATGCAGGTATTTCGAGCAGTTCTCAAGGCTGCGGGAGGTCTTGACAGACCTGTCAAATATGATGAGATTTCTAAATGTCTAGAATTGATAACTGGTAAACAACCTTTCACAAGAGCCTATATCTATAGAAGACTAAATGACCTACTAGATAGCAAGCTCATTTCTATCGTGGATGCCATCAGTACTCCGAGAACTTACGTTGTCAAAAAATCAGGTATTACTGAAGCACTTGTAGCAAGTAAACAAGACAGGATAACTAACACCAACACAGAGAAGCAACATCTTACCTCTAAACTCAATCAACTCAAATCAGTCAGCGGTTCGGAGCTGGCTCTTGTACTCCACAAACAATTGGTAGGCAGTTCATCAATTGGAAAATCGGGTGTGATTGAAGGAGTTGAGAACGTTAGAAGTACAATCATACGAGAATTTGCAGATGGTGCAAAAGCTGGCGATGTTGTGAGGATACTAGGTCATGCAAGCACCTTGGCAGAAGGACTTGGACCAGGTGGTGTTACAGAACTGAGGATCATCCAGTCAGGCATTAGAGGTGTGAAAGTCAGGGGTTTACTTACTCCAGTCGGGACCACCGAACTGGATTTGAACTTGATGACAAGCCACCTCACACCGATGATAGATGCCTTTGAGCAAGCTACAAAATCTGGTAACATTCAGCTCAAATTATCGCGTGAACCGATGAATACGTATCGAATAGTAAGTCTAAATGAAGACAAAATGCTACTCTATTTGACTCATGCAAAGGAGTCAGATATGGCAGCACTGGTCCACAGAGAGGATAATCCAGGATTGATAAATGACGCCATTAGAACCTTTGATGAACTCTGGGAAACAGGGATTGATGTTCTTGAACTTGTGAATAAAATGTTACGTGAACAGAAGTCCTAGGTATCTGAAATCCAAGTTTTGTCTTTTGAGAGAGTAAGAAAGATATCATCACATACTGCTTGAAAATCTTCATACAAACCGTACTCCCCTCCAGCAGCATATGGATGTCCACCTCCATTAAACAACTTTGCAGCAGCATTACACATGACCCCATCACTACCTCTTCTGAAGCCTAACATTCCACCTTGACTGAGTGAGAGTAGAAGGTCAGCAACCTTCAGTTCAGAGTCAATTCTAGTGAGATTCTCTTGATTTGATGCAAATGTTCCCATGTCTGTTGAAGTCAGACCACTGGGAATCTCTACGATTCGCACAAGTTTATCATGAATGACCTGATCACAATGCCCGGCCAGAGCTTTCCTCATCTTCTTTGACTTCTCTTTCTGGTAATTCTCTACACGCTTATGCAGGAGGGTGTCCTTGAACTTGCGAGTGCTAATATCCCATACACCACTTATTCCACTCTCTGCTAATTTGGTGAGAAGGGGATATAATGCATCAGTGACTTCTTCCTTCTTATCGATTGCACCAAAACGAGTCACGCTTACTGCGTCAGTGAGTGCAGTGGCTACTTCAATCTCTCGAAGATTGAAATCAGTATCATGTGCAATAGTGGCTAGTTCAGTGCAAATCTCATCTCGTGGCATGAGAACCTTGCTTGCAATTTCAGCTGCACAAAAATCATGATTGACTTTCAGAATGGGTTTATTCCCAAGTGAGAGCACCATCTTGATGGCGCTATCTGACCATTGGTGATGATCCAACCACACAATTCTACAGCCTTGTGAGATTGCTTGTGTTAATCCAGCCTGTACAACGTCAATTATCGTATCATCCATACCTAGGTCGGTAATAATGATGAGTGTATCCCGCCTTTTGCCTATGGCAGAGAATACCTGTTCAAATGAACCGTAATCAGTGAGTAATGCCTTGAACTCAAGACCCTTTTCTTTTGCATATCTCCACACAATCGCTGCAGAGTTCAATCCGTCTACATCTTTATCGTGAGATATGGATAGAACAGATGTGATTTTTTTAGGCTTTGATGGATTTTCTGGTTCTTCAGGCATATACATTCATAAAACAGGTTGAGTGCTCGCTTATTTTATCTTCCCGTAGGTACTCTTTAATTCTATAGAATTGACTCGTCGAAAGTATTTTCTGATGCCTCACGTGTTGAAATTCTGCGAGGGATAGAATGAGCGAATCTAAACAAAACATCATCATGAGTGGTAATGAAGCCATAGCGACAGGTGCTTTAGAAGCAGGTGTAGGGTTCTGCGCATCCTATCCGGGAACTCCTTCGACTGAGATTGCGACTATGCTCTTTGAATCTGCTGCAGAACACGATATTCATGTTGAGTGGTCTACAAATGAGAAAGTTGCTCTTGAATCTGCGGCCGCTGCAAGTTGGGTTGGAATTCCAGCTCTCAGTCCTATGAAGTCATTGGGTCTGAATGTTGCTTCAGACTTTCTACTGAACCTGAACCTATCTGGATCAGGTAAGGGGGGTCTCGTTATTGTAGTGTGTGATGATCCTAGGGGACACAGTTCCAGTAACGAACAAGATTCAAGATTCTATGCGAAAGCAGCACAGATTCCACTACTGGAGCCTTCAACATATCAAGAAGCGAAAGATCTCACCCGGATTGCATTCAAGCTTTCTCAGAAATACGAGATTCCAGTTTTCATCAGGAGTACAACAAGACTATCGCATTCGAGAGGGCTGGTTCAAATAAGTAGGATTCCAAAGAAGAAGAAGAGAATACAAGACTTCCCGAATCAACTCTATAATGTCCCATCACCACATCTAAGACACCGAGACCTCCTAAACAAGATGGATAAAGTGAGAAAGGAGTTTGAGAATTCACAATTCAACAGTGATTCTAGTGCCAAAGAAAGGGACCTCTTGGTCATTTCAAGTGGTATAAGCTCGCTGTATACAAAGGAGGCAATCCACCTACTTGGCTCACATAAGATCGACCACGTGAATCTTGTTACAACATATCCATTGCCAAGGTCAACATTGATTCGTCTTCTTGAAGCTACTAAGCAAGTTTTGTTTGTAGAAGAGAATGATCCATTCTTGGAGGATGAGATTAGGTCGCTGGTAGTCAATTTGAAGGACAAGCCACAGTTCTTTGGGAGAAGAACAGAACACATACCTAGCTATGGGGAAATGACCACGGATGTTGTCTTGAGCGCGCTCATGAATTTAACAGGCAAAACCGAAAAGAAGTCATCGGTACATCCTAAAGATCTCATCGTGGAGAGACCCCTTACATTCTGTGCTGGATGTACTCATCGTAATTTCTACTGGGCGGTCCGAACTGTAAAGAAACGACTAGGTGGAAAACTTGTGGTTGCAGGAGACATCGGTTGTTATTCTCTAGGAGTCTTCTATGATCAAGCAATGGATACCATGCAAGCTATGGGCTCAGGAATTGGTATCGGTTCTGGATTAGGGCAACTAAAGAGGTTCGGATTTGAATCGAAGGTTATCAGCGTAGCAGGAGATTCTACTTTCTACCATGCATGCTTGCCAGGCTTGATAAATGCAAGACACAAGAATTCAGACCTGGCATTTGTCATTCTTGATAATACTACCACAGCAATGACGGGCTTTCAATTGCATCCAGGATCAAGCGATCAGCCTGAGAATCTTCGAAGATTGGAGATTGAGAATCTGGTAAGATCGATTGAGCCAGACTTCTTTGCAAGAGGAGATGCAACAGACATTCCAGCCCTTACAAAACTAATTCATTCAACCGTACAGAAAGAGGGCTTGAAGGTTCTTCTTCTTGATAGTGTCTGCAGACTTGAGGAAGTGAAAAAGGAACCTGGGCATGTGGGTGACACTCCAGTTAGAATAGAAGAGGATCTCTGTAGGGGAGAAAAGTGTATGATCTGCGTGTCAGATTTCAGATGTCCAGCTCTCAGCTGGAGTGATGAAACAGAACATCCGATAGTCATAGAACATTCATGTGTACAATGTGGAGCGTGCATCGATGTGTGTCCGCACAAAGCAATAGTGGAGCGTGAGTGATGTGAAAGACCCATTCTCCATTTTGGTCGCAGGTGTTGGAGGTCAGGGAAATCTTGTCTGTGGCCGGATTATCGCGGAGGCTGCAGTTCTACAGGGATTACGACCTGTGGTTGGGGACACATTCGGAGCCTCACGAAGAGGTGGTAGTGTTCTTACGCATATCAGGATTGGCAAAAGGGACTGGGGACCTTTGATACCCAAAGGAGAACTCGATGTTCTACTTGGCTTTGAACCACTCGAAGCATTACGAGCAGCTACAAAATATGCTGGTGGGAATACAGTAGCTCTAGTAAACACGATGCCTGTACCCCCTGTAAATGTAACAACAGGTGACAAGTCTTACCCCAAGATAGAGGATATCGAAAGAGCACTTCAGTCATTATGCAAAAAGGTTCATCTTCTTGATACGGAACCAGTTTTGAAGCGTTTGGGTTCAACCCGAGTTCTCAATTCATTCATGGTGGGTGGGCTTTCATCACTGAAGGGCATACCACTTGAACCTAGGAGTCTCAGAGATGCAGTTTCAAAGATCCTTGTTTCAGAAGACAATCTGACTGCATTCAATGAAGGCGCAGAAGCTCTTTCGTGAAGCGTTTTCCTAAATTTTCTTGCCTTCCTGTGCCTTTCTTGCCTCTCTCCACATGACTTCCGCAAGAACCGTGAACATGTCGGCCACACCCTCACCTGTCTTGGCGGATGATTCCATATAGAGAAAACCTTTGTCCTCCGACCAGCGCTTTGCTTCATCCGAGGGAACCGCTCTGTCGGGGAGGTCTGTCTTGTTACCCACGCATATCATTGGCACGCGAGTTCCAATGGATTCGTCAGCTTCTTCAACCCACTTCGAGAGCTCTGTGAAAGAACGACGCCTCGTCACGTCAAACACTAAGATGATGCCTGCGGCTCCAGAATAGTACATCTTCCGCACTGCCTTGAATCTCGCTTGGCCTGCAACGTCCCACGCTTGAAGCTTGATTCCTGTAGAATATTCAGCCTCAGGGGGTGAGATGTGGGTCAGTTTGACAGCGAATTGAGAGCCGATTGTCGTCTTGTAGTCGCGCTCAAAGACTCCTGTCACATAGCGGTTTACAAGAGTTGTCTTTCCAACTGCACCTTCACCGATCACCATAGTTTTGAAAAGGAACTGATATGCATCAGGTGCTGTTCCGGGTCTGGGAGGTTTGGGACGTCTGGTTCGAATATCTGCGACTAGGTCACTCTCTGTGTCTCCAGCAACAGCTGCTATAGTGGTTTCTTCAGGGGTTGGTTCAGCCATCAAGGCTTCGACATCGTCAATCTCTGCCATTGCGGCGCCAGTTTCTTCTGCGCCAAAGAGTTTATCTAAAAGCTCTTCAGCGGCTTTAAGTGATTCACTCGCATCACCAGTCATGGTTGTTTGAAGTATCTCAGCTGCTTTTTCTTTAGCTTCCAAGTCCTTAAAGCCTGTACCAACCACAGAACCAAATGGTGTGACCTCAGCCTCAGGAATTTCTACCGGAGTAGGTTCAACTGGAACTGGTGCAACTGCTGCGGGAGCAGCCATCGCGGCTCCTTCTTGTACAAGGACTGCTGTTTCAGGGGTTGTGACTTGTCTGACCTGACCTCTGGAGTCAGTCCACATCAGAACAATGGGACGTATGATGACTGTACCCTCGACTCGAGGTGTTAACTGGACATCTATAGATTGACAGTCACCAGGAGCTAGGTCAAACCTGAGTTGTTGTGGTTCAACATCCATATGGTCTTTGGGGAACCAATAGATTTTACCAGAAACTCCAGTAACTGGCTCATCACTGACATTATAGACAGTGATTTTTCCACGGAGGTCTGTTCCAGTCTTGATCTCGGGACTAACTTCGAATTTTGGAATTAGCTTGTAGAGACCCTCAATGACCTTTAATGGTGCTTCAGAAATACCGACTTGCACCTCTTTTCGACCATCGCCTCCCGCATCGCCCACATTGATAGATAGAATCTTCTTTCCAATGTCAACAGATGCAATCTGGTTAAGATCCGCCATCTGGAGACTGTAGAAGTTTACTTTGTAATCGGAAGTGGCTACGACGACCTCATCCATATGATCTGCATTGAGTTCTTCAATTCTAACAGATAGAGCATTTACATTCTCAAGAGTCGAGAATAAGTCAAGTTTGCTCTCTTCATTTCTATAGACACGTATGGAACCATCATGAGTGACAACACCAAGTTCCATCTTCCTATCCCCAAGGATATCACCAGCAGCCACTGAGATGACGGGACTGGGTAGTTCAATGACTTCTATTTGTTCAACAGAATGGTCACGGACCTTGAATACTCGTAGAGTTTTGTCTCGGTTACCTGTAACTATCTCTTCAATTTCGTCACCAATCACATCACATGTACCAATGGCAATAGGCATGTCATCCAACTGATGATTGACAAACTGAGTGATGTTGTTGTCAGTGTCCATCTGTAGAATTCGAAGTGTAGAATCACTTCCACCAACCAGAATCTCATTCTTTTCATCACCCGTGACATCAGTCACGTGGACAGTTGTGACAAAGCGGTCTACTGCAAATTCACTAAGAAGCTCGAGTTGTCCACTAGGAGCGTATCTGTACACTTGGACGGTTCCAGCCTCACCAGGAGTCTCACCAACTCCTACTGCCCTTCCAACGACTAGTTCCATCTGACCATCATTGTTGGCGTCTGCAATTTTGATGGATAGAATACTACCCCCAACGTCAAGCTGTGCAAGAAAAGCGATCTCGCTACGATTCGCATCATAGAGTCGAAGGACACCATCGCGCCCACCGGTACATAACTCAGAGGCACCATTGCCAGTAACATCTCCCACTGCAATCGCACTAGTGCTCTCGTCATCTTCAATCTCGAACAGAACTTTAGGTGTACCCAAATCAGCAACCTTCCTGCTTCATAGCGTCTATGGAATTATCTACTAGGTCCGTGCGCCTAATACAGCTAAAAACAGCATCAAGGGCCTTTTTTTACTTTGCGCGCATGTTGGCAGCATAGCATTTAACAGATTGAGAGTTTTCAATCAACTTGGTCAAAAATATGCCCAAGCTCTCTGTCAAAAATGTTTCAAAATCATATCCGAATGGTGAATCGGAGTTCATAGAGGTACTAGATGATATTTCTTTTGATGTTAAAGAAGGAGAGCTACTTTGTATATTAGGACCCAGTGGATGTGGGAAGACTACATTATTGAAAATCATTGCAGGACTGCTTGAGCCGGAAGATGGGCGTGTCGAGATAGATGGCAAAGAAGTTTTTCCAGGACACAACAGAGTTGGCTACATTTTCCAGCAAGAGTCTTTGTTTCCTTGGAGAACTGTGAAACAGAACATTGAGTTTGGACTTGAAATCGCAAACTTAGATCGAAACGAGATGCAGACCAGAGTAGAGGAAATCATCAGGATTGTTGGAATGAATGGTCTAGAAGACAACTATCCACACGAAATCTCAGGAGGACAGGCTAGAAAGACTGAGGTGGCGCGAAGTCTTGTTGTGTCCCCTGACATTCTGGTTGCTGATGAAGCTCTATCCAATCTTGATGCTCAGACCAGAAATCACCTACAAGAGGAATTACTCAGAATCAGAGAATCAACTGGTTCAACAATCATCTTTGTTTCACACAATGTAGACGAAGCAGTCTTCATGGGTGATCGTATTCTTGTGTTAAGTAACATACCTGCTAAGATTCTTGCAGAATACGAGGTGGACATCCCAAAGCCTCGTAATAGAGCTTCACCAGAGTGTTTGGCTTATAGAAGTAATATTTTGGAGGTCCTCAAGGTGGAACAGGAGAAAGCGATGAGCCGTTCTAGACCGAAACAGTCTGCCTCCATTTGAGCAGTCTTTTTTCAATGAACAGAAAGAAGTAGCTTACTAGAAAACCAATCAAGCCAATCATAAACATACTAATGATTACTGCACCTGTTCGGCCAACTTGCCACATTATCCAAATCAGATATCCCAGTCCAAGACCCCCTCCAATCATTTCAGCGGCGACAAGACACATCCAACCAATACCAAAACCAATTCTCAGACCTGCAAAGATTTCAGGTCCAGCTGATGGTATGACGATCTTACGTAGAATCTGAATCTCTCCAGCACCAAATGTTTTTGCAACATCTATGTGAACTGGTTCCGTACGTTTTACACCCGTTGTTGTATTTATCAGAATTGGGAAGAAAGCACCGACCCAAATGATGAACACCTGAGCACCAAGCAGATTTCGAGAGAACATTAGAATCGCCAGAGGGATCCAAGCAATTGGAGGGATGGGACGCATAGCCTCTACAACAGGACTGAGTATCGCATCAAATATCCGATATCTTCCAATGGCTATACCCATTGGGACAGCTGTGATTATCGCGAAAGCAAATCCAATAACAACACGGAAGAGACTGAGGCTAATGTGATCTATCAGAAAATACCCTTCACTGTCACCTTCTGTAAC
>JBHLRQ010000073.1:0-16580 GCA_048882385.1 Candidatus Thorarchaeota archaeon | reverse complement strand
CTCTCCTATTCATCCTTTTTTCTGAGAATGAATATTCTTCTCCCAGATTCTGAAGTGTATGGATTACCTTCAAAATCTCCAAACTCTTCATCAACTTCAAATCCAGAAAGTCGAATAAGGAGGTCTGCCTCTCTATTGAAAATCAGAGCGACTCCAGAAACAATATCTAATTTGTCAATCAACTGGTTATTAGAGTCACGCACAAGATATTGTAGATCGACTCTCATTAGTTGTTTTGCGAGGTCGGAATGAATCTGTCCAATTCGTGTTACTGACCGACCATCATCTAGTTCTATTGGCGTGTCTTCAAATGAGGCTCGCTCGTATTGCAGCCCAGCAGGGAATAAATCCAGAATGAATCTCCCGTCATCCTGCAGGTGTCGTCTTACACACCGAAGAGCGGAAAGCTGGTCTTCAGATGTCAATGCATGTGCGAAAGAGGTTGGGATTATAATCAATCGAAATTTCTTTTCAAGATTGAAATTAATCATGGAACCTTTAATCAAGGTAATTCGGTTCGCAATTTGAATAGGAAAGTTTTGAAGGCGACTCTTTGCTTTAGAAAGCATTGACGGAGACTGCTCAAGAGCCACAATCTCATGTCCTTTCTGAGCAAGAGCAAAAGTCACTCTACCAGTACCAGCAGCCAGGTCTAGTATTGGTGAACCAAATTGCTCAGCGCATTTAATGTAGAAGGGCACATCTGCATTGTCTGCAAAGAGGTCATAGAACTCTCCTACTCCTTCATACCCCGGGGAAAGGTTCTCAAAGGGGTCTTCCTCTTTTGGTGACAAGACAGGCACCAGCCTTTAGTTGCTAAGCTGGTATCGATGTTGAATCGACTAAGGTCTTCTTCTCTAGATGTTCACGATATCTTTTTGGTACTGGATAGTTATAGAAGGAGTGTGAATACCATGCGTTCATCTTCACCTCAAGCTCTTTGTTGATTCGTTCCCACAGAGATTCGTTGAGCTTGGGATGAATGGTCAGAACTCCCTCGTTAGGAGTTCCTTTCACCTTACCTTTCTTTGCAACCTGTTTTCCTCCAAGGAAGGTGAGATAGGATGTTGAGAAGGTCTTGATTATCTTCTCGGGATTCTTAGCAAAATCGACCTTTGTCGTATCAACATCGTATACTGAAACATCAGCATCAGCACCAACACCAAGATGACCTTTCGATTTCTCTATGCCTAAGATCTTAGCAGGTGATGCGCGCGTGGATATCACAACATCATAGAGACTCCATTCTCTTTCAATTGATGAAAGTATTGAACGTTCGTGCGCAAACTTGTGCATGTCCTCCATCCATATGTCGCGCTGTTTCTTGCTCATTAACCATGAGAAGACCAATGGATATTTTGTGAATGGTCCTGCATTCGGATGATCTGTGCTGATAATACAGCGCCAGACATCATCAACATTTAGTGCAAACTCCAGAGGTATTGCCCATTGTACCGAATTTCCAGCAGCCTTGGGACTATATGTATAGGGAACTATTCCAGCCCCACCGGGAAGTTCTACATCAACAGCAATATTTGTCCACTTACCCTGAGTTAATTGGTAGAGATAGAATTCAAATGGACCGTCGCCCGTCATTGTTGTAGCAGGACCGAAAGTGATCTGCCCCATGTCTGCTGTGAAATGCTTGTTTTTGTTCATATATTCAGCAAATTTCAGACCACCAGACTCTATGTCACCCCATTCAGTACCTCCACCTTCGACACTGCTTAGAGTTTCGAAGGACATGTGAGTCAGATGACAGATATGCTTACGACCTCCGTGTCCCTTGATGTCCTTGATGCTATCAAGTTGGGCAATGGTGGTTTCAACATTTCCAACGCGTCCGAGATTGTTCGGATGAAAGTGCATCATGTGAGGCAGACCTAAAGATTCGACCGCCTGACAAAGACCTCGGGTAATCTCCTTGGGAGTAATGCCCCAACCTGGCACCTCGCCGTCGGGGTCTCGAAGGTCTACACCATGTGCCCAAGCATATGTACCTCCAGGATTCACAACCTTTACACCTAGCCCGCCAACACTCCGCAGGGTCCACGCAATGAATGCTGCTAGTCCACTCATGTCACCCTTTTTGACATAGTCGAAGGTTATCATACTATTACAAAATAAAGGAAGTAGACCTGAGGTTAGGTTATGCAGATCCTCCATTTCCTCCCAAGAACCAAGTGCCTTTAGGGAGGGGAGCGCAGGTTCGATCACTGTTGTATAACCCATTGCCGAGTACCGATATCCAATCACGTAGGAGTTGGGCATCGTGTAGCCGACACCACCTCGTGTGTCTTTGGTCTTTGGAACAGGATCCTTCCGGTGATCTTCTGGGCACATCGCACGACCAAAGCCTACTTTACTTCCAACAATGTGGGAGTGCATGTCAACGCCACCTGCCATCACAAGCTTGCCCTTGAGGTCAATCTTCTTTGCGGACGCATTAACTTTCTCGACAATTTTACCATCTGAAATACAGATATCCATAACTTCGTCTTCAATTCCATGCATTGGGTCATAGACTCTACCATTTGTGAGAATTGTGTCTTTACTCATTTCTTCACCCTCCTTAGTTCATCATATATCATTTTGAGGACATCTCGGTCTGGCAAGAAATCCTCAGGAGGTTCCACCACCTTCTTGAGGTAGAGAGGGAGTCCATCCATTCGTACTGCTGCGCCATCGCACTCTATACCTGCTATTGCAGTAGGTATATTGACTGTAGCAAGTAGCGAAGTCATGTTTTGTTTTGGATCCAGATTGATTATTGGAATGTTACCCATATGTTTCAAGGAGTCCCTTGGGAAGTGAGCTGCTGGATCTGCTGCGATGTTCAGAAGAACATCAGCTTCACCTCTAGCTAGCATGTCGACCGCAGTAAACTCTCCAGGTTGATATCTGGGGTATCCACGTGCATAGTCAACTGCGTATGGGTATCCGGTCTGCCATGTTGAGGTTTTGTTGGCACCCGCAACATTATAGTGACCTCTCATTGGCATCATACTCCATTTTGTGTGATAATTCAAATCTTGGATGAGTCGGATTGCTGCATCGATATTACGATGCCGACCCTTGGATTGTGTTAAACCAAGACCAAAGAAGAGAACTCCATATTTCGTATTCTTCATAATTTCTGCAAGTTCTGTGAGTTCCTTTATTGACACTCCACCGACATCTTCAACATCTAATATCTTTCCTCTAATAATGGCACGAAGTGCTGAGATGACCTCCAAGTCTGAACCAGGATCAATGCGAATATACTTGTCAGCAACTCCAGCGCTTATTGTCTTGCGGATATCAACGACCCAAATCTTCCTTTCGTTCTTTGGATCTTTAATGTACTCACCTGCTGCTCTCGTGTGGAGATTCATATGTCGAGGATGTGCAAACTGAGGATTTGATCCCCAGTAGATAACAAGGTCAGATCTATGTCGAACTTCGCCCAGAGCTGCAACTGCCTCACCTGATTCTTGTGTACCCAAAATTGTTGGACCGTGACAGACAGAGGATGTATTATCAACAACACCTCCAGCTTCTTCAGCAATCTTGTAGGCTTCTCTATGAGCATCATTCTCAGTAGAACTTAGACCATATACAAGCAACCGTTTTGAATTCGCTATAATATCAACAGCCTTTGCTACAGCTTCTTTCAAAGTGACTGTTTTTGAGGTTCCATTCTCGCGAATTGCAGGACCCTCCAATCTGTCCTCTGCATGATGTAGGAACTTTGCTTTGCTTATTGCACAGCCATTCTCGTTACTTGTAATCTTATTATCTTGGACCTCAAGTTGTATGTCATCACAAAGACATCCGCAGAACACACAGACTATATGGTCATAAGTGCCATCCCTCATTTAGATTCCTCCACCATTTTAGTCAGCAACTCTTTAACACTCAGTACCTGTTCGCCTTTTGCTGGAAAGAGTTGAGCTTCGATGCTCTTGTAATCAGGCATACCAGTACCTTCTGTATCTGTTCCAGTGATGGCATTCGCATAGGGCCCGCATGGAATGAATACAACACCGGGTTCGGCTCTACGGTCTAACCTGCTTTTCACCACGACTTTACCATGAATGGTTTCAACCCGGATAGGATCTCCCTCTTCAATTCCTAAGGCCTCAAATGTTACTTTGTCCATCTCACATACAGAAACTTCTTCAAAGTACTCTGAACTGAGTTTTCCAATTTCCATTCCACGACCTTGTTTGAGGGTGCGTCCGGATGTGACCAATGCGTTTACTCCAACCGAGCTCATCTGAAGACACTCCCAGAAATGTGCCAAGTTGGGCTATGCAAACCACAATAAGAACTCTTAGGACCGCCTATTGATGTAAAAAAGAAATATAATGGGATGCGGAAGATGATCCAATCCACTCCATTGCTTCTTGTCGCAACTTAGAGATTCCACATCCCTACACTTACAGAATAACAAAAGTACTAATATTACATTGTGTATCTAAACACACATAAATCCAGAATCTAGCTCTGTACACTAGTGTTCTTCAATGTACAGATAGTAGTTCAATAGTTAAGTACCAAACAGAAAAATCCACTTCGAAGCCTTTATCAGACAAAGTTGGAGGAGGCGCCCGTAGGCTCTCAGTCAGACTAGGTAGTTGATTGAAACAATGACAGTTGATAATAAGATACTGAAGGAGCTCTTTGAAAGAACCCTGAAAGTACGTAGATTTGAAGAAAAAGTATGGGACCTCTTTGGTGAAAACCTCGTACCAGGCACACTTCACCTATATTTGGGACAAGAAGCAGTAGCGGCCGGAGTAACTACAGCTCTTAAGAAGACTGATTGGATTCAAAGCACTCATCGAGGACATGGTCATGTTATTGCCAAAGGAGCTGATATGAACGCAGCATTGGCTGAATTGCTTGGAAAAGAGAGTGGATCATGCAAAGGCAAGGGCGGTTCAATGCACATAACTCAGTTTGATGTGGGAGTGTTAGGTGCCACAGGTGTGGTTGCATCGGGTCTTCCAATCGCAGTCGGTGCAGCTCTTTCTTGTCAAATGCGAGGCACAAAGGATGTTGTAGCATGTTTCTTTGGAGATGGTGCATCGAACAACGGGACCTTCGGAGAATCGCTGAACATGTCAGCTATTTGGAAACTACCACTGATCTGGATTGTCGAAAACAATCTATATGCTATGGGAACTCCAATCAAAATGACTTGTCCGAGTGCGACAATCGCACAGAGAGCAGAGGGATATTGTATTCCTAGTGTTGTTGTGGATGGAAATAATGCCCTTGAAGTGTATGAAGCAACTGTTGAAGCAGTAAAGCGTGCTCGCGATGGCGGAGGTCCTACACTGATAGAGTGTCAGACATACAGAATGAGAGGACATTCGCGTTTTGATCAAGCCAAATACAGACCCGAAGATGAAGCAAATCACTGGTTGAGTGACGAAAGAGACGCAGTGCGGATAATTCGTGAGATTGTAATTGAACGAGGAGCCCTCACTGAAAAGGAAGCTGAGAAGATCGATACCAAAATATCCAAGGCAGTTGAGAAAGCCGGCGACTTTGCCAAGAAAGCAGAGTACCCCAAACCGGAAGATGCACTCACAGATGTCTTTGCGGAGGTGCTTTAGATGCCTGAGATAACATACAGAGAAGCCCTCAGAACTGGTCTCCGCGAGGAGATGTTGCGCGATGAACGTGTCTTCATCATGGGAGAAGATGTCGGTCTCAATTGGGGAGGAGCCTTCAAAGTTACAAAAGGTTTGGCAGAGGAGTTTGGTGTAGAAAGAGTAAGAGACACTCCTATCTCTGAGAATACAATTGCAGGTGCGGCTGTTGGCGCTGCAATAACAGGTCTCATTCCGGTAGCAGAAATCATGTTTGGGGACCTCATTACTTTGGCTATGGATCAGGTCTGCAATCAGGCAGCGAAAATGCGTTACATGTTTGGTGGGCAGACATCAGTACCACTAGTTCTACGAAGTGTCTTTGGAGGAGGAAAGAACATTGCCTCCCACCACTCACAGAGTTTGGAGTCATGGTTCATGCACACTCCGGGACTGAAAATAGCAGTTCCAGCATTTGCCTATGATGTTAAAGGTCTCATAAAGACAGCAATCAGAGACCCTGATCCTGTCATGTTCTTTGAGCATAAACTGGTTTATGACCGAAAAGAAGAGGTTCCTGATGAAGACTATACGATACCTTTTGGTCAGGCTCATGTAAGAAGAGAGGGTGCAGATGTCACAGTCTGGGGAACCTTCTTTATGCTTCATAAAGCCCTAGAAGTAGCAGAAGAGCTTGAGAAAGAGGGAATCAGTGTAGAGGTCATTGACCCTAGAACACTTGCCCCCTTAGATACGAAGACGCTTATAGACTCAGTAAAGAAGACTGGAAGACTTGTTCTTGTGACAGAAGAGACCAAGACAGGCGCAACGACCGCGGAGGTTGCAGCCATTGTCCAGGAGGAGGCATTTGACTGGTTGGACGCACCCATCAAGAGAGTAAACGCTCCAGACACTCCAGTCCCCTTCAGTCCACCACTTGAACAGTATTTCATTCCAGACAACAAACGCATAGCACAGGCCATCCGTGAAATAGTATAGGTGAGTCAGATGGTAGCAACCATGATCATGCAGCGCATGAGTGTAGCCATGGAGTATGGTGTCATACTCAAGTGGTTGAAAAAAGAGGGTGACAAAGTAAAACAAGGCGAACCAATTGTTGAGATCTTCGGTGAGAAGAATGAGTTTGAATTGGAGTCACCTGCAGACGGAGTCTTGCTAAAGATACTCTGCGATGTAGATGACGAGATTCCTATCAGTGAACCCATTGCCTATATTGGTAAGGAAGGCGAAAAAGTCCCTGATTTAATGCCTAGGAAGCTGAACCAAGCAGCAGGTGTGACACCCACCTTCTCAATACCTACACCTTCTGATACAACTCCAAAAGCACGAGAAGTTGGCAAAGCTGTTTCTGCTGAAACTCGCTTACCCAGCGGAAAAATCAAAGCATCTCCACGAGCCAAGAAGAAAGCAAAGGAGTTAGGTATTGATCTTTCTCTTGTTGTTGGTACTGGTCAAGGGGGAAGAATAGTGGAGAAGGATGTTCTTGCTGTGCAAAGTGGTCCTCAAATCACTATTTCAGATGAACGGAAAGTGAAACAGGTAACGACTCTGACGCCACTACGAAGAACCATTGCTAGAAGAATGACTCAGAGTTCACAGAATCCTCACATCACAATGATTACTGAGATTGATATGACAGAAGTCGTGGAGCTTCGAGATGAGATCAATCAGCAGGTTCAGAAAAAGCACGGTATTAGAATTTCGTTTAATGACATCATTGTGAAAGCAGTATCAGACACACTTGGACGCTTCCCCAAGTTCAACGCGACATTGGTTGGGAATGACCTTGTCATGTTTGATGAAGTGAACATTGGTGTTGCTATGGCCACAGAGGATGGACTCATCGTACCCACCGTCAGAAATGCAGACAAGAAGTCAATCACTCAGATTGCAATGGAAACAAAGGACTTCGGTAAAAGGGCCAAGACTAATGAGTTGAAACCAGAGGAGCTCACAGGAAGCACTTTCACTGTTTCTAATCTAGGACCGTTCAAAGTCGACTTGTTCATTCCTGTGATCAATCCACCAGAATCAGCAATCCTTGCTCTAGGGCAAATCAAGAAGAAGCCAGTGGTAGTAGAGGATAAAATTGTCATACGTTCGACGATGATGGCAAGCTGTGCAGTAGACCATCGAGTTCTTGATGGTGCACCAGCAGGACAGTTTTTGCAATCCCTCAAGGAAACTCTAGAAAATCCATACATGATGAAGATATAGCTATACAGATTTTTCTCGATATCATCAAAAACCTGGATTGAAAGGGTCTAAACTTTACCAAAGCATTATCTAGTTTCAATCACAAATCTATTTTGAGAGGGAGATGATTCGTACAAAAACATGCCCTAAATGTAGAGGAACCAGAATAGCTGGACCTCACCGAGTCTACGGACAACACCATATTAGAATTGACTTACCGGGATTTTCGTCTGCAACACTAGAGAGTTTCACATGCGCAGATTGTGGATTCACAGAATTCTATGCAGACGCAATAGGACTCAAGAATATCAACGCCTCCGGAAGATTTGTTCTAGATTCTCAACCTTTCGACCAGCAAGCCACTAGGATAGAATGTCCATATTGCGGGACAAAGCTGAAACCTGGCTCCATTTCATGTCATGAATGTGGTCAATACCTAGCATGAATTTCGGCTCTAATTATCAGGGGGACCTTATATTGAAGAGAGCAGACCGAATCTCGACACGTATCATTTCGTGTCAGCCTCGAATACGACATCTGCTCCAAGCCTCAACCGTTGCTCTGGGGCCTCCCGCCGGTGGAGAGCAACCTAATTTATCCACCGGCTAACAACAAGCTAATCAATGATTGTTGCTAAGGTCATAGAAGAGTGATTGATTCATGTCCTGGCGAATCATTGAAGAGATCGACCTTGATGTTTTTCGGAATCTCTCAATAGATGAGAGTCTAGCTAGGACTATGTCCAAACAAGAAGAAAAGGAGAACACACTTCGTTTTTGGAAATCTGATAGGGCAGTGGTGATTGGGCGATTTCAATGCGTACATGAAGAAGTCAATCTTGATTTCTGTAGAAAGAACGGAATCGCAATTGCCAGGCGATTCACTGGTGGCGGCACAGTCTATCATGACCAGGGTAATCTTAACTTTTCAATCTGTGTTAATAAGATGGAAAGATTTGTGCCAAGAACATTGAAAGAAATCTATGAGAGATTTATTGGTTCAGTCGCAGCTGGTTTACAATCCATTGGTATCCCTGCAAATTATGACCCTATTCGATCATGTATAAGAATTGGTGAACTCAAAATAACTGGAACTGCAGGATGGCTCAAACGTGGTGTTGCCTTCCTACATGGCACATTATTAGTATGCTCAGACTTGACCTCCCTAAGAGAGAGCTTGAACCCACCAAAGAATCAGCCGAAATATCTCCGTGACCGGTTTCGAATCAGATGCACAGAGAGTAAGAGAGATGTAGTGACGAACATCTCTAATGAAATAGACAACTGTCCAGAGCTAGATCAAATTAAACAGGCGATTGTAGAGAGCATTGAGTCAGTATCAGGAAGATCATCGAAGATTGGCCAGCTAACTAAGGAGGAGAAGGACACTTCACAGGTTTTATATCAGAGCCGCTATTCAAAGCCAACATGGAATCTGGGGACACCAGTCCCATGAACCTCTCAACATGAGGAATGATTTAATGACAACTGACGAAGTTGAGAAGACCCTAAAGAGCTTCATGAAACATTTTGGAGCACTCAACAGGGATATCCCTGATGTGAGAAATGCATTTACCGACTTACAGAAGGCGGTACACAAGGATGGTGCTCTCTCTGCGAAGGTAAAGGAGATGATGTGTATAGTTGCATCAATTCTTTCACCATGTGAGGAATGCATGGTATATCACACCAAACAAGCCCTTTCATTGGGTGCTACCAGAGAAGAGATCATGGAGGCTTGTTCTGTTGCAATAGTGATGGGTGGGGGTCCTGCTGCTTCCCATATAGCAACAATTCAAGATTGTCTTGATGCTTGGGCGCCTAGACAGTAGTAAAGTTTCGCACACACAGAAATTTCACGAGTTCTGTTCCGTGGTTGAAGAACTGATGGGGTTCATTACCACCTATATGGAGAACATTTCCAGTGTGTAGAAGTAATTCCTGCTCTCCAATCTTAACTGTTACTTCCCCACTGAATATGTACACTCCGTGTTCGTGTGGATGAATATCGTACGATGTGTGTCCACCGGATTCGATGGTGTACATGCGAATTGCAAAGTTCTTCGAGGAATTGTCAGGATTGAGAAGTGGTCTTCGTCGTACACCTTTCATACCAGGCTGATTATAGATTGGATATTCTTCAGAGTCAATATCCTTTGTTAGGAACATAAGTGCACCATCCAGATTCACTCAAAACTAGTGAAGAGAACCTTGATTGCTTTTTGGCTTTCCATCAGATCAAACCCTTTTTCCCATTCTGAGAGTTTGATTCTATGAGTGATGAGTGGTGTAACATCTACTTTACGCGAAGACAGGAGCCTAAGTGTTGTCACCCAAGAAGATGGCAGAGTCCCCCAAGTTCCAGACATGGTGAGTTCTTTAGTGATGATTGGATCAAGATCGATGTTTGCTGGTTGGCCTCGAACCCCCAGAAGTGTAACATGTCCAGCCACTTTTACAAAGTCCAAAGCCTGTGTACAAGCCACGCAGGCTCCAGACGCCTCGATGACTGCATCAGCACCTCGACCATCAGTTTCAGCATTGACAATTCCAACCGGGTCAGATTCACTCTGTACATCAATAGTCATGTCAGCACCAATTTTCTTTGCGATATCAAAGCGCCATTCATCAGCAGTCACACCAGTAACTATGACCTTTCCTGCTCCCATTGACTTAGCGACTTGAGTTGCCATTAAGCCCATAGTTCCAGGTCCTTGAACAACTACGACATCACCGGGACAAATTGGAGTCTTGTCAATCACCGAGTGTACAACACATGCAAAGGGTTCAGCAAGTGCTGCCTCTTCCATTGATACTTTCGTTGGTACTTTATGTACTATATAATCGGGTACAATCAGGTACTTCGCGAAAGCTCCATTGGCATTGGATGTTCCAAGAATTCTCTTGTCGGTTGCTGTACATCTATTCATATGCCCAGTTTTACATTGATGACATTTACCACAATAAGCAGTTGCTGGAGAAACAACAGGATCACCTACCGTTACAGATGTCACGTCACCTCCAATTTCAACCACCTTTCCAGAATATTCATGCCCAAGGACAACAGGAGGGTTGTAGAAAGCCTGATCATGCTTGATGTGAATGTCAGTTCCACAAATACCAGCTGCAGCTACTTCGATTAGGACTTCATCCCCCATTGGTGTTGGTCTTTCAATCTCCTTCAGCTCAAGATTCCCAACCCCACGAGCGGTTTTCATCAATCCTCTCACACTATTGACCTCTCAACGTTCGTAGCCTAGTGTGCTATATAATGTTACGGAATAGCTAGTATCTAGTCACGTTTCAAGGAGTTGAAAAAAGCTACAGGTTCATCTCCTTGGTCCAGCGAACGGACCCTGAACCCCGTACTGAGTTCTCCTCGAATTTTGCTTGCTGTCTGAGCTCCAACAAACCGTTTTCGTACATTTGCTTCTTTGCCCAGCCAGATGTAGACATTCTTGTTTGTATCATCAACTACACAGAAAACACGGTCAGCTTGAAGACTTTCTTCTGTCAAGTCTACATCCAGAGTAGTCCCATCCTCCTGCATCTCCAGAGCTTCGACCATGTAGTTAATCCTCTTGAAGCATTTGTTTGTGATATATCTTTGAAATACTTTACCCAATGTTCAATCTCGGTACCATTAACTGATACGAACTTGATTTGATAAACTAAGTGTGATTGTATTATCTAAGCATTGGCGGGATAGTAGGTTATCAGACACGTTCAAAATTGGCTCTGACAGTACCTCCGCAATAATTACATTTAGCCTCAAGGGGTCCAGTCCAGTCAATTCCTTCATGAGACAATGCTGCACCACATGACGGACACCTTTCAGGTAGTCTGACTGTTCTTATCTCGGAACCATCAGATCGCTGATGACCACGATGTCTCTCAGGAATTACAAAAGAAGGTGCCTCAATAGTAAAACCTCGAGCTACCTGTGTAGCCACACTGGATCCAGCTCTGCACACAGTAAACACGATTATGACAACAACAACCACCATGATTATGGGAATAAGTATGATCATTATTGAGAATGTTCCAAAGATGTCACCAAAAATGTCGAAGAAATCAAACTGCAACCATTTCTCTCCTTATGCTGTGTGTTTCATGCTCAGACGAATCATGATGGCTTATACATTTTGTGACCAAAAAATAGTCGTGGCTCTACTTCGGAACTTATAAAAGATTCACAAGTTTGCTGGCTGTCTCAGTATTAGTGGAGGCTAAATGACAAATGCAAATTCCAGCGTTCTTACTTAGAAAACTCTACATCAAAGGGAGCCTCGAAAACGTCGAAGGCGGCTTTATGTTAAAACTGAAGAACTCACTATCACCAGGTACTACAACAGCGGTGGCACCAATAAAGGTGGATGGAAATGAGTATAGTCTTGACGACCTGACTATTAGATCTGAAGGTATTGAAATCCTAGGGTCTGATATAAGTGAAGAAAATACCTTTCCGATAAAAGTTGGAGTAGAGATTGAACTCATCGTAAAGGGAGAGCCTCTTTCAGAAGGAGAACACAAGATAGACCTCTCTCTAAAAACAAAGGAAGCAGGTACTCTAGCTTTCGATGTTACAGATTCAATCTAGAATCGATTATGCAGAGGCGTTACGCCTCCTGCATACAATTCTGCACATTTTAGTTCTAAATAGTCATCAAAATAGCAATTAGATAGAGAATAGGCATTCCAACGAGCATGAAGAGAATAAGAGCATCACCTACCTTTTTCCATCTACCTTCACTGAAAGGACATACAATCCTGTCATCAGAAAGATCATGTAATATGAGGGTGATTTCACAAATCTCATCTTCAGCCATGATTGGTCAAATTATGAGGTAGTTCCTGTTCTTTTGACATTTCGGATATGTCTGAAGAAACTCCAGAAAAGTTTTCAACAAAAGACTCACATTCATGACTCGGTGGCTGGTTATGTACGTCAAGATAAGACAGGATGGAGCCCTTGGTATTGGCCGCGGAACCGAGGGGAACGCAGAGATTACTATGGGATATGGAGAAGCCCATATGATATCCGCAGCATTAGAGAAACTTGCGCAAACAGCACGTAGCTATAAGCAAACATACCATAAAACTACAGATGTGGGTGGTGGAAACAGAATAGATTTCGAAAGAGCAGATGATGGCACTATCTCAATCTCTGGAGACAGACAAACCTACATCTGCTCAGAAGCTGAAGTCCGAGAGCTGGCTGAAAAGCTGAAACATCTACCCCCTGTAGAAGTGGCACCACCGTCGGATTATGTGAAAAAGATACAACCTTCAAATGGCCTGTGTTTGGTCATCACAAATGGAGGGAATTCAATACGGGTCAAGCTTCCAGAGGCTGCCATTATCAAGACAGCATTACGAAGTAGTATAGACTCCAGGTTCTTCGACGAGATGATTGTCATAGGTCAACGAAAGATAACTGTGAGCAGAAGTAGCGACCTAAAATGGCAGCTCACAGAAGATGGTACAACCGTACGTTTTACCGCTTATGAAATCGAAGCTTTGGTTGCAGGACTTCATAATGGTGTCCTGGATGTTCTAATGGATGTTGTCAAGAGCTTTGGAGCAGATGATGTATCCGATATACGCGTAAAGAGTCAACTGAAAAGAGTTGAACAAGAAGCAACTGAACTCTTTGCAGAAGACAAAGGTGCAAGGGGACTTGTGAGAGACCTAGCAAAAAGAACGAAGAAGATCATCGGAATAGAGGAATATGCGGATGAAAGGGCAGACAGGTTCATTGACATGTGTAACTTCGTCTACTCAAAGATGAATATCAGCTATGTTGAACCATTGTTCGATCTATTCTCCAAGGTATTTGTGGTAGATAGTGGAGTGAGAAGTGAATAACTAGTCCTAGAGCAATTATTGCACTAGCGAGATCGTGATTCAATGATCTCCTTCCACCAATTCAATTACATAATGGTCTCGAGTGAAAAGAAAGCAGATTTTTCGACCATCGAAGAGCGGAGCTTCTACTGGCTGTGAAATGATGACAGCTCCATTCTCTCGAGCTTTCTTTTTAGCTGCTTCAATATCAGACACAGCATAGCACAGATGGTATAGTGACTGTCGTTTTTTTAGAAGATCAGCAACTGGAGAGTCATCAGAAAGAGGAGAGATGAGCTCAATCTTAACTGGGTCTGTTTCCGAGATTCCCATAAGAACAACTCTAACCTTCTGAACTGGGTCATCAACAATGGGACCTATCTGTTTGTATCCAAACAGTTTCTCATGATTCTTGATGCCTGCTTCGATATCTGTCACAAGGATTCCAATATGACTCAGCTTCATCTTCTCACCTGATTTCTAAGATAGCAGAAAGAGGTTTGACTTCTTCGATAAGTGTTCCCATGAGTGCGCGATTTATGATGGCGGTCGGAATCCTTTTGAAAGAGTCGCATAAGACAGAACCTATTACAGAAATGGTGGAAACTGTGTTCGGACAAAACTATGTTGGGCAGCTGAGCAGAAGATGGGGTTTGAGAGCTCCTCGACAGCTGTTTCGTATGCTGAAACTTCACCGGACTCCATTCACTACAATACTGCAAAACATGTTCTCGGCTCTTGATGAAGCAAATGGTCGATTTGCATTTCCTACAGTCGCATCAGTAGCCAAAATGAAGCCTGAGCTTGTAAAGATGATTACGGATGAAGGACATGAAGTCGCTAGTCACGGATACAATCACGTACGATACCCCACCCTTTCAGCCAAAGAGAGAGAGAAGGATCTTAGACTTAGCCTTCAAGTATTCAAGAATTTAGGGATTGATATTTCAGGATTCAGAGCACCATACGATAACTATACAGATGATATGCCGCTCCTATTGGAGCAAGTAGGACTTCTTTGGGATGGCGGGTTCGGATACAGACCAGAACACCGTGAGAAGACTCAATTTTTCCATACAGATTTTGATGGACAAGAGTCCAAGGTCACGTATATACCTCTAAACATCCAAAGTGACGATCTGATGATTGACAGACTAGGGATGGGGCCAAAGGATGTTACAAGAGCGCTAAATAAAGAAGTGAGTAACGCAGCTCAGACAAATGGAGTCATAATGTTTGATCTGCACCCTATCAGAATGGGGCAATCTGAGTTTTCACAGTGCCTAAAGGATGTCACACAACACGCTCATAGTCTTGGAGCGTGGTGCACAACTCCAACAGAGGCAGTGAAATACTGGAATACTCATGGCAAATGGAGAGGTGACAGTACATTCTGTCTTCTTCTTACTGGAGATATCGACAATTGGGTGTTCTCAGACTACCTGAGGAGAGTCTTATGGAGAAGAGGAGCAAGGTGATGAGATATGGGTAAACTGCTTGGAAGATTCTTACGAATTCTTGCTTGGTTGGCACCATCATACCAATTCAGAGCAAGTGTGTACCGAAAATGTGGTGTCAAGATAGGAAAAGGGGTTTACATGGGATTTCAGGTCTTAGTGGATGGTGAGTATCCGGAGTATATTGAGATAGGAGATTGGGCAAGCATAGGACCGGGTGTAAAACTGATGGCTCACTCAGGTGCAAGTCCTTATCATCAGAAAAGGAAGATCTTTCATGAAGGCCCAAAGAAAGTGGTGATTGGAAAGGGTGCGTGGCTGGCAGCTGGATCTATTATTCTTCCAGGAGTCACTGTTGGAGAAGGGGCAATTGTTGCTGCAGGCGCGGTGGTGAGTAAGGATGTCCCTCCTTTGACAATGGTCGCAGGAAATCCTGCACGTGCTGTTCAGAAGCTTGAACCAAAGAAGAGCTAGGATAGATCATCACCCCTGACAATGACGAAATTGAACTCCAAAGCCGGAAGACTTAAGCCAAAGCCCTGAACAAAGTTTAGGTTCAGTGTTGGCAAGATGAATCAAAATAAGTCACATCTTATCGTTGTGATTGTTCTCACACTCATACTATCATCTCCCATGTGTTTCACCTCACAGGGATTTTCAGCCGATGAAGAGGAGCTCTCACCTGATACAATAATTCACAACGGCACAATCATCACGATGGAGCAATACCCTGAGCAAGCTGAGGCTTTGGCCATCCAAGGAGAATCCATTCTCGCAATCGGTAATGAGAGTGACATCCTTGCAATGGCTGGACCAAACACCCGCGTTATTGACCTTGATGGAAGAACCCTTACTCCAGGCTTTATTGATTCCCATGCTCATTGGATACGTCGTCGAGATGTTCTGAACCAATCATTGCCAGATGAAGCGATGGAGAATGCCCTGAGCAATGGATGGACAAGCATTACAGAAATGACTGCGAATCCAAATACCTTGGGTGAACTGATAGCCTTAGATCAGCAGGACAATCTTCGCATTCGTGTCAATGTCTATCTTACAATGAGTCGGGGTGGACAGGATTTTGGAGATTGGTATCAAGCATACCAACCTAGACAAGAATTTAGTTCAATGTTAAGGATTGCAGGAGTGAAGATCCTAATGGATGCTTGGATCACCACTTGGCAGCACTATTTGACCCAGACCGAGCTTGATGCATTTGTGCAGGAGGCTCATGAGGCAGGATACCAGATCGCCGTTCATAGCGTAACAGACAATGCAACAGATGTGGTCATGAATTCCTTCGAAACAGCTTTAGGAGGAGAGTCGAACGAGCTTTACCGTCATCGTATGGAACATCTCGTCCTTCTTAGAGACGACCAGCTACTGAGAATGAACGACTTGGGAATTCTCGCTTCCTTCCAACTCACTTGGTTCAACTCAGATGATACAGAGTATGAACAGTATCCACTCTATCAAGA